>JANLHI010000021.1 GCA_024654525.1 Patescibacteria group bacterium | reverse complement strand
CGTAGAGCGCAATTGCGCTCTACGCGAACACTCAAGGGCGATGTAGGTAAGGTGAATAAAAAAGGAATTGGGAAACAAGGGGTATAAAAATGAAGAGCCCCACATTTGTGGAGCTCTATTGTTGGATTGGTTGCGGAGGAGAATTTTCCTCCATATTTTTTTTGCATGGGGGGCAGATGCCGTGCGTTATCTTAAACCCCTCAGGGTAGGGAGGGGTAAGGATGACACTTGTCCATTTCCCTCCTATTTTTGCGCGATTACACCATCCGCACACTGAAATAAACAGTTCTTCTTCCACTTGTTGCTTCCTTTTTTTGAAGGGTTGATACAAAGCAAATTACCACATTTCCCATGTTAATTTGCTGGGAACATTATAACATAAAAATTAATATTTATCAAGTCACGAGCGATACCGCAAAAAACAAAAACACCCCGGCTTTCACCGGAGTGTTTTTTTGCGAAGAACGAGTAGAAAACTACCAGCTCTGTCGCGGTGCACGCGCCTCCATCGGGCGTGCTTCATTTACCGTAAGCTTCCGTCCTCCAAAGTCTTTCCCATTCCACAATTCAATTGCTTTCTGGGCATCTTCGTCATTCGTCATTTCGACGAATCCGAAACCTTTGGATCGACCGGACATTTTGTCGGTAATGATACTAGAGGATTCAACCGCACCCGCTTGCGAGAACGCGTCTTTCAACTCGTCCTGCGTTGTCGAGTAGGGAAGTCCTCCAACATACAATCGCTTTGCCATTTAAAATTCTGTTGCTTTGTAAGGCGACCTACTTCTCTTGTGCGATCCTCCGTGAAGTTTTTTAAACGAAACGTTTACGAACCTCCGCGTCAAGAAACTGCATCGAGAACACTTACGTAATCGGAATATACCATAAAGGAGAAAAAAAGCAAAGAATGTGCTATTTATTTGCGCTTTAGCGTGTCCCCGATTATTGTGGGGATATGACTCGATGGGTTTTGTGGGCATCGGCGACAGTGGGACTTGCGCTCCTTACGGGAGTGCTTTTCGTGCAACGCGCCTCATTACAAGACTCTATGCGTCGCTCTCAACTTGCTACTCTTACGCAGATTGAGACCAACGCGGTGCGCGAATGGCGTGCGCGATTCGGCTTTCTTCGGACTATGCAGCAAGGAGATTCGGGAAGTGACATAAGACTCTTGCAAAGTACGCTGGCACAAGGAAATTATCTTGCGTCTGATGATGATACCGGATTTTACGGAGAGAGAACCGGAAATGCGGTACGTGCCTTCCAGTCCGACGAATCACTCTCTCGGACAGGAATAGTTGATGAAGAGACTCGTGCGGCGCTTAACGAAAAATATTTTAATGAGACGTGCCCGAGGCCGTCATTGGCATATCCGGATTTTATGTTGTGGAACGTAGGAAAAAAATCGCTTCTTCCACAAGATTATGAGCCGGATGGTCTTAGGGTGCTTACGGGAGGATTTTGGACGAATGGGATTGTGTGTATGACAGAAGATGCCGCATCGGCGTTCGAACGTATGGCCACGGATGCAACACGGGAAGGAGTGTTCCTTGGCGTAACTTCGGGGTTTCGAAGCGCCGATGTGCAACGGGCACTGTATGATTTTTGGCATTCTTTAGAAGGGGATCAAGCGGATAACGAAATTGCGCCACAGGGAGGATCGGAACATCAACTTGGAACGGCGATAGATATTACCGGCGCTTCGGTGGGATATGTGGGGACACCAAGTGGATTTGATGCGACGAGCGAGGGGAGGTGGCTTGCCGCGAATGCGTTTCGTTATGGATTTACCTTTTCTTTTCCGAAAGGACGCGAAGCGATTACCGGGTATATACATGAGCCGTGGCATTTGCGATACGTGGGGACGGATATCGCGATGTCAATCGGAAACGAGCGTATCTCGGCAGGGGAGTATTTGAGCCAATATGCGAGCGATATATACCCGGGATTTATGCATGACGTATCGGGTGTCGATGTGTCTGCGTCGTCGGTACTTGTGGTGTATCGCGCATCGAAAAGCGAAAGTACGAGAGTATTGTTGCATAAAAATGCCAATGTGGCGCGCCCCGTGGCAAGTGTTGTGAAACTTCTTACCGCCATTGTGGCAGAGAGAGTATTTTCTCCCGGAGCATTGATTTCTATCTCTGCCGTGGCATCTCGCGAAGCAACAACAAACACGCAGTCGCAACTTATTGCAGGTGATGCATTTTCCATTGAGGATATACTCAAGCTTTTGCTTATCGAGTCTTCCAATCCGGCAGCTCGCGCACTTGCAGATGCGTATGAATATGATCGTTTTGTGGAATTGATGCGCGATGAAGCGAAAAGACTCGGACTTCACAGTGTTTCCATAATAAATCCAACGGGTCTTGATCCTGCGGGAAGCGAAAAACCGAATTCTTTTTCTGCGCGCGATCTTGTGGTGCTTTTGCGCGAGGTGCTTGATAATCATCCGGCATTGCGCGTATTATTAGAAACTTCCGAAGCAAGAGTGGAGAGTATGCGAGGAGCGATCTATTATGCGCGTACGACAGATGATTTACTTGCGTCGGATGTGTGGCCCGCGGGTATTATCGGGGGGAAGACGGGTGAGACACCGAAAGCAAAGCAGACTTTGGTATTCGCAGTGAAAAGCCCTTCGGGAGACGGCACCATAGAAGGAGTGGTGCTCGAGTCTGATGATCGGTTTGGGGAGGCGGAAAAGATTTTACGGTGGTTACAGAGTTCGTATGATTGGAAATTATGACTATCCCGATATCGTTATGAAAAAAAATCATTTTATTTTTATTGGAGTGGTGCTCGCGATTGTGTTGGCGCTTTTTGTGGTGGTGCGCGATAGTGCTTCTCAAAGGAGCACGATAAAAAATCCAACAATGTTATTACAGGTAGCCACCACAACACCCATGGTGCCGCAATTCGAATTGCCATCTCTTCGCTGGGAACAGGTTCCTTCCTCGACTATTTCATGGGAAGCACGGGATTCGCACGCGCTCACCGTATTCAATGATGCACTTTGGATAATGGGAGGATTGAATGGAAACGGGCTGGTAACGCACGATGAACATGGTAAAAATGTGGCGTATTGGGACACGCCTCATTTTAATGATGTGTGGACTTCGGCTGACGGATATGAGTGGAAACTCATAACTGATAACGCACCATGGGGAAATCGCCGTTCTCTACAAGCGGTTGAATTCAAAGGACGTCTATGGCTTATGGGCGGGTGGGGCCCGGAAGTTGGACATCGTTCCGATGTATGGGTATCCGATGATGGTGCGCAATGGGAGAGGGCGACTGCGAAAGCGGAATGGCCTGCGCGCGAAGGACATTCTCTTTTAGTGTGGAATGACAGGATATGGCTTATTGGAGGTGTGAGGTATGACACTCGCGAGACGTTTAATGATGCGTGGTACTCGGATGACGGTGTCCATTGGACGGAGGCGGTTCGCAATGCATCGTGGATATCGCGATGGGATCATTCCGTGGCGGTATTTAATAATAAACTCTATCTCACCGCAGGAATGGATTTGAATGGTGCTACGTTTGACGATGTGTGGGTGTCCGATGATGGAGAGACATGGACATTGGTAACGGATACTCCTCCATGGAGGGAACGTCAGGGGCATGTTCTTGTAAGTTATCACGATGCGCTTTGGACATTGGGACGTTTTAATGATTCAGACTCGGGGAGTGGACCTAATGATGTGTGGTTTACAAAAGATGGTGTCAACTGGGAGAAAACAGATAGCGATCCTCTATGGCTGGGGCGCGAAGATCATGGTGCCGTGGTATGGCGCGATAAAATGTGGGTGGTGGGAGGAATGGATAGTAACTGGCAATGGAATAATGACGTGTGGTATACAACGTTTGGAAAGTAAAGTTGCAAATATTTTCTGAACGCAGTACACTGTACGCGTTCTTTTAAATAGTTTCTCAAGTAAGAAGACGAGGAATGATGGTTGAGGGCTAGACTGTCCTCTGGGTTATACCCCGCTAGCGCGATGCCATTACCGCCCATTTCTTCATCTTCAGAAATCAGAGAGAGCGTCCGCCTGGATTCACACGGGCGGACGTTTTTGTTTTTATAAGAAGAGGTGGTGATGATTATAATAGTGTGCAAAACAAACTTATCCACATGCGATATCTATTCATTTGTTACAATGAATTTAATGGATTCTAAAAAAGCGCATTATATTATTGCAACGTTGGTAATCATCGTCGTTGCTATACTTGCGGTGTGGTATGTCGTTTCTCAGACTGGTTCTGTGTCGGAAGAACCGAATGCTACTCCGGTAACGCAAGTAGAGGACACTTCCGCGGTGCCTGTTGTGGAAGTAAGCACCTCAAGTTTAGGAGCTTCGCTTTTAGAGAAAGCGCAAAATACGATTCAAGATAAAGTGATCGAAGTGTCGGCTCCTACGGCAAACCCAATTGAAGGGGCATATAAGAACCCGTTTGAATAGAAGAGGTAACTTTCAAGTGTTATTCGTTTGAAATTATTAATAACAATAAAAGTCCATGGATATGCAACGAAGAGCAGTAGTGATAGCGGGTATATTTTCAGTGTTTATGGTCGGTGCCGCATTGGTGTATGCGCAGGATACGAATACCGCCGTAGAGCCGGCGAATACGCAGGTTGGCGAAGCGGGTATTGTATTTCCTGTTCCTGAGTTGGGAAATTGCGGAAGTAAGGGGGAGTGTAAAACATATTGTAACGATCCCGCACATGCCGATGCGTGTATTGCGTTTGCTCAGGCGCATGGACTTATGAATAAGGACGAGGCACAACGCGCAAAGACGTTTACTCAGGCGGTGGCGAAGGGAGGTCCCGGAGGATGCACTACGCCACAAGAATGTGAGCATTTCTGCAGTGATATCAGTAACTTGGAAGTGTGCGTGAAATTTACCAAGGATCATGGAATAAAATCAGATCACACCGATGACGGGGCAAAAATATTAAAACATTTGCAGTCAGGGGGGAAAATGCCCGGCGGCTGTACTTCAAAAGAATCTTGCGAATCATATTGCAGTGATTTCAGTCATGCAGAAGAGTGTTTCAACTTTGCAAAGAAAGCAGGAATTACTCAAGGAAAGGGTCCTCAAAGGGGAGACTCGGGGAATAGAGGAAGGGAACCTTCACTTGAACAAATAAAAACGATCGCCTCTCTTATGCAGGAGGGGAAGACTCCGGGAGGATGTACCTCAAAAGAATCTTGCGAATCATATTGTGGTAATGCTGATCATGGAGAAGAATGTACGGCGTTTGGAGAAAAGGTAGGATTTATTTCTCACGACGAAGCGACGCGCATTCGTGAAACGGGAGGAAAAGGTCCCGGAGGATGTGATTCGCCACAGGCGTGTGAGCAATATTGTAATGATTCAACGCACCAGCAAGAATGTTTTGATTTTGGAGTGGCGCACGGATTTATTAGTAAGGAGGAGGCGCAACGAGTGAAAGACGGCGTGGTAAATATGCGTGCGGGGATTGAGCATGCGCCACCGGAGGTTGTTGCATGTTTGAAGTCGACATTGGGACAGGAATTGCTTGATAAT
Source organism: Patescibacteria group bacterium (assembly GCA_024654525.1). Lineage (GTDB taxonomy): Bacteria > Patescibacteriota > Minisyncoccia > UBA6257 > 2-01-FULL-56-20 > VGJV01. Next base: position 68,600 of record JANLHI010000021.1, on the reverse strand, counting down.
ATCCAATCGGGAAAGTTGACGCCCGGTCGTGATATTGGAGAAAGAATGCGTAATTGTTTTGAAAAATTCGGACAAAAAGGAAATCCCCAAGAGATTTTCAAGAAAGCTCCGCCAGAAGTAATTGCGTGTTTGAAAGATAAGCTTGGGGACACGTTTGAACGGGTTCTTAATGGTAAGGAATCTCCTACTCCGGAAGTTGCAGACACGTTCCGCGTGTGTTCTCAGAGTATTCAATTTGAACGGCAGTTTGAGCATCAAGAGGGAGGGTTGCAGGAAGGAGGATTTTTTGGTGATAACAACCAAAATAGGCAAGGAGGGTCGCCTCAATTCGGCCCACCGCCACAGATGCTTCAGGATTTTATCCGTACTGCACCACCGGGAATTGTTGCATGTTTAAAGGAGAAGATGGGGGGTAATTTGCAAAATATTCAGGAAGGGAAGCAAGTTGAGGGATTTGATCCTTCGGTAATGAAAAGTTGTTTTGAACAGTTTTCTCCAAGCGACGATCATTTCCGTCCGGATGTGCAGGGACGGCCTCAATCTGGAAATCACGATGTTTTTTCGCCGAATGAAGGGCGGGAACAGGGGTTTGGACCGGGAGGTATTCCGCGTGAAATTATCTCATGTGTGAAGGAAAGGGTAGGAGGCGAGGTAAACGAAGAAAAAATTCGTGCGGGTATGGGAGATCAAGGAAATCTTGGTCAAGCGATTCGGGAGTGTTTTGGAAAGATATCACAGGGAGGAGGAAATAATAATATGCCGGGATTACAGACAGGACAGCCGGGTGCTCAGATGTCACCGCAAAGAGATCCTTCATTGCGACAAGGCAACGCAATCCCCGAAGTGGTGCTTATATGTGTGAAAGAAAAACTGGGAGGAGCAGTGGATATTGAAAAGATTCGACATGGTGATCGGTCGGGGTCCGAAGTGGAAAAGGCGATTGCTGATTGTTTCTCGAAAACAAATTTTCAACCGCAAAACGATAAGCCCGGAATTATAAATCGCCAGCCGTTGCGTCCTCAAGATAATTTTGCGAGTGGTACGATTCCGTTTTCCGGACAAAATACCGTTTTTCCACGTCCGGAAGATAATAAACAGCCGAATCATTTTGAGGATGATAGGAGAGAACCACCGCAATTTGATTCGCGAACACAAGAATGGCCGAATGGAGAAATCCATCGGCAGGATAGTACTGGATTTTTCCCGGAGACTCGGAGTGGAGAGCAATTCCCTCAAAATCAACCGGGACAGTTTCCCCCGTCACAACAAGGAGAATCATTTATTTCTAATCAGCAATTTCAGTCCCAGCAACTTCAAAACAATACTTTTATTCAGCCGTCCGGTCCGCAACCGCCACCAGTAATGCCAATACCTAGTGGAGAGATACTTCCCCCACCCCCGATTCAGTCAGTTCCGCCGTTGGAAGAAAGTTCTCCTTCATCAGCGATTCCTCAACAGTCACTTCTTGGGGCCATCCTCGCACCGTTTTTGAATGTTATAGGTATCGGGAGATAGGAATTGTAAACGCCCGCCTTCATATTGGGTGAAGGCGGGCGTTTTGATTTTTCATGCTGTCCATTTGCTTACCACTCTGAAGAGTTCATAGAGATTTTGATCGTCTTCGGGGTCGCATAGAGCAAGAAGATCTTGAGCGGTCTGTTTCAACCATCGCGCCCGTGAACGCAAAATTCGTATTTTATAGTAAACGGACATCGCCGTGATTAACGTAAGTGGAGGGCTGATTTCAAAGGCCCACACTTCTAACTTTATCAACATAAAATATCCGATCGTGAGAAGAAGAAAGAAAAATATGGTATTGAGCCCTGCCGTGATGATCCATTGACGTCTATAGACGTCAAGCTCCGTAAGGAAAATGGTGATTTTCTCTTGTACTAGTTTTGGAAGTCTTGGTTTTTCAGTTGGTTCATTCATATTAAATTGTGGGGTTTCCAGTGTTGAGCCGGTATCTAGCTTTCTATGTTATATCTCGGAAGAGAGGTGAAAATCAATTATCGGACTCTTGAAGTGATGAGGAGAGCGTTATAAGGTTTTTGTTTGAAGGAAGAACTTGCAAGGCTTGTGCTACAAGCGTGCGTGCTTCATCAAATCGTTTTTCGCGAATAAGGAGTCCCGCAAGATTTTCATATGCGAGATAATAGTTTCCGATTGCGATTGAAGCGCGATATTCTTCCTCGGCGTGCGCGGTGTCTCCCTTGTGACTATAGATTGCACCGAGATTATTTCGAGAGATTGCCCACGCGGGTTGTAACGCGATGGATTTTTCAAAATGTGTTTCCGCCTCGGCAAAACGTCCGACACGAAAAAGTTCTGTGCCATAGTTATTTTCGAGATCAAAGCTGTTTTCGGTTATCTGTGCATCATGTCCGAATAAAGAAAGCCCATTGTGCCAATCACCGATGCGAATTGTGGTGCGAAGAGAAAAGCAGAGGAGTATTATCCCCGCGATGGCAAGTGCAATACCATGAGCCTGCGTTGTCGTGATGTGCCGTGCAAGTGTTGTAAGGATTGCACCGAGTGCGATGAGCGCACCAATCATGGGGAAGTAGAGCCATCGCTCCGCAACTGTCATATAAAGCGGAATAGCAATATTAAGAACGGGAAGAAGTCCGAAGAGTAACCATGCAATGCCGAAGAAAAAAATCCTTTTTTCCATATCGACGAATATTTCCCTCAACCGCCACGCAAGAAGTCCTATAAAAACAAGAAGTGTAACGGGAATCAAAAATTCGGCGGTGAATAGTGAAGATACAACAAAATGTTGAGATACGGAAAGATATGTGGGAAAGAAAAATAGAGTCATATAGCGTACCAACTCCAGTGGTATGGTAAGGAGTCGTTCGCTAAATCCTGCTTCTGCAATCGGGGAGAGTGGCGCGCCTCCAAAGGAAATGCGAGCTAGTAGTAGTCTTGCCATAAGGTACATTGCCACAGCAATTACCGTGCCGGTGAAATATGACGTAAGTGTTTTTTTGGATGAATGGGAGAAAAAGAATAAATACGATAACGCAATCGGGAATATCATTGCGGCATTTTCTTTTGCAAAGAGTCCTATTGCTCCTACCGCGATACTTCCCCAAAGAAAGTGCGATTGAATGCGATGTTCACGCACGCCTTTAAGAAGAAGTGCGAAGGATGCGAGTGCAAAAAATCCCGCAAGTACGTCTCCGATACTTCCCACATACGCAACCGATTCCACGTGCGTAGGGTGGATGGCAAATATAATTGCAAGAAAGAATGCGAGCCATACGTTAGTTGCGTGGTTATCCTCGGATTTCGCATCTACTAAAAAAAGATATCGGAGAATCCAAAATACAAGAACCGTGTTTATTGTATGGAGCAGAATTTGGAGGAGGTGATATCCCCACGGGTCGGTTCCCCAGAGCTGGTATGAGAGGAGATATGATGCGGTAACGAGTGGGCGATAAAAGCTTCCTGCGAGTCCTCCTCCTCCGGTCGAGAACGTGCTTCCGGTAAAAATTAAAGGGAGGTTGTGAATGTCTTGAATGGCGGGATTGTTTACCACTTGTTCTTCGTCGTCCCATACGAATGCATTGGGTAGCGCCGATGAGTAAAGAAAGAGAGGTATCGCAAGAAGAGCGAGTATAGCAATATAGGTGTGTAGAGGGGGGAGTTTCATCATCGTTCGTAAAATAAAATCACTCCGTAATTTTATCACGGGTTTCTAGAAACGCCGGCGATGCCGCGTAACATGACTTGCTATATTTATATATCTGTATTCAGCACGTATATAATTAACCGCAGATGATACAATGTTGAAATGAGCGATCCGATACATCAGATAATAAAATCGAATCTTAAAAGAAAAGCTAGAGAAAAAGAAAATAATGACGTAAAAACTGCTCTCGTTATCCAAGGAGGTGGAATGAGAGCCTCTTACTCAATGGGTAGTCTTCTCTCTCTTGAAGAGATGGGTTTTAATAATTCATTCGACTATGTATTTGGTTCATCGGCGGGAGCCATAAATGGGGCATATTTCATGGCTCATCAGTCAAAATTAGCTACCGAAATATACACTGACTATTTAACGAATAGTGAATTTATTAATTTCTTTCGTTTGAAAGAAATTCTAGATGTTGAATATTTAATCAAATTATTTACTCAAGGTAACACGGCTTTGGATGCAGCTGCGGTAATCAACTCCGCCGCCAATCTTATCTTTTCAATGATACATTATCCTAGTGCTAAAGAAATATTTTTTGAATCCAAAAAATATCCAAAAGAGATTATGAATCTTATTAAGACTTCGGCAACTATTCCGGCGATATCAAATAAAAAAATTCTTATAGATGGGGAAAAATACATAGATGGAGGCGTAGTTAATCCCACTCCCATATTAGAAGCAATAAATCTTGGGTGCACTGATATTGTAGTAATTTTGACTCGTTCCAGGAAATTCAGAAGAAAACCAAGCAAATTTGTCTATAACAATTTAAGTTGGAATTATTTTAAGGATTGGCCAAAAAAATCAAAAGATAGTCTCTTTGAGAGATTTTCAAAAGTGAATGAAATTTATGATTTTATTTGGAGCCATGAAGGAGATAATGGCAAATACAGGATAATGATTATCGCCCCTGATAAGGACAACCTCGCGGGTTTACTTTCTAGAAATAAACAAAAAATTGCGGAAAATATTTCTAGAGGTTATGCAGACGCATTGAAATCTTTTAAGTAAAGCTTCACCGATCTGTTATCCGAGATTGATTTTCAGTTGCTCTTTCTTCGCGGTCTTGATAGCTGACGTAGGCGAGGGATTTCCTTTCGTTCATTCCTACGGCGGATATACAGTATCTACGCGACCATATTCCCTCTTTGCCGAGACCTTGTGCAGAAAAGGAAATCTCGCGCCTTGAGTAGTATGTGCTGGGGAACGAATGTTGGCGGGATTCTTTTTTTTGTATTTTTGGCGAGAAAATTTTTAAAATTCACAATGCATAGACATTACCTATCTATAAGAAAAAAAATGCTATTATTGGCAAATATGACGTCGAGAAAATTAAAAATTATTTTGCTACTGTTTTTTGTTTGTATTTTTGGTATTGCTACTTTTTCTTACTTTTCTTCATCAAATAAATATATAGACGAGCAGGTGGCGGAGAAAAATATTTCCGAAACAAAAGCAACAGAATTACCAAAAACTTTACAAGGAACCAAAACAATGGTTTTGGTTCCGGAAGGTAAATTTACCATGGGTGATGACAGTAGTAATTTCCCTGATGAAAAACCCGAACACTTTGTTGCCATGGAATCGTTTTATATGGACGAAACTCCTATCACCTACGAAGATTTTATAAAATATATAAATGACGGCGGTACTAAATCGAGATACTGGGAATATGATACCTACAATAAACCGGAAAACCCTGTTTCGGGAATAAATTGGTATCACGCGGTAGATTATTGTAATTGGAGAAGTGAGAAAGAAGGACTTCGGCCTGCATATAAATTATCCGAAAAATTAGACGCTTGGGGCTATCCTCTTTGGGATTTAAATAGTTCAGCCGATGGTTACAGGTTGCCCACTGAAGCGGAATTTGAATATGCGGCTCGTGGCGGGCTTGAGGGCAAAAAATTTCCTTGGGGGAATGAATTCGATCCTTCCTTGGCTAATTATGATGATGAAAGAGGATTGATGATTGGTGAATGGTGGAGATTGGCTAAAGCCAAAGATACAAAACCGAATAACTACGGACTTTATGGAATGAGCGGAAATGTGTGGCAATGGACAAATGATTGGTACGACAAAAATTATTACTCGGCAATTGCCAAAAATAATCCAACGGGTTCGGAAACTGGCAGAACAAAAGTTGTGCGCGGAGGATCGTGGGGCAGTATTAGTCCCGAATATCTTCGTGTGAGCAAAAGAAGTTTTATGGCACCGAGTAATTACAATTACGATGTTGGTTTCAGATGTATCCGCCCGGCTAAAAAATTAGAGGATGTTGCAAATCAGACTTCAGTCAATACATCAACCAGAAAATTTTATAAATATGAAACCGCACATTATGATAGCCCTCTAAAAATAAATCCTTATAGTGATGAATTCGTAAATCGTTTAGGTCAATTCATAAATGATTATTATTCAAATTCAATTTATTTTCAGATAAAGATTGATGAACAAGAAATTATAAGTCCGAATCTGATGGCAAAATTAATTGTGGATGTGGCAAAAGAGTATTCAATTCATCCACTTTTCTTAACTGGAATTATTGCATCAGAAAGCGGTTTCGGATGTTGTTCATTCCCGAGATGGTATAACAACCCGATGGCATATCATTGGCAAAATGTTCTCATGAAAAATGGTTTGCCTCTTTACGATGCGGACAGCACACGCAATAGAAAATACAAAGATTTGAGAGACGGTTTTCGTCAATTTGCACAAGGAATAAAAAGAGATATTTATTTAAATGCGGCAAAAAAAGATCTCAACGCTTTTCATTTACTTTATGTCGGATACAGAGCGGACGAATGGATGTATACCCTCTCAAAGGTTTATAAGGATGTGCTGGGAATTAAATTAGAACCACATGTTCCCGCTACGAATGTGAGTAAATACATTTACCTCGATGAGGAAGCGTCTTCGGTAAAGAATATTTTTGTTGAACCAAAGCCGCAGTCATTACCACCAAAAGTAATCGACCATCTTCTTCCGCTTTCAAATTCAGAAGTACATTCAGAAGTCGACGACATAACGCACGTGGTAATTCATTTTTCTAGCAATGTCATAGCGAAATCAACCAATCCGTATATTCCGGAAGATGTAATAAATATTTTCAAGCAGTATGGAGTTTCAGCTCACTATCTTATTGCACGCGATGGCACAATATTTAATCTTGTAGATGAAAATAGAAATGCGTATCATGCGGGAAAGGGCAGTCTTACCGATTATCCACAGTACAAAGATAAACTTAACCGCCATTCTATTGGAATAGAAATTTTAGCTATTGGGACAGAGGAAGAAATGAAGCAATACATTTCTTCAGAAATATATCGTTCAATACCAAAGGATGATATCGGATATACTGACAAACAATATACAGCACTCAATTCTCTTTTGCTGGGGATTTATCAGCGACATGATATAAAAATTGACCGGCAACATATTATTGGTCATGACGAATATTCTGCGGGAACAAAAGAAGACCCTGGTATTTTGTTTAATTGGTCAAAAATTGGTTTATAAAATCATTGTGAAGTTTAAAAGTCAGATATTGGTGCCCTCGCCAGGAATTGAACCCGGACCTCTTGGTTCGAAGCCAAGTATGATATCCATTTCACCACGAGGGCAAGTTATTGGTAGGTGGCATTATGCGTATTTCCTACCTACCGTATCTTAAATCTTAAATCTTAAATGACAAATCGTAAATCGGACGCCACGCATCGTTTTACGGTATAATCGGTTATACTATAAAAGTTATGGATGGTATATCTCTGATACTCTTTCAACTCGTTGCGCTTTTGTTTTCCGTGGTAATTCACGAAGTCTCGCATGGAGTGATGGCAGACAAGCTTGGTGATCCTACCGCGCGACTTTTGGGGCGACTTACATTAAATCCGATTCCTCATATAGACCCGATTGGTTCCATCCTTCTTCCTGTGGCGTTATGGTTTATATCTGGAGGAACATTTGTTATTGGTTGGGCGAAGCCCGTGCCGTATAACCCTTGGAATCTGAAAAATCCCATTGTCGCTGCGGCAAAAATTGCGCTTGCGGGACCCTTATCAAATATTGCGCTTGCGGTTGTGTTCGGTGCATTCCTCCGATTTGCGGTTGCATTGGATCCTGCTTCTCCGCTCATCCTTTTTTTCGGTATTATTGTGCAGATTAACATCCTTCTTGCGATATTTAACCTTGTACCGCTTCCGCCGCTGGATGGTTCAAAAATTCTTTATGCGATTCTTCCGCGTACCGCGCAGGGCGCCGCAGTTATTTCTTTCCTAGAGCGAAACGGGCTCATCCTTCTTTTAGTGTTCATTTTCTTTGGGTTTGAGCTTCTCATTCCTATTATGAGGGCGCTCTTCGCATTATTTACAGGATTGCGGATATAAGACAAGACCCCTGCTTTTTCTTTGAAACCAAATCGTTCAGACTTGAAGTTTTCCCATCTCAATAGATAGGGTTTGGGGGAATCACGAGGACACGCACTTTTTGAAAATTGAGTAGGGAGTCAATATGCGAAAGGGGAAAATTGACACTTCGGTGATTTTCTATAGAATGAGAAATGCCTCACACTTGCGTGAGGGCGTTTTATAATGTATAAACCATAGCGTCAAGTGTGAAGTGATAAGTGGAAAGCGCGAGAGGAAAGTTACCGAGGGTTATGTGCTATCACTTGCTTCATCCCTCACTATTTTCAGATGCCCACAATCAGTCAACTTATTAAACACGGCAGAAAGCCACTTAAGACGAAAACAAAATCGCCGGCTTTGTCGTATTATTTCAACACGATTCAGAACCGTCCGGTGGATTCATCCTCTCCATTTAAGAGGGGTGTATGCGTGAAGGTGTTTACCACTACTCCGAAGAAGCCGAACTCCGCATTGAGAAAAGTGGCACGTGTGCGCCTTACGAACGGTATGGAAGTTACGGCATATATTCCGGGAGAAGGACACAATCTTCAGGAACACTCGATTGTGGTGATACGGGGAGGACGCGTAAAAGACCTTCCGGGTGTGCGATATCACATTGTGCGTGGCGTACTGGATACGACCGGAGTGGACAGCAGAAAACAGCAACGGTCAAAGTATGGTGCAAAGCGAGCAAAAGCAAAATAACACAATGAGAAAAAAACGAGTCTATAAAAAATATTACACGCCAGATTTGAAATATAGTCGGATTGATGTATCGCGTTTTGTGAATTATGTCATGCGTGACGGGAAGAAGGCGACTGCCGAGAAGGTGGTGTATGGTGCGTTCGAATCGGTAAAGAAGATAACGGGAGAAGATCCGATAAAAGTTTTTGAAAAAGCCCTTGAACAGGCATCGCCCGCGCTTGAAGTGCGGTCACGACGCGTAGGAGGTGCCAATTATCAGGTGCCGCAAGAAGTGCGTCCCGACAGGAGGTTTGTGCTTGCGGTACGATGGATTGTTTCTGCGGCGCGTGGTAAGAGTGGGAAAGCAATGTCGGAAAAACTCGCCGAAGAACTTATTGCGGCATCGAAGAATGAAGGCGCAGCGATTAAGAAAAAACAGGACATGCACCGTATGGCGGAGGCGAATCGTGCATTTGCGCACTTTGCACGATAATCTTTGATAAGTTTTGAACTTGTTATGTCCCGAAAATATCCAATCGAAAAAATTCGCAACATAGGTATTGTTGCGCATATTGATGCCGGAAAAACAACCGTTTCCGAACGGATTCTTTTTTATACGGGAGTCTCGCATAAAATTGGTGAAGTGCACACGGGAGACACCGTAATGGACTGGATGGATCAAGAGAGGGAACGCGGCATCACCATTACTTCGGCGGCAACTACTACGTTTTGGGTTCCCACGTACATTGATCATGCTCAAACTACAGACAGAAAGAAACATGAATATCACATAAACCTTATCGATACGCCGGGACATATTGATTTTACCGTCGAGGTGAAACGTTCCTTGCGCGTGTTGGATGGTGCGGTAGTAGTGTTTGACGGAGTCGCGGGTGTGGAACCGCAAACCGAAACCAACTGGCATTATGCGGATGAATATCATGTGCCAAGGATTTGTTTTATTAATAAGCTCGACCGGATGGGTGCAAGTTTTTGGGATAGTTTGAATTCGATTCGGGAACGTCTTACACAAAATGCGATTCCCATTCAGTTGCCCATAGGACTCGAGAGCGCGCATCGAGGCCTTGTGGATCTTTTGCGTAATACTGCGTTTGAGTTTAATGGAGAGCATGGTGAAAACATTGTAGAAATTCCAATTCCTGATGATATGAAAGAAGAAGTTGCGACACGTCGTCATGAGTTGATTGAAAAAATTGTTGAAGCGGACGATGTGCTTATGTCCAGCTATCTCGAGGGGAAAGAAATCCCTTTGAGTGATTTAAAGCGAGTATTACGTCAGGCGGTTATCGCGAATAAAATAATTCCGATAATGTGCGGCTCTGCGCTTAAAAATAAGGGAGTACAATTTGTGCTTGATGCGGTGGCGGATTTCCTTCCTTCGCCGTCGGATCTTCCTCCAGTAAATGGGCATGATATGGTAACGAACGAAGAAATCGTTCGTCATCCTAACGACGAAGAGCCGTTTGCGGGCCTTGCGTTTAAAATCGCTGCGGATCCGTATGTCGGTTCACTCACTTATTTCCGTAATTACGCGGGAGTGATGAAGCGAGGTTCGTATATTATGAATGCGACGAAAGGAACGCAGGAGCGTATTGGGCGTATTGTGCGAATGCATGCAAACCAGCGAGAAGAAGTTGAAGAAGTGTTTTCGGGAGAAATTGCCGCAATTGTAGGACTCAAAAACACTACGACAGGGGATACGTTATGTGTTCCTGAAAAACCCATTATTCTCGAAAGAATTATCTTTCCGGAACCTGTTATTGGTATTCGCATCGAACCCAAAACGAAAGCGGACCAGGAAAAAATGGGTGTGGCGCTCCACCGGCTTGCTGAAGAGGATCCTACATTTCGAGTTGCGGGAGACATAGAAACCGGTGAGACTATTATTTCCGGTATGGGTGAACTTCACCTTGAGATTATTGTGGATCGTATGAAGCGAGAATTTGGCGTGGAAGCATCGGTGGGAAGACCACAGGTGGCATATCGTGAAACTATTTCGGGAGAGGCGGAAGCGGAGGGAAAATACATTCGTCAGTCCGGAGGTAGGGGTCAATATGGACACGTCAAATTAAAAGTGAAGTCTCTTGAACGGGGACAAGGATTTATTTTCACTGATGCGATTAAAGGAGGTGCAATCCCCAGAGAGTTTATTCCGGCGGTGGAAAAAGGAGTGCGTGAAGCACTTGATAAGGGTGTTGTCGCACATTACACGATGACCGATTTAGAAGTGACATTGTATGATGGTTCGTTCCACGAAGTGGATTCATCGGAATCGGCGTTTAAAATTGCCGGTTCTATGGCGTTTCAAGATGCGGCGAAGCGTGCAAATCCCGTGATATTGGAGCCCATTATGAAACTTCAGGTTATCGTGCCACAGGATTTTCTTGGCGAGGTAACGGGAAATATAAACTCAAAACGCGGAAAGATTGAGAATCTTGGTGATCGCGCGGCGGTCAAAGTTATCGATGCACAGGTGCCCCTCGCGGAAATGTTTGGATATGCAACCGAATTACGCTCTATGACGCAGGGGCGTGGATCATTTACGATGGAATTTTCACATTACGAACCGGCTCCCAAGAATATTGAACAGCAAATTGTGGAAGGGAAAAGGAAGTAAAGAGGTTAGTGCGATGTGATATCATGCACTTATGATATCTTGTGTATCGCTTACCATCGTAGGGCAAGGATTTGCTACAGATAAAGACAATCTCATTACGTTTTCAGATACCCATGGACGCACTACCTCATCTAATATGCGTTCCGCGGTGGGTGCTTCTCTTACTGCTACCGTACCCTCCTATCCTCCTGGCATATATTCCGTACAGGTGCAGAATGCAGGGGGAGTGAGTAATACAAAATATTTCACCATTACCGGGGTGACGAGTAGTTGATTGTGGAAAGGAAGTGGAATTCGGAATTTAAGAAAACGATACGCTGTGGATTTGATACAATGCATACCATGACAATATATGAGAGAACACTATGGATATTTGCATTTGTTGCGTTAATGCCGTGGAATAGTTATGCATATATTGATCCGGGGACGGGAAGTTATTTATTTCAACTTTTTTTGGGAACAGTGTTTGGAATTACGGTAGCATTCCGCTCGTTAAGAGGAAAAATAATGCATATAATAGTAGCTCCTTTCCGAAGAAGAAAGGACACGCATGAGGATAGAAAACAAAAATTAGAATCAGGCAATGACAGAGAATCGCCTTGCTAATACTTCGTTTCGTGATCCCAGCGGATTTGTGTTCCGTCGTGATGGGAAAGTACACAGAAAAGTACAATCGGAATATGTTCCGCAATACGATCTACTTATGAGTTCAGGGCTTTATCACGATTTGATAGACCGCGGTGTGCTAGTACGTCATGAAGAGATTTCCCGGGATGCCGATGGGGGTATTACTCTCTTGCCGGAGCAAATTCCTTTTATTTCTTATCCATATGAAAGGTGTTTTAGCGAAATGAAAGATGCGGCGCTTTGTATGCTTGATGTTGCGCGGCGGGCATTGGATTTTGGCATGGTCTTAAAGGATGCTTCCGCGTACAATATTCAGTTTTTTCATGGCCGCCCGATATTTATCGATACTCTATCATTCGAAGAATATCAAAAGGGATCACCATGGATTGCATATCGCCAGTTTTGCGAACATTTTCTTGCACCGCTCGCGCTCATGAGTTTTGGTGATGTGCGTTTGGGACGTTTGTGGAGAATTTATCCCGAAGGAATCCCGCTTGATTTGGCGGTTTCACTTCTGCCATTTCGGACATCTTTCCATCCTTCTCTTCTGCTCCATCTTCGATTACACGCGCGTTTTCAACGGCGTACGGTGCGCGGGCATTATATTTGTGCGGATTCTTCCACGCGGGGAAAAATTGATGCTCGTCAGCTTATTTCTATTCTTGAGAGTTTGCGGAATGCAATATCAGCCCTTCAATATCGTCCTGTATTGCAAGGATGGTCTGATTATTATGAAGTAACGAATAATTATTCTTCGGAGTCGTTTCATGATAAAAAAGTGGTAATCGAATCGTGGATAGATGAAATAAACCCAAATCTTGTGTGGGATATTGGAGCGAATACGGGGTGTTTTAGCCGTTGTGCGAGTAAAAAAGGCATTGTTACCATATCATTTGATTATGATACTGATTGTGTGGAATCAAATTATTTGTCGGTGAAGACACATAGAGAGGATAATATTTTGCCACTCATACTGGATATATGTAATCCAAGTCCCGGTATTGGATGGGCGGGCAAGGAATGGTCGTCTCTCGTAGAGAGAGGTCCCGCGGATATGCTTCTCGCGCTTGCATTAGTGCATCATCTTGCCATTGGACGCAATATACCTCTCTCGATGATTGCAGAATATTTTTCCAATCTATGTAAATATACGATTGTGGAATTTGCACCGAAACAAGATTCAAATGTTCAAAAGTTGCTTTCTGGAAGAAAGGATATATTTCCCGAGTACCATGAACGAGGATTTGAAAAATCCTTTGGAGAATATTTTACTATCGTATCTCGTCATAAAGTTGAAGGATCTAGCCGCATTTTATACTTACTTTCTCGTACCGTAGGAGGATAGTCTCTCATTTTGGCGTCACGAAAGGGTATTTGTTTAGTCGAAATGATGTAGTATTACGGTTTGTTTGCTTCGGTAATATCGCGAAGGTCATAAATATATTTTTCTGAAGGCATATAAAAATTTGAGTCTTTCATGGAGGGAAATTCTGTATCGAAATAATAGTTAAAGATACGCGGAAATATATTTACGGGTGTAATGGAGGGATATATTATGTTTTCTCCGCCGTCGGGGAGGTATAAAGCGGTAAAATTTCTCATACGGACAGAAGGAGTGTCTTTAGCGGATACGCGACTACTTGTAAAACCATGATCGCTTTGGAGGACTATGATTGGAGCGGGACCCGGCTGATCTAGTATCGTAGTGATTAGGTTTTCAAGGAGTTTGTTGGTGCATATAAGTTTGCTAACATATCCCGCATCATCTTCCTCTGGTGTAAGAATGGTGCGTGGCGGAATCCGCATACAGTCGTTATTCAGGGTAAAAGGAGGGTGTGGTGCGAGGATGTGTGCGAAAGCAAATAGGGGATCGCGATTTTTCCGCGTTGCGGTGCGTTCCAGCGAGTCAAATGCATAAAGCACTCCTTCGCCAGTGTCGAGGAAGCTATGGTTGAGTTTGTTTTCCATATACAGTGGTCTCAGCATCGAGAATTCATAAAGGAAAGAAGAAAGAAAAGCATTTCCTCCAAATGACGACTTTGAGATATCCCATGATAGGTTTATGTCTGCATTGTTGTTGCGAGAGGTAGGAGCGAATGATCCGGAACTTACATAAACAAATTTATAGCCATTGGATTTAAAAAAATGTTGCAATGCATTGTTTTCTATTCTTACGCGTAGCGACGCAGTATTCCCGGCAGTTGTTTCCGTGGTAGGAGAGTAGCGTGTTGTTAAATCGTCGAGGTATTCCATGTTAAGTGATGATGCAAGTGAAAGAAGTGTGAAGCTGTAGTTACTGGTACTCTTATTTGCGATGGAAAACTTATTTTTTCCCAAAAAATCATAGAATTCTTTGTTGGAATAACCAAAGAATTGCTCTATGGTGTCATAGCGGGCATATCCGTCAAGGAGTAAATAGTAAACATCGCGACGTACCGGAGAGCTATTATTGTTTTTTGTTGCGTATCCTTGTGCAGTCGGTGCGTTGTTGGCGTATTGAATCTCTTGTGTTGCAGCAAAATATTGAAGACCGAAGAATGAAAGTTGTAAAACCACAATACTTGTAAGAAAAAATGATGTTATGGTAAGAGTGCGTTCAACCGCGTCTAGATTTTTTCGGGTTTGGAGTACCGCGAATGTTCCTATGCAAAATATAGCAATACACAATCCCACGACATGGCGTATGCGGATAAGGTTGTGTCCTAGCGCAATGAGTAATTGTGATATGGGACCGTAGGAGAAAAATATTAAAAATAAAAGAGAGACGACAATTCCGCTTTTATGCTTGTTTCCACAGGTCATCGTTAAAAGCCACCAAAGTATTGTGGCGATTAAAACGAGGATCCCAAATGTTATTGCAGTGTCACTTAGAGGGAAAAGCCATGAGTTTTTTGAGTAGAAAAACAAAGCCGGATATACGGCAATGAATAAAAGGTAGAAAGGATAATGTCTCATGTAGATTTATTATGGCACACTGTTTATTTATGGAGTATCGCCGTAGGCACATCAGCGCTATCAAATTTTGGTGCGTTGTCCCCAGGCGAGTATGATTTGACAATCTCTAATATATTCATACAATCAATACACAAGTCGTAATACTAAATAAAAACTTAGGAATTCCATGGCAGAAAAAGAGAAGTTTAATCGGGCGAAACCGCACGTAAATGTGGGAACCATCGGACACGTTGACCACGGTAAGACGACCCTTACGGCGGCGTTGACGCACGTCCTGTTTTTGAAGGGTTGGGCAAAGAAAGAAGAGGCAGTTGATCAAATTGACAATGCGCCTGAAGAAAAAGCGCGTGGTATTACAATTGCGCTTCACCACTCCGAATATGAATCTGAAAAGCGTCACTATGCGCACATTGATGCGCCGGGACATGCCGATTATATCAAGAACATGATTACTGGCGCCGCCCAGATGGACGGTGCAGTGCTTGTGGTGTCCGCCGCGGATGGGCCGATGCCTCAGACGCGGGAACATATCCTTTTGGCGCGTCAGGTAGGTGTGCCGGCGATTGTAGTGTTTCTCAATAAAGTTGATCAGGTTGATGATCCGGAGCTTATTGACCTTGTGGAATCTGAAGTGCGGGAACTTCTTAAGAAGTATGAATTCCCTGGCGACACCACTCCGATTATCCGCGGTTCTGCGCTTAAAGCATTAAATACAAAGTCTCTTGAAGATGCGGACGCAAAGCCAATTTTGGATCTTATCAGCGCACTTGATGAATATGTGCCGGATCCGGTTCGCGATCTCGACAAACCATTCCTTATGCCCATTGAAGACATTTTCTCTATTGAAGGACGTGGTACGGTGGCAACGGGAAGAATCGAGCGTGGACAGGTAAAAGTGAATGAAGAAGCTGAAATCATCGGTCTTCGTCCGACGCAGAAAACCGTAGTTACCGGAATCGAAATGTTTAACAAACTTCTTGATGATGGTATGGCCGGTGATAATGTGGGTATCTTGCTTCGAGGTCTTAAGAAGGAAGACGTCGAGCGTGGACAGGTTATTGCAAAGCCGGGAAGTGTTACTCCTCACACCGATTTTGAAGCAGAGGTATATGTGCTTTCAAAAGACGAAGGAGGACGACATTCACCGTTTTTCAGCGGATATAAGCCTCAGTTCTACATTCGTACTACCGATGTGACTGGAGACGTAACCTTGCCGGAAGGAACGGAAATGGTAATGCCTGGCGATACGGTAAAAGTTACCGTAAAGCTCATCTCTCCGGTTGCACTCGAAGAAAAACAGCGCTTCGCAATTCGTGAAGGAGGCAAGACAGTCGGTGCGGGAGTGGTTACCAAAATTTCCAAGTAAGAAAAATTTTGAACTTTGATTTTCTCGCATCCTTAATATGGCAAAGAAACAACAAGAAACTGACTTTCCGCAAAAGCTTCGGCTGAGGATTCGATCGTATGATCATAAATTGATCGATTCTTCTGCGCGTCAAATTATAGATGCGGCGGAGCGTAACGATGCGAAAGTGGTAGGACCGATTCCTTTGCCCACCGAAACGAAAAAATATACAGTAAACCGCTCCACTTTTGTGCATAAGGATTCGCGTGAGCAGTTCGAGCTCCGAATGCATAAGCGGTTGGTGGATATCTTGAATCCGAATCAGAAAATCATCGAATCTCTCGGAAATCTCAACCTCCCGGCGGGGGTGGATATCGAGATAAAGATGGTCTAATACACGCTCCTGCCTGCCGGCAGGCAGGGACAGTCGCGGAACTCCGATGAGCAATCGCCGGAGTTTTGCATTTTTGGTACCATGCGTGTTGCGGACGCTTACAAAACATCGAATGTTTAAAAGGATCAAAAGTGGTTCAACATCGGAAACCATCGCGTCGTACGCGGGATTACTTTCCCATGGAAATACCTGGCAGTTGAAGGAATATCTTCGTTTGACATTATAGGAGCACTGCTATATCATGTTCCAGTCTCTTTAATGATCCCTCACTTAGAAATTTCAGGGTTGTGAAGGATTGCACAAGGACGTTTCCCGCTCAGGGTACGCCTTGGGCGATTTTTATTAGTTATATGTTTATTCTCGGGAAAAAAATAAAAACGGATCAGGTATGGCAAGAGAAAAAAATAGTCTCTGTGACCGTGGTTCGTGCAATGCCGAATACGGTGTCTTTAGTGCGTACTGCGGAGCGAGATGGATATCACGCGGTGCAACTTGCCATGGGAAAAGAAAAAAAAGAATTTAAAGTAAAAGAAAGTGCGCTCAAGATGGGGGATTCTGTGGGCGTTGATGGATTCAAAGAGGGAGACACTGTTCGGGTGAGTGGCACCACCAAGGGGAGAGGGTATCAAGGAGTGGTAAAACGTCATGGATTCGGAGGGGGGCCAAAGACGCACGGACAAAAAAACAGGCTTCGTATGCCCGGATCAATTGGGAACACGTCTCCTCAGCGAGTGCTTCCTGGAAAGAAAATGGCAGGACATATGGGAACGGATAGAGTAACAATAAAAAATTTGAAAATTGTGAGTGTTGATAAGGACAATAATCTTCTTTTTATAAAGGGTGCGGTGCCGGGTGCGCGGGATGGCGTTGTAGAAATTGTAAAAATAAACACATAATATTTCATCGCTAATTTATTTTTATACCATGAAGGTCGCAATATATAATTTGAAGAATGAGGCGGTTGGGGAGGTTGAAGTTCCCGACGGTATGTTTAGTGAGCGATGGCGTCCTACTCTTGTGGCGCAAGTACTTACTGCGTTTCGGGCAAATCAGCGACGTCCATGGGCGCATGCAAAAGGACGAGGTGAAGTGCGTGGTGGAGGGAAAAAGCCATGGAGACAAAAAGGGACCGGACGTGCGCGCCACGGTTCTATTCGATCGCCTCTTTGGGTGGGAGGAGGAAAATCGCATGGACCGCAAAAAGAAAGAAACTATGAGCAGAAAATAAATAAAAAAATGAATCGCGTGGCGATGTTCTCCGCGCTTTCAAAGAAGCTTCGTCTCGATGAAATAAAAATAATTGACGGTCTTCATGCGGAGCCGAAAACAAAAGCGTTTGCCGCTACATTAAGGGTGCTTGGATCTGTGTCGTCGCGCGCTACAATTAATGCGCTTTTGATTCCTAATGATCAGGAAAAAGGGATATTTCGTGCCGCTTCAAACCTTCCGAAGGTAAAAGCAATACATCCGTCTTCGTTAAACGTATACGACATCGTGAATTACAAGCAGATTTATATAGATAAAGACGCGATTGCATATATGTCTCGTCACTTTACACGACAATGAACAATAGCAGATTTCCGATTCAAAAACCTTTAATTACCGAGAAAGCGGCTTCCTTCACAAACGAAGGGAAATATGTTTTTATTGTACGACCCGACTCTACAAAACCAGAAATAAGAAAAGCGATAGAGAAATTATATGGCGTGCATATCACCGATGTTAATATTGTACGTCTTCCCGGAAAGCCGAAAAGAATGGGCGCTAAATACAGTGTGACGAGCGGAAAGAAAAAGGCAATTGTCACTTTGAAGAAAGGAGAAGTAATTGATGTAATGAAATAGAGAACATGAAATCGTACAAACCATATACGCCTTCACGGCGATTCATTACCGGTATTGATTATCGGACTGTTTTAAGCAAGGTGAGACCCGTGAAGAAGTTGCTGATAACTCTCAAATCTCATGCCGGAAGAAACTCTCAAGGAAGAATCACCATGCGTCATCAGGGTGGTGGTGCAAAACGGCGGTATCGGATGGTGGATTTTATGCAAAATAAATACAACGAGCCTGCGAAGGTTATTGCGCTTGAATATGATCCATATCGGACATCGTTTATCGCGCGCGTGGAGTATGCCGATAAAGAAGTGCGATATATCATCGCCCCTCACGGCATCAAAGTGGGAGACAGTATTCTTGTCGCAGACGAAGCTCCTTTTATTACAGGAAACAGGATGAAGCTTAAAAATATTCCTTTGGGGTATCAAATACATAATATAGAAACACGCCCGGGGAGTGGAGGGGTGCTTGCTCGCTCCGCAGGTTCCTACGGAGAAGTACTCGCGAATGCGGAGGGGACAACGGACGTGAAACTTTCATCGGGAGCGGTACGACGGGTATCATGGGAGTCATTCGCTTCTTTGGGACAAGTTTCCAATCCGGAACACAGTTTAGTGGTTATCGGAAAAGCGGGACGATCCCGTTGGAAAGGTGTTCGTCCTACGGTACGCGGCAAAGCGATGAACCCCGTGGATCATCCTTACGGTGGAGGAGAGGGAAGTCAGCCTCGTGGTACGCGAAAACCGAAAACGATGTGGGGCAAGGTGACCGGTGGACACAAGACCCGCAGCAAGAAAAAATGGTCAAATCCACTTATTGTTTCGCGGCGTCCTAAAAAATAATATTTAAATTTATATGAGTCGTTCAACAAAAAAAGGCCCCTACGTAGACCCAAAACTTCTTAAAAAGATTGCAGGGTTAAAGCCGGAACAAGCTCCGATAATCAAAACATGGTCCCGTGATTCGGAAATCGCTCCGGAAATGGTGGGGTTTGCGTTCTCGGTTCATAATGGAAAAGATTTTATCGAAGTCAGAGTCAATGAGGATATGGTAGGACACCGACTTGGAGAATTTTCTCTTACGAGAAAATTCGTCAAACACGGCGGTAAAATGCAACGCGATATTGAACAAGGTTCGGCGCCAACGGCGCCGGCGGCTCAAGCTGGGGGAGGAAAAAAATAACGCAATATGAAAAACGCTTCCGCACAACTTAGATATCTTCACATGACACCGCGCAAAGTGCGTGCAGTTGCAGGTCTTATTCGTGGCAGAATGGTGAACGATGCAGAAGCGGAGCTTCTTTTACATCGCCGCCGCGCGGCGGTGCCATTACTGAAGTTGCTACGTTCGGCAGTTGCCAATGCAAAGCAGAAAAAAATGGACAACACTCGTCTTATAGTGAAAGAAATTCGTGTTGACCAAGGACCGATGCTTAAGAGGCATTTGCCACGCGCACGAGGAATGGCGTCTCCAATTCAGAAGAAAATGAGCAATATTATGATGGTGCTCGTTGAAGATGAAAGAGCAAAGACACCGAAGTTTACGTTCATACCCGCGCCAAAAAAGAAAAAAGCCCCGGTTGCATCACGCACAAAGAAAACACAAGATAAACAAAAAGAAGGAGGCATTGACGAAATGCCCATGCAAAAAGGTTCGCGTCGGCAGAATGGATTTTGGAAAAAGATGTTCCAAAGAAAATCAGTCTAATAATTAATAACGAATTACGACATATCCGTTGTTATATGGTATAAGTCACTAGTCAATCCTATGGGACAGAAAATTAATCCAATTTCATTTCGTACCGGAATAGTGCGAAACTGGTCATCTCGATGGTTACTTAAGGGCGGCTATGGAAAATTCCTTGAAGAAGACGAGGCTATTCGCCGCGTGGTGAAAGAAAAGATACAGCAGGCAGGAGTTTCGGCGCTTGAAATTGAAAGGACTTCTAATAATTTAAGGATTGCTATTCAAGCGGCACGTCCAGGGTTTATTATCGGACGCGGAGGTAAGGGAATTGAAGATCTTACTAAGGCGATTGAGAAGGCGCTTCGCGCAGTCCGAAAGGGAGTTTTGAAGGGACCCGCGTCGGCATTGAGCGTGAACGTAGAAGAACTGAAACGCTCACAAGTCTCTGCGATATATATTGCGCAACAAATTGCATGGGACCTTGAGAAACGCCTTCCGTTTAGACGTGCAATGAAGAAACAACTTGAGCAGATAATGCAGAATAAGGAAGTAAAAGGCGCAAAAATTCTTTTGAGCGGAAGACTTAATGGGAATGAAATAGCGCGCCGTGAATGGTTATCGCGTGGATCTCTTCCGTTGCAGACGTTGCGTGCGGATATCGACTACGGCAAGGGAACGGCGTTCACCACATTCGGAACTATAGGTATTAAGGTATGGGTATACAAAGGAGAGATTTTTCAAGATCAAAATTCAAAAGTCAAAGATAAAAATGAAGATGTTTCGCGAGGTGAAACTCAATAATTTTTTATTTTGATATTTACACCTTTTATTTTCTACCATGCTTATCCCGAAAAAAGTAAAACACCGAAAATGGCACAAAGGACGATCGCGAAAGCGCGTCGTGGAAACACGGGGTCTTACGGTCGCATATGGGCAATTCGGGCT
This sequence comes from Patescibacteria group bacterium, assembly GCA_024654525.1. Classification (GTDB taxonomy): domain Bacteria; phylum Patescibacteriota; class Minisyncoccia; order UBA6257; family 2-01-FULL-56-20; genus VGJV01. The sequence goes on along the minus strand of JANLHI010000021.1, from coordinate 47,379 downwards.
TAAGGCTTTGGAGTCTGCGCGATTTAATTCTCGCCAAATTGAAGCCGCTCGGAAAGCCATTACGGGATATTTGAATCGGCGCGGAAGAATGTGGATTCGTGTATTTCCCGATAAGCCAATCACCAAGCGTCCTCCGGAAACGACAATGGGAGGAGGTAAGGGGAGTGTCGATCATTATGTAGCGCGCGTGTTGCCGGGACGTGTGGTATTTGAGGTGGATGGTGTGGATCCGGAAACTGCAAAAGGTGCATTGCGCCGTGCCGCATATAAACTTCCGTTTAAGAGTCGCATAATTTCAAAAGAATAATATGAAACGGCGCGATATTGAACAACTAAAAACGAAACCGGTTGCCGAATTGGAAAAGTTAGTGCGAGAAGCTCGAGAGAAGCTTCGCAAGCTTCGATTTGACTTAGCGGCGGGAAAAGTGAAGAATGTGTCGGAAATCCGAATTGTGCGAAAAGGTATCGCGAGGATGCTTACCTATATTTACGCGGACAAAAAGAAGAGTAATAACGTATAAACAAGGAATCTTAATTTTATGCAACAGGAAAAAAACAAAAGAACACGGGAAGGGGTAGTGGTATCCGACCGAATGCAGAAAACGTGCGTAGTGGCGATTACGCAGGTAAAAAAGCATTCCAAATACCTCAAGTATTTTACGGTTACTACCAAGGTAAAGGTACACGACGAGGAAAATGCGTGTCATATCGGCGATAAGGTGGTTATTGAAGAGACGCGCCCTCTTTCAAAAGATAAGCGTTGGAAAATAGTAGGGAAAATAGATGGTACTACTAAAAAGCAATGATACAAGAACGATCCATCTTAAAAGTTGCGGATAACAGCGGCGCGAAAGTCGTACGTTGCTTTCGTATTTTAGGAGGAACGCGTCATCGTTATGCACGATTGGGTGATATGATTGTCGCATCAGTGCAAATAGCGGAACCAAGAAAGGCGATAAAAAAGAAAGATGTGATTAGAGCGATTATAGTTCGTGCGAAGGCGTCGTTTCGAAGATCGGATGGATCGTATGTGCGCTTTGACGAAAACGCAGTGGTTATAGTCGATGCAAAAAAGGAACCCGTTGCAACGCGCATTTTCGGACCGATGCCTCGGGAGTTGAAAAGCATGGGCTTCGAGAAATTAATGACTATGGCGGAAGAAATAGTGTAGTTAATTCCATGAATATTAAGAAAGGAGATCAAATTAAAATGATGACCGGAAAGGATCGCGGAAAGAGCGGTGCGGTACTTCGAGTTTTTCCCTCTGAAGAAAAAATTACAGTTGAAGGACTGAATCTTTATAAAAAGCGTGCGCGTCCCAAACGAAACGGCGAAAAGGGGGAGATGGTAACTTTGCCCCGTCCGGTACATGTATCGAACGCGATGATTGTATGCACGGCGTGTAAGCGCACGACGCGCGTAGGACATCGGAGTGAAGGAGAAAAAAAGGTCCGTGTGTGTAAAAAGTGCAATGCATCGTTCTAGAATAAGAACGAAGTAGTGTGCATATATAAATTGCTATGACACAAAAAAAAGACAATCACACACATACGGGATTCGAAGCACGCATGATTATCGAAAAGATAGTGGTGAATGCGGGTGTGGGCCGTATTGGTGGGCAAAACCAAGCATTCGAAGAAAAAATTCTTCCTCAAATCACTCGTGATATTGCGGCGATCACCGGTCAGAAGCCAGAGCCTCGCAGCGCGCGTAAGTCAATCGCGGGATTTAAAGTGAGAGAGGGGCAGGTTGTGGGAGTTCGCGTAACGCTTCGAAGAGCGAAGATGGTTGATTTTTTCACGAAATTAGTTACCATAGTACTGCCTCGCGTGCGCGATTTTCATGGTATTGATACTGGTTCGGTTGATGAGAAGGGAGTGTTGAATATGGGAGTTAAAGAGCAGATCGTATTTCCGGAAATAGACCCGGAAACATCTACGTTTTCTTTCTCATTAGGAATCAATATCGTGCCAAGAAAAAAGAATAGAGAGGAAGCGCTGGAAGCCTTTCGCGCATTAAAAGTACCGTTTGTAAAGGATAAAAAAAGAACAACGTAATTATGTCAAAACTCTCGGTTATCGCGCGGAGCAAAAAAACTCCGAAATATACAACTCGTCTGGTATTACGTTGTTTTCGATGTGGGAGGAAGCGCGGGTATATGAGAGATTTCAAGTTATGCAGAATATGTTTCCGTGAGATGGCCACTCGCGGAGAAATTCCCGGAGTGAGAAAAGCATCATGGTAACGAAGTCTCTTTGTTTTTGAACTTATATCTATGTATCACGATACGATTATAAAAATAAAGAATGCACAGATGGCAAGGAAAGAATCCTTGCTTGTTCCCTATTCGAGTATGGATTACGCGGTACTTCAAGCACTCGTAACGAGGCGCTTTATAAAAGATGCACAGCGAAAGATGATGGGGCGGCGTTCAATGATTGAAGTAGTGTTGAAATACGACGATGGCGTGCCTGTTATCGAAGGGATAAAAATTGTGAGCAAGCCGAGTCGTCGAGTGTATGTTCCCTATACGGATTTAAAATCGGTGAGACAGGGATTCGGTGCGGCAATCCTCTCCACTTCAAAAGGCATTATGAATAATTCGGAAGCACGTAAACAAAAAATTGGAGGAGAATATCTTTTTGAAATTTGGTAATTATTATTATGTCTCGATTAGCAAAAAAACCAATTGTAGTACCTGATGGGGTTGAGGTGCATCAGGAGAAAGACTTCCTTGTTATCAAGGGAACACGCGGCATGCTCACGCTTCCGTTTCTTCGAGGCACTACGGCAAAATTTGAAGATAAAAATATTTTTTTTGACGGAACGGGTGAAAAAAAATGGGGTGCTACGGCGCGTGGCACGATGTGGGCGCTTACTCGAAATGCGATAGAAGGAGTTTCGCAGGGTTTTGAAAAAAATCTTGAGCTCGAAGGGGTGGGGTATCGCGCAGTAATAGAAGGGAAGGATTTAGTATTGCACCTTGGGTTTTCGAATCCGATCCGATTTACCATTCCCGAAGGCATTGCTATTGTAGTAGAGAAAAATAAAATAACCGTTTCCGGAATTAATAAAGAGCTTGTAGGGGAGGTATCGGCTCAAATCCGCTCCTACAAAAAACCGGAACCGTATAAAGGCAAGGGAATTCGTTATAAGGGTGAGATTATACGACGTAAAGCGGGTAAAAAAGCTGCTTCGTCAGGAGGGTCTGCGTAAAACTACCATGACAACTTTTAGAAAAAACATAAATCGTATTCGTCTGCGCCGCGCGCACAGAACGCACACGCAAATTGAAGGAAGCGCGGAGCGTCCTCGTCTTTCGGTATTTCGAAGTAATAAATCAATTTATGCGCAACTTATTGACGATGTTCGCGGTACCACGCTTGTGGCGGCATCAAGTCGTGAAATAAAGAAAGAGGTAAAAGAGAAGTCAAAAGCCGCCGAGCAGGTGGGAATTCTTCTTTCAAAGCGAGCACTCGAGGCAGGCATTCAAAAAGCGGTTTTTGATCGCGGGGCATATCGTTATCATGGTAGAGTCAAGGCTCTTGCGGAAGGAGCCCGTTCCGGAGGGTTAACATTATAAGAGACCATGAATAATACGACACGAAGGAGTCCACCCATTAAAAAAGACGAGTTTAAAGAAAAGATGCTTGATCTTAGGCGTGTGACGCGCGTGGTGGCGGGAGGAAAAAGATTCCGATTCCGTGCAACGCTGGTTATCGGAGACGAGAAAGGGCGAGTGGGTATTGGTATCGCGAAAGGTATTGATGTTGCGCAAGCCGTCGCAAAGGCAAAAGCCGGAGCAAAGAAAACTCTTTTTATGGTACCTCTTAAAGACGGAAGGACGTTACCTCACGAGGTGTATGCAAAATACAGTGCTGCGCGTGTGTTGATAAAACCCGCTCCTCAAGGGCACGGAGTTCGCGCAGGAGGTGCGGTGCGCGTGGTACTTGCGCTTGCGGGCATCAAAGATGCCACTTCAAAATGTTTAGGGAGAACTCCCAATAAATTAACCAACGCATTGGCGACAGTTGCAGCTTTGAAGAAATTAAGAATGAAAAGCCGTAACGCTCTATAAACTTCCATGCAACTTCATAGCATTAAAAAAATCTCAGGAAAAAAGAAGCCCGTAAGAATCGCACGAGGAGGAAAGCGAGGGAGTTATTCCGGGCGTGGTGTAAAAGGGCAAAAATCCCGTGCGGGTCGGCGTATACGCCCCGCAGTGCGTGATTTGATTATGAGATTACCGAAACGGAGGGGGTTCAGTAACAAACCTTCTAGTGAGAAACCATATGCGGTAAGTATTGGGGTGGTGGCGCGTAAATGTTTTCCTCTTTACGAAAGAGGTAAGGATATAGTGATAGTAACGAGTGAAACTTTGGCGCAAGTGGGAATTATTGACGGTAACCGCAAAGTGAAAATTCTCAGCGGTGGAGATGTGAAATTTCCGATTGAAGTGCGAGGAATTCCCGTTTCGAAATCTGCAAAAGAGAAGATTGAGAAGGCTGGAGGAAAAGTGTAATTATTATAATAAGAAAATAACGACTGATAACAAATAGCAAAACTCTTTCGTTATGCGTTACAAGTTATAAAATACAAGCTTACCCATGAACCGATTCCTTCAAATATTCCGTATCCCCGATGTGCGCAATAAGATTCTTATTGTGTTGGGTGTTTTAGTTGCGTATCGTTTTCTTGCGGCGATTCCGATTCCGGGTGTAGATGCGGCGCGTCTTCAGAATTATTTCAACTCAAATCAACTTCTTGGTTTTCTCAACTTCTTTTCCGGAGGGGGATTGGAAAATCTTTCTGTAATGATGCTTGGTGTGGGGCCGTATATTACGGCAACCATCATCATGCAACTTTTAACACTCATATTCCCGAAGTTTAAAGAAATGTATTACGAGGACGGCGCCCGAGGACGGGCAAAGTTCAATCAATATTCCCGTCTCCTTACGGTTCCCCTTGCGGTGTTTCAGGCGTATGGGTTTCTTACTCTTCTCGTTGCGCAACAGGTAATCGACAAGCCTGATTTTTGGAGCATGCTTACGAACGTTGCGGTGATTACTACGGGATCGATGATCGCGCTGTGGCTTGGAGAGCTTATCACCGAACAGAAAATAGGAAATGGAGTATCGCTCATTATTTTGGCGGGAATCGTAAGTAGGCTTCCCCAGGATGCAAGGTTGGCGTTGCTATCGTACACTCCCGCAAGACTCACCACATATATTGGATTCATTGTGGTATTACTTCTCGTAATTTTTGGAGTGGTGTATCTCAACGAGGGAGAGCGAAAAGTTCCCGTTGCGTATGCTCGCCGTGTACGAGGGATGAAAATGTATGGAGGCGTTTCGAGCTACCTTCCTCTTAAAGTGAATCAAGCCGGTATGATCCCTCTCATTTTCGCGATTTCAGTGCTACTTTTTCCCCAATTTTTAGCACAGGTAACAAGCGCATTTATTCCGGCCTTGGGAGTTAAGTTGAATGAACTTGTGGTAACAGTGCTCAATAATCAGTTATTCTATGGGATTATCTATTTTTCTCTTGTATTCGCGTTTACGTATTTCTATACCGCAATCACATTCAATCCTTCCGAAGTTGCAAAGAATCTTCAGAGAGGAGGAGGATTTATTCCCGGTATTCGCCCCGGAGAAATGACCGAGCGTTATTTTAAAAAAACGGTAAATCGCGTGACATTTTTCGGAGCGGTGTTTTTGGGACTTATCGCGATACTACCGATTATCGTGCAGTCCCTTACTGGGATTGCGGTGCTTACGGTAAGTGGTACGGCGCTTCTTATTGTAGTGGCGGTGGCGCTTGAGACGATGCGGCAGATAAACTCTCAACTCACTGTGCGTGAGTATGAGGGGATATAGCGGGGACTGTGAGAATACGAAATATCGCGAAAGTATAAAATAATTTTTTGCATGTTCGTATTTTTTCGCAATTTCCTAAATACTACATTCTATGAATTACGAAGCAATTTTTATTCTGGGTCCGCAAGGTTCGGGCAAAGGAACACAGGCGAGAATGCTTGCACAAACACTTAATTTCTTTTTTTGGGAAACAGGTGCGATTCTTCGGAAGAATGCAGATGTTATTACTTCAAGCGGTGAGTGTGCGGGAGATATCCTGAAAACCGGACGCCTTTTTACCGACGAGGAACTTCTTAGCGTGGTAAAGAAGGAGTTAGAGCATCTTCCTCATAAGGGAGGGATTGTTTTCGACGGAATACCAAGAAGAATTGGACAGGCAGAATTTCTTCTAGGATTACTTCAATCACGAGGGGTGAAGAAATTTGCCACGATATTCTTGGATATTCCGAAAGATGAATCGCGCAAGCGACTTTTCCTTCGTGCAGAACAGGAAGGGAGAGTCGATGATGCGCGAGAAGCGATTGAACGAAGGCTTGCGGATTATGAATCGAATACGGTGCCGATGCTTGACGTGTTAAAGCAACGCACGGATTTTTTCACGATTGACGGGCACCCGTCAATCGAAGAGGTCAAAAAAGGAGTGTGGAGTGCGCTGGGTATTATATGAGAAAACAAGAAAAAATATTCAACTTAATATTTCTTGGAGATCCTGCGGCGGGAAAAGCTACACAGGCGGTCATGCTTTTAAAGCGTTATCCTGCGCTTCAAGAATTTGATTTCGGAGACTGGCTTCGGAGTTTGAGCCCTCGTGAGGCAAAAAAGGTTAAGTTCGAGCATACTATGAAAGGAAATCTTACCCCCACTCAATTCGCTCGTGCAAAATTCAAAGATGTTATTTTTTCGACTCCATTTTCCCGAGGAGTTTTTTTAAATGGCAACCCCAAGATGTTAGGAGAGGCGAAGCTTGTATATAAATGGTTTCGAGAGGCAAAGAGAACGGATCCCCTCGTGATTTACCTCTCTATTCCCAAGAAAGAGATTTTGAAACGTATTGGGATTCGCGCAACTACAGAAGGGAGGTCCGATGATCGTATGGAGCATCTCCGGAATCGGATGAAGTACTATGCAAAGGATATTCCTGCGGTTGTTGATTTCTTCAAAAAAAGATATGTTTTCAAAGAGATTTCCGGTATGGGAACAAAAAAGGAAGTATACGCGCGTCTCATAGCGTGTATTGAGAAAACACTGAAATGAGCGGTTTTATCAAAACAGCTTCTCAAATAAAATTACTTGCGGAAGCGGGAAAACGCCTTGCGTATGTACGAGACGTGCTTTGTGACGAGGTAAAGGCGGGAGTAGAAACTCGAATGCTTGATATGCGCGCACGTGAGCTGATCAAGAAAGCGGACGCACAACCGGCATTTTTAGGGTATCGTGTACCGGGAAGTACGAAGGGGTATCCCGCCGCAGTGTGTATTTCAATAAACGAAGTGGTAGTGCACGGACTTCCTTCGGAATATGTGGTGCGTGACGGTGATGTGGTTAAAATAGATATTGGCCTCAAGTTCAAAGGTTGGTACGCGGATACTGCGCGTACCGTACTTGTAGGAAATGTAACGACCGAAGCGCGACGTCTTAGCACGGTTACTGAAGAAGCGCTTGCGGCAGGAATCTCGGTTGCAAAAGTAAAAAATACCATTGGGGATATCGGCGCGGCTATTTCGGCTCGAGTGAAGCATGGGGGGTTTTCGATTGCGGATAAACTTACAGGCCACGGAATAGGTAAAGCCCTCCACGAAGAGCCGGCGGTGTTGAACATTGGGGCACCGGGAAGAGGACAAGAGCTTTTACCGGGAATGGTACTTGCCATTGAACCGATGGTCGCAACGGGTTCTGGTTGCGTAGAGGAGCGTGCAGACGGAAGTTTTGCTACAAAAGATGGTTCTCTTACCGCGCATTTCGAGCATACTATCGTTATTACACAAGAAGGGCCTAAAATTTTAACTGCGAGCGATTAGTAAATATTGCATGAGATCTTTTTGCGGTTTTTCCTTGCATGTTCCATACTATCTAAACAGTGAATCATTCAATGGACAAGCCGTTTTTATCCGTCATCATTCCTGCGTACAACGAAGAAAAGCGTCTTCCCGCGACGCTTGTTGAGGCGCATGAATATTTGAGTAATGCAGGTTTTTCGTATGAAATTATTGTGGTAAACGATGGTTCTCATGATGGGACGGCGGAGGTGGTACAAAAGATGGCGGAAAAAATCGATGGACTTACACTTATCGGAAATGATGTGAATAAAGGAAAAGGAGGGGTGGTGCGACAGGGAATGCTTGCCGCGCGGGGCAAAGTTCGTCTTTTTGCGGATGCGGATAATTCCACTTCGATTTCCCAGTTTCGTAAGATGGTGCCTTTTTTTCAGGAAGGGGGAAACGGAGGGTGTGAAGTGGTCATAGGATCGCGTGCAATTCAAGGCGCAGAGCTTGTTCCTCCTCAGCCTTTCTATCGGCGTGTTGCAGGAAAAATATTGAATGGTATTACTCAAATACTTCTCGTACCGGGTATTTGGGACACGCAATGCGGGTTTAAGGCGTTTACCGACACGGCGGCACAGGATATTTTTTCTCGTGCATCTATAAACGGGTGGGCATTCGATGTAGAGGTTCTTGCGCTTGCTCGCGCGCTCGGATATACGATAAAAGAAGTCCCGGTGCGGTGGAGTAATAATGTATTTTCCCGTGTCCCTGCATCCGCGGGTTTGCAATTTATAATCGAGAACGTTATAATCCGCTTCAGGTTATGGAGGGGGATATATCGCATATAATTATATTTGGAGCTCTATTGGTCCGATAGAGCTTATATTTAAAAAATCATGGCTGAAGCAAAACATCTCTCGAAGGAAAGGTATGATGAGTTACAGGGTGAGCTTACTGCGCTTAAAGGAGAGGGGCGCGCGCGCGTTGCGGATCAATTAAAAAAAGCGAAGGAATATGGTGATCTTTCAGAAAATGCGGAATATGCGGAAGCGAGAGAAGAGCAGAATCTTATGGAAGGGAAGATTTTTGAGCTTGAAGAGTTGTTAAAAAATGCCGTAATTCTTACTAAGAATGAAGGAGGGAGCACGGTGAAAGTGGGGTCAACGGTGGTTGTGGAGAAGAACGGGAAAGAGATTACGTATGTCATTGTGGGGCCGTATGATGCAAAACCGGAGCAAGGAAAGATATCCGATGAGTCTCCGATAGGAAAGGCGTTTTTAGATCACCATGTGGGTGATGAGGTGAAAGTGATAACACCGGCAGGAAAGATTGCGTATACCATTAAGAAGGTAGAGTAATAAGGGCTGATCGGGATGCGATAGATGCGGCGACCGAGTGATCGGCCGCCGGCATTATTTTAATAAACCAATAAAACTGATATCATAAAGGACAATGCTGGAAGATCTTATCGCCGAGAGGCGTAAAAAGTTGGAAGTGCTTAAACATGCGGGGATTGACGCATATCCGGCACGCGTGGCACGCACGCATACCATAGGGGAGGCGCGGGAGAAATTTGAGGCGCTTACAAAGGCAAAAAAGAAAGTTTCGCTTGTGGGGCGCGTGATAAGTATTCGTGATCAGGGAAGTATTATGTTTATTGATATCCGGGATGAGTCGGGTTCATTTCAGGCAGTACTTAAAGAGGAGAATGTCAAAAATTTTGCTTTGTGGAAAGAGAATCTTGATCGTGGCGATTTTATTTCCGTAACCGGGATATTATTTACTACGAAGAGGGGAGAGCAGAGTGTCGAGGTGAAAACACTGGTGCTTGCCTCGAAATCACTTCGCCCCATTCCTTCCGAGAGATATGGCGTGGAAGATATTGAAACACGGCTTCGTGATCGGTATCTCGATATATTTTTAAACGACGAGTCCGCGGAATTGTTTCGGAAGAAGGCGATGTTTTGGAGGACTATAAGAGAATTTCTTCTGAATGAAGGGTTTCTTGAAGTTGAAGCGCCGGTACTGGAGCAAGTTCCTGGGGGTGCGGAGGCGGAACCGTTTATCACACATCACCACGCGCTTGATGCCGATTTTTATCTTCGCATTTCACTTGAGCTTCCTTTAAAGAAGCTTATGGCAAGCGGATATGAAAAAGTATTTGAAATAGGAAGAATTTTTCGCAATGAAGGAATTAGCCGAGAGCATTTGCAGGACTACACTCAGCTCGAATTTTATTGGGCGTACCGTGATTATGAGGAGTTAATGAAATTTACGGAGACTCTCTTTAAAACCACCATAAAAGCGGTTACCGGAGGATTTACCACTTCATATCAAGGGAATAAAATAAATTGGGGAAAGAAATGGGGAAGGGTTGAATATTGTGATGTATTCAAGGAAGCGAACGGGATTGATCCGCGTACTGCGACGGAGCATGAGCTCGAAAAGAAAGCGCATGCATTGAAGATTGCTCCGGAATCCGGTTTTGGGAAAGGACGCCTTATTGATTTGATTTATAAAAAAACAGTACGTCCGCATTTGATTGAGCCGGCATTTTTAGTAAACCCTCCCGTGGAAATCGAACCCTTGGCAAAACGCATGTCCGAAGATCCGCGGCGTGTAGAGCGTTTTCAAATTGTTGCCGGAGGAACGGAGCTTGCAAAAGGGTTTTCTGAGTTGAATGACCCGCTTGATCAGCGTGCGCGATTTGAGGATCAGATGAAGCTTCGTGCGGCGGGGGATAAAGAAGCACAACAACTTGATGAAGAGTTTTTGCGCGCAATGGAATATGGGTTCCCTCCTATTGCGGGATTCGGACTTTCTGAGCGTGTATTCTCTTTCATTATGGACAGGCCGATTCGAGAAACGGTGATTTATCCGCTGATGCGAATGCGGAAAAGCGAATAATGGGTTGTGAGCGGCGAATTATGCGCAATCTTTTTCTTAACTTAATTCTCTAACTTGTATGCGTAAAGTCCTTGTATTTGGAGTATTTGATGGTATTCACGACGGGCATCGTGATTTTTTGAAGCAAGCCAGAAAATGTGGTGAATATCTTATCGCGGTGGTGACGCGAGACGTAGTTGTGGAAGAGCTGAAAGGCCACTATCCCAGTTTACCGGCTCATGTCCGTTTGGAACATATAAAATCGGTTGATTATGTCGATGAGGCAGTAGTAGGAGACGTGGCGCTTGGAAGCTATAAAGTATTAAAAATGCAGAAGCCGGATGTGGTGGCGGTGGGATACGATCAAGAACGATTCAAGGAAGATCTGGAAAAACATAGAGCGGAATTCGATTGGCAGTTTGAAATTAAAATGATGGAACCTTACGAACCGGGAAAATTTCACTCAAGCGTGCTTCTTCATGCGCCTTTTCCGTCTTAAGCGGGCGTTTTTTTCTCCGTGTGGTGCAATTCCAATTTCCTTGCATCGTCGCAGATGATTTTTGGTTCTCCGCCACGCCAAGACATTTTTCCCTGAAGAAGGACTACATTGTTTTCTTGCCACACTGCCTGTGTTTTTTCGAGTACGCGGGGGAAAATTACTATTTCAAAGGGTTGCGGGGAAAAGTCTTCAATAGTCACAAACATCATCGCATCTCCTTTTTTCGTGAATATTTTTTTGATGGTGGTAATAAGTCCTGCGGCGCGTATGGTAAGACTCTCGTTTTTAATAGTGCGAAGTTCGGTAAGCGTTCGCGCACGCAAAGTAGCAAGTTGTTCCTTGAATGAATTCAGGGGATGATCAGAAAGATAAAATCCAAGGAGCTCCTTTTCCCATCCGAGTTTTTCTTCTCGCGTTGCGGGAGGAGCGGGTTTTAATTTAATGGAGAGTGATGCGGTTGAATTACCAAAAAGTGAATTGGTTTGGGATGCGGTTTTCCGCGCAACTCCTGCAAAGCGGACAATATCGTCCATGTTCTGGATAGCTTGATTGCGCTCTATATCAAGAGATTCAAGTGCGCCGCATTTTGCTAAACTTTCGAGTGATTTTTTATTTAAATCTTTATGTTGAATGCGTGCAAGAAAAGAAGTGAAGTTTTCGAAGGCGCCTCCCCGTATCCTTTCTTCCACTATTGCTTGCGCAATTTGTTCCCCGACATTCTTTATACCGAGAAGCCCATAACGCACTTCTTCTCCATTCGGAGAGAATTTGACCAAACTGCTGTTTACGTCGGGAGGAAGGATGGATATTCCGGTTTGCCGTGCCTCATTGACTAAAAACGCAATACGTTCGATATCGCTGACTTCTGCGTTTAAAAGAGCCGCCATGGATTCAACCGGATAATGAGCTTTAAGATACGCGGTCTGATAGCCGATCAGGGCGTAGCATGCCGCGTGCGACTTGTTAAATCCGTAGCGTGCGAAGGGAGGAAAAAGTTCCCAAATCGCTTCCGCGGTTTTCTGAGGAATACCATTTTTAATCATGCCATTCGTAAGTTTTACTTTCTGTTCGTCAAGAAGCGATTTTATTTTTTTACCGATTGCTTTTCGAAGCGTGTCTGCTTCGGGGAGTGTGTAGCCTGCAAGATCGCGGGCAATCTGCATCATTTGCTCCTGATATACGCCAATGCCGTTGGTGTTTTTCAAAATAGGTTCCAGTCGAGGATGAAGATACACAATTTTTTCTTCACCGCGTTTTCGTTTGATAAATGTGGGAATAAGCTCCATGGGACCGGGGCGGAAAAGTGCCACAAGCGCAATTAAATCTTCCAGTTCGGTGGGATGGATATCTTTCATATAGCGACGCATGCCGCTCGAGTTATGCACGACGAATCCATTTGCCACGAAGTTATTTCCGGGTGCTTCCATCGCGATGTCATACGTTTCTTCTTTTCCTGCGTACCGCACTTCCCTCACTTTTATAAATTTAAAACTTCGTTCTGTAGGAACCCTCGGACATTCCCAAGCGACAAGACTGCGGTAGCGCATCGCCAGTTCCGCAAACTTTGTTTTGTTAATGAGAATAAAATTGTATTCAGGATACTGTTGCCGGAAAAGGTCCATTTTTTTCTGGTCAATATCGTGGAGCCATCCCTTTATTTCATAGAAAGTATTGGTGGCTTTCACGTAAAAATCGGGAGTATAATGCATTACCTCTCCCCGCGAGTTTTGAAGAGTAAAGGATCTCGGTTCATATTCATATGCGATTCCATACAGTTTGAGGATTCGTGCAAAATCCGCTTCCCAATTTGAACGCACATAGTGGCCCAAATCTCCTCGCACGCCTCCTTTGCGGTGGGGAGCAGGTTTGCCGAACATTGGATTCCCCGCGCCTCTAAACCTTTGCGACAACCGGGCTTTTATCTCCGCGGCTTTTTTCTTGCCCCATCGCGTTTCAATGGATACGCCAGTGAGCGCATGCGATATTTTTTCCGCGGTTGCACGCCAAGTCTCGTTATTTTCGGTCGTTACGCCTTCGTTCCATACTGTTCCGCCTCGTTCGAAAAACCGCGTTCGCGCGACCTTCATTTTTGTGCGCGAGATCGGTTTGCTGGGGTTGCTATATACGCGAGCTGAACACGTGTAGCAGAATGTGCTGTGTCCTTCTTTTTGTCCGCTAATTTGCCTCCCGCAACGTGCGCACGCGTTATAGACGAGGTGCTTTGCTTTTGTCTTCATGAGTATCTTTTCGCCGGGTCGAATATCCGAAAGTTTCTTCCATCCGTTCTCGGTAAGAAAATTATGGTCCGCAGAAGATTTGATATACCACCCGTTCTCGGCGACAAGCGCATACACGTCTTTCACGCCGCTTTTCGCGACACCAAGGATTTTATTTTTATGTACTTTCCCTTCGTCGACATATACCGACTCGAGTGTCTTCTTATTCTTCCGCTCGTAGAGCTTTTTAATGGTGGTATTGGATACGATCGTTTCTTCCGAAAGGCATTCGAATTGGAACACACCGGTAGTGTTACCCGCTTGAAGAAGGGAATATGTCGCGGCATCGTCGAGTGGAAGATCGGAAATATAAATATCTTCGCCGCGGATATTTTTCACAAGTCGCACGGTTTCCTCGATGATAGTGAGGTTTCGGAGCCCAAGAAGATCCATTTTAAGAAGTCCTAAGTCTTCCACGGAATGCATTTCAAACTGTGTAATAATCACCGCTCTGTCTTGCGGGGCATATTGAAGAGGAAGATATTCGGTGAGGGGTTTTTTTGTAATCACCGTACCGCATGCGTGTACCGATGCATGTCGTGCGACACCCTCAAGATGTTGTGCGGCGTCCAAGAGTCGGCGCGCTTCTTCGTTTTGTTTAGCCATGTCCGCAAGCTCGGGTACTTGGTCAATAGATTCCTTGATCGATGCATTGAAAGGGATGAGTTTCGCGATTTGATCGCAAAAACCGTACGGCAAACCCATTGCCCGTCCCGCATCCCTCACTGCGGCACGTGCTGCCATAGTCCCGAATGTAATTATTTGCGCTACGTGGTCTTCTCCGTATTTTTGACGGGCATAGGCAAGTACTTCGTCTCTTCGCGCATCGGCAAAATCAATGTCGATATCGGGCATTTGAATACGCTCCGGATTCAAGAATCGTTCGAAGAGTAATCCGTATTTCAAAGGATTAATATCGGTAATACCCAGAACATAGGAAACCAGACTTCCCGCCGCAGAACCACGGCCCGGACCGACCGCAATGCCATGCGCGCGCGCCCATCCGGTAAGGTCTTGGACAATAAGGAAATAATCCGCAAATCCTGTTTTTTCTATAACGCCAAGCTCATACTCAAGACGATCTTTCGCTTCTTGTGTGCATGTGATACCGGGAAATCGGCGTGTTAATCCTTCGGTGGCAAGCGTGCGGACATACTCGTTCGCGCTTATCCCTTCGGGTTTTGGAAATTCGGGAAGTTGAGTTTTTCCAAGTTCCAGTGTTACATTGCATCGTTCGGCGATGCGAACGGTGTTCGTTACCGCTTCGGGAATATCTTTGAATTTTTCTGCCATATCCTCGGGAGACGTCATGGAAAAGTCATCCGCTTTGAGGGTGAGTCTGTCTTGGTCGCTCAAATTGCTCCCGGTTTGAACCGCAAGCAATATATCATGGTAGTCGCGGTCTTCGGGGCGCGCATAGTGAAGGTCTTGTGTGGCGACAAGAGGAGCCCCCGTTTTTTTTGAAAGTGCAATCAAGCCGTTCCAAAGTTTGTCGTGTTCTGCGCGATTGATGTGAGGATGGTACCCTATCTCGATAAAGAAATTTTCCGGACCGAAGATATCCTGATATTCCTTAAGTATCTTTTCGCCGGAATCTCCCGCAAGAATGGCGCGCGCAAGTTCTCCGGAGAAGCATCCTGAAAGTGAGATAATGCCTTCGTGATATTCGCGAAGAAGTTCTTTATCCATCCGTGGTTTGTAATAAAACCCTTCAAGCTGTGCTTTTGTTACGAGTTTTATGAGATTTTTCCACCCCGTATTATTTTCGGCAAGAAGAATAAGGTGATAATATCTGTCTCCCGCGTCTTTATTTTGGCGTTCCTTCGGTGCAATGTATGCTTCGACTCCTAAGATGGGTTTGATGCCCGCCGCTCTCGTTTTTTTATAAAATTCTACTGCACCATAGAGTACGCCATGATCGGTTAATGCAAGCGTATCCATGCCGAGCTCTTTGGTGCGTGCCACAAGGTCTTCGATTTTTGCGAGTCCATCGAGAAGCGAATAGTGGGAGTGAGTATGTAAGTGTACGAATTTAGGCATGAGTTGGTTGCCCTTATTCTAGGGGATTTTAGAGTGAGAAGAAAGCATCTCTTTTATGAGTCGGTTATGTATAAGGAATTGCGTTGCATTTTTGGACTAATTCCGTAGAATGGGGAAGTTGCCACTTTAATTCATGTAATATTCACCCGACCGTACCAATGCCGGTGTAGCTCAGGGGCAGAGCAACGCTTTCGTAAAGCGTGGGTCGTCGGTTCAAATCCGACCACCGGCTCAAGAATCAAACTCAACTGGCTTTTTAGGGGCAGAAATTTTGGCGGCGCGTCCGGCCCTCTGCCCCATTTCCGCTGTCTATGTTTTTTATTTTTCCTGCCTGCCGGCAGGCAGGTTGCGGGCCTTCGCCTCGCCGAAGTGGCTTCGGCCACGCAGGCGTAGGTACTTTTTTAGAAATTGAATGCCTGCCCGCCGAAACATTTGTATAGGCGGGGGCGGAAAACGGGGCTCGGTCGGTTGTTCATCCACAGCGACACTGGTATCCAGTGATAGCGTTGTTGTGGTAAAATCTATGTATCGGTTGTTCTTGCTTTTTAATCATGGAAACACAAAATTTCAATAAAAAAATAGTTTCCACGAATGATCACATCATACGAATAGAATTGCGACGGCGTATTGAAAAAGAGTTGGACGAGTATAGAACGCAAACTGGTAAGCAGGCCGACATTTTTGAGGAACTAGGAGTGAGTCATGGTAGGGCACGAATCGATATGGCCGTCATAAACGGCGTTATGCACGGTTATGAGATTAAGAGCGACAAAGATACTCTCTCACGCTTGTTTGATCAGATCCACGAGTACAACGAAGTTTTTGATAAGATAACGCTCGTTGTTGGTCAGCGTCATTTACTCGACGCGATTCACCGGATCCCGGAATGGTGGGGTATTGATCTCGCAAAGATAGACTCAGGTCAACAGGTTGTTTTCTTTACGATTCGAGAGGCAAGACAGAATGAAGACGCTCAAGTACCTGTTTCCCTAGCTCGAATGCTGTGGCGCACACAGGCCCTAAGCATCTTGGAGGAGAGAAACGCGGCTGATGGCATTCGTTCAAAATCCCGCAGTGTAATTCACGAGAAGATTGCCGAGGTCTTCAAGGACGATCTCGACGCGCTCAAAGGGCACGTTATGACTGCTTTATCTTCTCGCGAAAGTCAGCGAGTTGTTTCGCCACTAGCGTCAAATGGTGGTTGATACCAATGTTTAGCCACAGTTGCGGATTTCCTGTCTTTTCATCCTGCGAAGCAATACGGTTAATTTCTGAATCCCCAAAACTATAATCGGCGTTCTTGTAGAATGGCTGTTGAATTATCTCTCGTGCATGTGCCAAATACTGTTTGAATCCTGCCCCTTTTTTATTTCTCAAACCTTCACCTCGAATAATCTCCCATTGGGTATCGTTTGTGTACCGTACGCTAGCGCTAGGGTTCACACCGGGCATGTTGCCGTAGTAAATAGGATGTTGGATTGTGTAGTCAGAGAAATACGGTTTTCGACTTGTAATCAAGTTACTTACGCTTTGCCAAAGCGCATAGTCAAGCCGTTCTCGTTGGTAGTTCCCATGTTTGGGGTATTCTGAGAGATCTTTTGGAAATGCTCCTCCCGTAAGAATAAAAGAGCGGCAGGATTTGATTTGCGGAAGACGATTAAGTTTTCCAACGACGGATTCTGCTGTTGTGCTCTCATCAACGATTTGAAGGTCAACCAAAATATCAATATTTTTTATATCAAGATCACTGTCTTTTATGAACTCATCAATGTGAGTCACAAGATTCTCGTCTTTGAAATGAGAAATATCAATACGAATACACATACCTCTGTCGTTGATTTTTGCGTATTTCACAGCCACTTCTCGTGTTGCCATGTCCGCATCTGTACCTATAACAGGGACAATATGAACAACGGGAATTGAGAAGAGATCAACTTCGTTTGTTGCCGAAAGAATGCTTTCAAACGCATCTGCACGTATATCCCCGTCGAGTAGATGCACGTCTATAAATACTGCTTCTCTACCACAATACTTGAGAAGTCGCACGCCAACATCTGATAGTTGTCTGAGAAGTTTACTTCTAGAGTCCTCGACAATCTTCGTGCGATCATCTTTGTCTGTTTTTGGTGGTGGCATGATGAACTCGATAAACGGTGTAATCTGTTCGCGATCTTGCGGATACATGCGTTCAAGTGCCAGCATTTCAGCAGGTCGTGAGCGAAGTATAGGAATGTAGGGTTTTATAGCTGTCATGTTACTGTTTTTGCTTTAAACGCATCAGGAAATAGTCGGCGTACTTTTGCAGTTTCGTCATTAACGATCTTGTTCAAGTAGAAGAAATTTTGATGTTTGAATCGCACAACACCAGCAACTACGGCAACGTGAATACTGAGTTCGTTAGCGAGACTTTGTGCTGCCATGGGTGATGGAGTGATTTTTGCGTTACTAATCTCCCACTTACTCTCCGGTAAAATGGCTTCCTCCGCCCATTCGTCGGCTTCACGTTCCCGTTTCTGTTCTTCTTCTGTCATTTGCCCTCCGTTCTTTTCTAGCAATTTCTCATCGTAAAAAGTGCTGATATTTTGATCGCAGTGTAGTGCTACGTGAGCCACCTCATGCATAAGCGTAAACCAGAAGTTATCTAGTCGGTCATGTCGAAGTGTGATGCCGATTACAGGATTGTCTTTATCTTCTAGAATAGCTGCACCATCGAGGAAAGTTTTTGGAAGATGTCGTTCAATCACCACTTTGATTCCTATCTTTTTTAATTCTTCGCACGCCAAAGTTGGCCCGTCTTTTTTTGTGCTTAATTTGACGAGCTTGCGCATGAAATCAACATCAATAACCCCGTGTTTGTATTTAACAGACGTTTTTATTTTCTCTGCTTTTTGTAGCACGCGAATTTTCCATGCATCCAATGCCCCAGTATCTGTTCTTGGGGCAGAACGATGGCTGATACTGGCACGGAGAAGTGCTACTGGTTGTAAGTTTCCACCAAAAGAGCCAAAATATTTTTTCAGTAGTTCGCCCTTGTTGAATTTCTTTAGCGTTTTGTTCCCGAAGTACCCGTAGCTTTCCATAGCCCGGACTATGCGTATATCCCAGCGTTCATAACGCGATTCTTCCGATTGATTCGGTTTTTGGACAAGCACCTTTTCCGGAATACCAAGACCCGTAGAAAGAGCACGAACCATATCAAGCGTGAGTTGTCGTTTTCCGGAAAGGATTTCAGAAACACGGCTACGGCTACCGAGGTAGGGTACGAGATCAACCGGTTTGAGGTCGCTTTGTTCCATGCGGAATCTGATTGCCTCGACAGGACTAGGAAGTGCACTAGGGAATTGTCTTGACTCGTAGTCCTCAATAAGGACGCTAAGAAGTTCAAGTTGTGCACCTTCGTCGCTGTTGGGGTCAGGGCTACGGTTCATAAGCCCCTCAATGAGCTTGAGAGCTTCTTCGTAGTCTTTTTGATTTTTTATAACTTTTATTTGGGTCATGGCTTTTTATACGATTTTCCACTTGCTGTATTCCTTATGTGTTCCAATCCTCTTTACTAACACGATTCCTTGCTTATACTCTACCTGTGCCCACAGCCGGTATTTGTTGCCACATATATTGAAAATGGCTTGCTGGTTACCGGGTGTATCTACGCTAGGGAACCTACTCTTGAGTTCGTGAGGGGTTTTCCACTCCGCGCTCTCGACTTCCGCCTCCCACGATTCGACCTGCGACCGGGCATCAGCATGTTTTTCCTTAAAGTCGTGTAGCTGTTGTTTGCCCAGTAATCTCATTGTGGAAGTATTTCATACTAATAATTTGTTCCCAACAACTCTATCCTAGACTATGTACAATAAAAAGTCAACACTATGGAAAAGGTTGCGGGATATTTAACACGGTTTGTCAAGGACTCGGCAGATAAAACGTGAGCGTTTTTTGGCGAGTTAAGGTAAAATGAAACTCAAAGACTCGATTTTTAAACATGGCAACGCTAAACTGGATAGGTAAAGATGCAGTTGTAAACCACGATAAGGAGGTTCCTTTTAAGTTGTTCAAGAAAGTAAAAGGTGCGTCTGTTGGCGAGCATTCAAAAAACCTCATAGTGCACGGCGACAATTTGGAAGCGCTTAAAGCATTGATGCCACACTATGTCGGCAAAGTTAAATGTATTTACATTGATCCTCCGTACAATACCGGCAACGAAGGGTGGGTTTATAACGACAAAGTAAACTCACCAAAGATAAAACAGTGGCTTGGCAAAGTTGTCGGAAAAGAGTCGGAAGATTTAACGCGTCACGACAAGTGGCTTTGCATGATGTATCCGCGCCTGAAACTTTTGCGCGATTTACTAACAGACGACGGATTTATATTTATTTCTGTTGATGAAAATGAGCACTGCAATCTTCGTGGTGCTATGGATGAGATTTTTCTTGAAGAAAATCACGTTACGACCGTCACATGGCAACGGAAGAAAGAGAGCTCAAACGATAGTAGAAATATCACGGTAAAGGCAGAATATATCGTTGTGTATGCTCGTTCCAAAATCGCCCAACTTAATTTGCTTTCTCTCAGCGAAGCTTATATTGAAACTGCATACAAACCGCCGACAAAAGAATTTCCAAACGGAAAGTGGAGACCGGTACCCATAGCCACAACAAAGGGGCATAAAAGTGGTGGATATACTTACGAAATAGTTACGCCTTCTGGCAAAAAACACAAAAGAGAATGGGCATACCCGGAGGAAAGCTATAAACGTCTACTGAGTGAGGGCAAGATTTATTTTGGCATGAAAGGCGACGGTGTACCTCAGCGCGTGATTTATGCGCACGAGAGCACGGGTATTCCGGCAAGCAACATTTGGACAGACGTTGCGACAAACAAGGAAGGTAAGAATGAGATTATTAATCTTTTTGATGGAGGTATTTTTGAGACGCCAAAACCCGTCGGTTTGATCAAAAGAATTCTTGAACTAGCTTCGCAAAAAGACTCTCTCATTTTGGACTCATTTGCAGGCTCCGGTACAACAGCGCAAGCTGTTTTGGACTTAAACAAAGAAGACGGTGGAAGCCGGAAATTTATCCTCGTGGAAATGGAAGATAAGGTTGCAAGAGACATTACTGCCGAGCGCGTGAAGCGGGCTATCAAAAAGTACGACTACAATGACGGCTTTGAGTATTGCGAGTTAGACAAGCCGCTTTTCAACGAGGATGGACAGATCGAAGAAACCTGCGATTTTAAACAATTTGCCACTTATATCTACTTCACCGAAACGCAAACAAATATTGACCCAAAGAAAATCAGTGGCAACTATATCGGCGAGTATGGCGACACCGAATACTATCTTCTCTACAAGGGAAAGAACAAAAATGAGCTCGACAAGGCGACACTCAAGACGATTGGAGATTCTGATAAAAAGAAGATAGTCTACGCAGACCGATGTCTATTGGACGACGACACACTTGCCGCTCATAACATCGTCTTTAAGCAGATTCCGTACGAGGTGAAAGTATATTAATTATATGCAACTAAAACGATACCAAAAGAATAGTTTAGAAACGCTTGAGAACTTTCTGGTCGAACTTCGGAAAGTCGGGTTGAGGTATGCCTTTATGGGCATCACCGAAAACCCGTACAAAGCGGAGGCATTTGGCGAAGTGCCGTTTGTCTGCATTAAAATACCGACCGGTGGAGGCAAGACGCTCGTCGGGTGTCACGCGGTTGAGAAAATAATGAGCAAAGCACTTCAAGACAAGATGGATCGTGGCGTTGTGTTGTGGTTTACACCTTCCGAAGCAATTAAAACGCAAACGCTCAAAAAACTGAAAGACCGCAAAGACCCGCACCGCCAGATTCATGATGAATCGTATGACAACCATGTGCGTGTATTCTCAAACGAAGAAGCTCTTGCTATCCGCAAGGCGGATGTGAGCGATAATCTTTGCATTATCGTAGCCAGCTTTGCGGCGTTCAATAAGAAAAAGCAGAAGCAAGGCAAATACAAGGTGTACCAAGAGAACGGCTCGTTGATGGATCATTTTGAAAATATTGAGGAGCCGGAATATTTAGAGCGCGACGAGGAAGGCACGGTCATTAACTCGCTCGCAAACACCATTCGTTTGAATAATCCGATTATAGTCATCGACGAGGGACATAAGGCGACTTCGGATTTGTCTCTTGAAACTATAAACGGTCTCAACCCCGCATTTGTTGTTGAGTACACTGCCACGCCGCTCAAGGAAAGCAATATTCTCTTTGAGGTACATGCGTCTGAATTGAAAGATGAGCAGATGGTCAAAATTCCTATTGTGCTTGAAAGTGCGGCGCAGTGGCAAAACGCGCTCACGAACGGTATTGAAAAGCGCATTGAACTTGAAAAAGGAGCGAAGAAAATAAAGAACGAGTACATCCGGCCGATAGCACTCTTGCAGGCACAGCCAAAAAGCTCGGTGAACAAGACCGTTACCGTGGAGGAGATAAAAGCTTTTCTTTTGGAGCGAAAAATTCCCGAAGAAGAAATCGCTATCAAGACATCGGATAAGAACGATCTTGAAGGCGTGAACCTCTTTAGCAAAACCTGCAAAATACGCTACATCATCACCGTCAACGCGCTTGCGGAAGGATGGGACTGCGCGTTTGCGTATGTACTCGTCTCTGTTGCGAACCTCGGCTCGAAAATTGCCGTGGAACAGATTATCGGGCGCATTATCCGCATGCCGAATGCGAAGCGGAAAACCGACGAAGATTTTAACCGAAGCTATGTGTTTGCCTCGGCGCGAAACTTTAACGAGGCGGCGAACCAGATTATCTCCGGACTTGAAGACAACGGATACAGCCGAGCAGACATCGTAAGCGCTGAAAAGAAAGATGCTGTATACGAACTTGAAGCAAAGAAGGCAGTGTCCGGGATCCTCAAAGTGCCACTCATGGCGCTTGATGGCGACAAGCTCACCTTTGAGGATTTGATCGGCAGTGATTTTGAGCTTGCGAAGCAAGACCCGAAATTTGATTTTGAAGTGCATTATGACAGTGATGGTCGCGCGATTATTGACATCCGGGAAGATGATGCGTGGATACGAGGAGTACAAATGTCGCTCAAGTTGAAATACTCGGACAAAAACCTTACCAAAGAGGAGCTTGTACAATGGCTCGATAAAAAACTGCGCTTCACGATTCTTGAGAAGTCGGACAAGGTGCGCTTCTTGGACAAGGCGATTGACCATCAACTCAAAACACATTCGCTTGCGGAGCTTTCGGTAAATCGCTTCGTGCTCGCGGATCGTTTGAGCCAGCACATCGAATCTGTTCTCGAAGCGTATGCGAAGACACAGTTCGACACCAAGATGAAAGCAGGGAAGGTTTCTACAAAGCCGTTTAAGGCATTTCCCGACACCATCACGCTAAAACGCGCCGTGCCGCAAGAGTTCAATCGAAACTACTACGAGAAAATTGACAAGCTAAACAAGGAGGAACACGAGTTTGTTCAACGTCTTGACTTGGACACCCTCGCGAACATTAAATACTGGGTGCGCAGTCGCGAGAAGGTGGACCCGTTCTTTATCCAAGGTTGGAAGAAAGGAAAGTTTTACCCCGACTTTATCGCGGTCACCAATAAAGGCGCGATTATCGCGCTTGAGTGGAAAGGCGGCGATCGCGTGAGCAATGAAGACACGGCATACAAGATTGAGATTGGTGAACTATGGGCGAAACTCGGTAAAGACCAGCATTTCTTTCTCGTGCATACAGGGAATGTTGAGGAGGTATTGGGTGAGATAAAGAAACTTTAGGGAGTCCCGCCATCTCTGGCGCGAAGCAAGCTGGAGACGGCGGGTTTGCGTGTGCATGGGAGGGTCGGGGCAAGCACATACGTAAATGAGCCTCGGGCATTTCCGTTCCTACTTCGCTCCACCTTCGCTAAAGCTTCGGCGGACAAGAAAGCTACGAAGGGGCACAGTAGGATCGTCCATGGCTATCTGCCCGCGAAGCCTCTACCTGTGCCGTTGGCACGGCAGACAGGTCGGCGCAGGCGAGGCGCGTGCGAAGTCAGGGGTTTTTGCAAAAGTAGGTTTGAGCGGAGTACAATAGATACTCATGAATATTAACTAACCCCGTTGTGGTAATGAAATTATTTATGCAATGAATTCAAGTTTCACATTAATTGCAATAGGCTCGGCGCTCCTTGGTTCAATCGCGAATATTTTAGCACGGACGCTTCTTAAGAATTTGAAATCGAGAGATATCTTGGGGATTAACTTCCTTACGATGGGGGCGACGCTTCTTATTATTTCTCCATTCTTTTATTCCTTTACCCCTTCTATTATTGCGTGCTCTCTAGTTATTCTTATTGCTTTTATCGATACGCTTGCAAACTACTTTTTCTTTAAAACATTTGAGCACACGGAAGCAAGCGTGGCTACTCCCATACTTTCTCTTGCTCCGGCATTTACGTTCTTGCTAGGGTGGCTCATATTAGATGATACAGTTCATCTTTCCTCGTATGTCTTTTCATTTCTCATTTTGATTGGCATCATTATTTTCTCAACAGATTTCAGTAACTTTTCCAAATTCAAAACCGCAACATTGCAACCCGCGATTCTCTCCTCGTTTCTTTTTGGAATATCGGCAATTCCTTCAAAATATTTATTAAGCACTCTTGAAGCGATAAATTCTCCCACGCTTTATATGTTTCGGGCAGGACTTATTGCTCTTTTTGCGCTCTTGTTTTTCAACTTCCAACTTCGGGATATTACCGCATCTCAATATCGCTTCATATTTTTCCGGGGACTTTTTGTTATCGGGCAATGGACACTTCTCTATTTTGCACTTACTCGCGGAAACGCCGGAGTTACCGTAACTCTCGCGAACATAACCCCCGTTTTTGTATTTATTCTCGGAGCACTGTTCCTCAGTGAAAAGCCCACTCTCAAAAAGGTTGCCGCCTCAATTCTTGTGCTTGTTTTGTCGTTTGTTATTTAATGGTATAAAGGAAGTAATTATATGACAGGATATGCGAAAAAAAGGATACTGCTTATCCTTACGGGTGGCACAATCGCCGGAAATGTAGCGGTGAACGAGGTGGTTGCGGATGCGGTAAAATCAGACCCGGACAGTTTTCTTGCCACTCTGCAGATGTCTATTTCTATTCTCAAAAAGAATTGGGCAATTGAAGTGGAGCCGCAAATCGAACAGCTTTTTAATGTGGATAGCTCGGATGTGCTTCCTGAGAATTGGACAGCGATTGCGGGGAAAATTCAGGAAACATACGACGACTATGATGCATTCATCGTGCTCCATGGCACGAATACTATGGGATACACGTGTGCCGCGCTTACATTTGCGCTCGAGAATATCAACAAGCCGGTAATTGTGACGGGTGCGCAGGTTCCTCTTGGATATTTGGGGAGTGATGCCACCACGAACCTCGTGAATGCTTTGCGGCTTGCCGTGTGGGGATATCACCCTATCAAGGGTGTCATGGCGGTATTTGGGAGTAAAATTATTTCCGGAGTCAGGGTAAAGAAAGGGACGGATTTCGATTACGACCCGTTTTCGTCTTTCATCAAAGGGGCTCTTGGGCAGATTGGAAGGTTCATGCGTATTGATGAAAACGCACTCGATAAATACATTTCATATCTCTCGAAAGTAAAACCTCTTGCAATTCAGGCAAGAGTATTGAGTGTGAAAAAAGATTTTGATACACAACACATCGCTTCGCTTACCGAGTTCCCGGGTATGTCGCCGGACATTTTTAAAACGCTTGTCGAGCAAAATGGCGTGAAAGCGATCATCCTTCGGGCATTTGGAGCAGGAGACGTGAGTGTGCATCTTCGGGAAGGGGTTGGTTATCTGAAAGAAAAAGAAATTCCTCTTGTGGTTACCACTCAAGCTCCGACTGGTATTGCCAGTTTTCAGGTGAATGAAAACGGGAAATATTTAAAAGATAACGATCTTGCAATCCCTGCGTTTGATATGAGTATTGAATCCATTACCACGAAACTCGGATGGCTTCTTGCGCAAAACTGCAGTTACGTTGATATCAAATACAGAATGCTTCAGGATTTGCATGGTGAGATAACAATCGAAAACGAACTTATATAGAAAGTTTTCAATTTTCGGAATCCCGGCATTAATCCTTGAATTAATACCGGGATTTTTTTATGATGAATATATGCCTCGAAGGAAAATCGAAAATAAAAATGTGCGATCACTGAATAAAACGTCAAATGGAAAGAGTTATGCAATCACAATTCCCGTAGATGTGGTGCGTCGATGGCGTTGGAAAAACAGACAGAAACTCTCCTTAACGATAGATAATAAGAAAAAAAGAATCGTCGTTGAGGACTGGAAAGGGTAGCGGAAAGTATGGTATTCTGGTAAAACTATGGATTTCAAAGCGCAGCTAGAGGAATTTGCAATCGAAGCCCGCCGGTTAGGCGGGCGGCTTTGACGTAACGGCTAAAAAAAAGGAGATAGAGGCGATTGAAAAGGCGATAAGTGAGCCTGAGTTTTGGGGTAATCGAACGATTGCCGACGAGAAGATTAAACAACTCGGAATACTTCGCGATCTCACGGATCAATATGAGGAAGTAGAAGAAGGAATCATAAAACTTGAATCATTATTCGATGAAAGTCTTTATTACGATATAAAAAGAAAATTTCGCTTTTTAGAACTCAAGGAATTATTTAAAGGAAAATATGACACGCAATCGGCGATACTTTCGTTCTATCCCGGTGCGGGAGGAGAGGATGCAGAGGATTGGGCGCGGATGCTTGCGGAAATGTATATAAAGTATGCCGAGTTACAGGAATGGAAAACGCGAATTGTGGATGATAACCCCCGTAGCAGAATGATTGAAGTAAAAGGGCAATATGCTTTCGGATATCTGAAAAAAGAATCCGGAGTGCATCGGCTTGTGCGTATTTCCCCGTTTTCCCCGAAAAAACTTCGTCATACCGCATTTGCGCTTGTGGAAGTGGTACCCGATCTTCCTCCCGTAGAGGAGTCGAAAGTGGTGATTCCCGAAGGAGATTTAAAATTTGAATTCTCGCGCGCCGGTGGGCCGGGAGGGCAGAACGTAAATAAAGTAGAGACTGCGGTGCGTATTGTCCACATTCCTACCGGTATTGCGGTAAGCTCCCGCGTCGAGCGTTCTCAACAGCAAAACCGCGAGTACGCCCTGCGTCTTTTGAAGGCGAAGATAGTGCAACTTATGGAGAAACATCATATAGAAGAGCTTTCAAATATTCGTATCAAAGTGAAGCCGGAGTGGGGAAATCAAATTAGGTCGTATGTACTGAATCCGTATCAATTGGTGAAAGACCATCGTACGGAAGTCGAGACCTCGCAGGTAAATAAAGTGCTTGAGGGTGATTTGAGCATGTTTATCGAAGCAGAGATTGAAAGTGCCGATATATAATTAAAAACGGTTGTCGCAACGGAATTTAGGAAATAATATGGCTATTCCCGTAAAAATTTGCTATCATTGGAACCAGTGTTATATATTCCGATTTTTAATTTGGTAAATGGTTTTTTGAAGAATAAATAGTATAATTTGCAAACACGCTCATGATTGAATTTCAAGGAGTTTCCAAGGTGTATGGACATACTACTCCCGCATTGGAGGATGTGGATTTTGAAATAAAGCCGGGAGAGTTTGTTTCTCTTGCGGGACGTTCCGGCGCGGGAAAATCCACGGTTATCAAGCTTCTCATTGGTGAAGAGCAACCAAGTCGGGGACGTGTATTTTTTGGGCAATATGAAGTGAATAAATTAACTTCTTCGGAACTTCCTGAATTTCGAAGGCACATAGGAGTAGTATTTCAAGATTTCCGTCTTCTCCCTACAAAAACCGCACATGAAAATGTTGCGTTTGCATTGGAAGTGGCGGGACGGGTCCAGCGTGAAATTGACGAGTTAGTACCCCAGGTGCTTGATATGGTGGGACTTGCGGACAAGGGAGTGAACTTTCCAAACGAGCTTTCCGGAGGTGAAAAACAACGAGTGGCGATTGCGCGCGCGATGATTCATCGACCGGAAGTTATTATTGCCGACGAACCGACGGGAAATCTTGATCCATTCCATACATGGGAAATTATCAAACTTCTCGAGAAAATTAACGAATTGGGTACTACGGTGGTACTTGCAACGCATGATCGAGAAGTAATCAATAGTTTGGAAAGACGAGTGATTACCATGGATCGAGGACGAGTTGTCCGTGATGAGAAAAAAGGAAAATACATATTAGTGTAAAATAAAATCATGTTCACTATCCTTTTTCGTATTTTAAAATTCGGCATGAAGGGGTTCCGTAGGAACGGGTGGCTTTCTACCGCCACTGTGGCAATTACCGTGCTGGCATTGATGGTGTTTGTGGGACTTATCTTATTCCGCGTGATTACGGCATATGCCGTCGTTTCTATCCAGGACAAAATAGATATCAGTGTTTATTTCAAGAGCGATACATCCGAAGATCAAATTTTGAATATCAAACAATCACTTGAGAAACTTTCCGAAGTAAAAGGAGTTAATTACGTGTCGAGCGATAGGGCGCTTGAACTTTTTAAATCAACTCATGAGAGCGATCAGGCAATAAGCCAGGCAATCAACGAATTAAACTCGAATCCTTTTCAGGCATCGTTAAATATCAGGGCGCAACGTCCGGATCAATATGCGACGATTGCGCAGTATCTTTCAGCGCCGAATCTTTCCACGTATGTGGATAATGTAAGTTATGCAAAGAATCAAGTGGTAATAGATCGGCTTGCGCGGATTATCGATAATGTAAATAGAATCGGATGGGCGCTCACGCTGGCGCTCACGCTTATTGCGGGACTCGTGGTGTTCAACACGATCCGTCTTGCGATATATTCTAATCGCGAAGAGATAGGCATCATGCGGGTGGTGGGCGCATCAAATGCGTTAGTACGAGGGCCGTATATGGTAGAGGGTATTGTCTCCGGTATTATTGCGGCAGTGATTAGTTTGGTGCTGGCAATGCCGGTGGTATATATTGCATCGCCATATCTTAGCGTGTTTATTCCGGGATTGGATATTTTCCGATTTTTTATATCAAACTTCGCGGTATTGTTCGGCTACCAATTACTTTTCGGTGTAGGTATCGGGATATTCTCGAGCTTTATTGCGGTACGGAGATATCTAAAAAACTAGAAAGGTAAATATACCGCTACATGCCAAAAAAAAGAATCAATACGTGGTGGGTCGTAGGGGCATTGGCAGTTATCGTGGTGGGACTTTTATCGTTATCAACGCCCGCTGGGCGAGATGATTTGGATGAATTTACGCAATGCCTTAGCGACAAAGGAGCAATATTTTACGGAGCATTTTGGTGTCAACATTGCCAAAATCAAAAAGCACTTTTTGGACAATCCGTGGAAAAACTTCCCTATGTGGAATGTTCTACAAGTGATGCACGTGGTCGGTTGGCGTATTGTACCGAAAGGGGAATTGGAGCATATCCCACGTGGGTATTTTCCGATGGGAGTCGGGAAGAGGGTGAGGTGTCGCTTGAGCGTCTCGCGGAAAAAACAGGGTGCGAACTTCCTCCTGAAAAATAAATCATGACATTAACATATGGCGTGAATCAAATACTCGGCATTTTGACGATTGCCGCCGATATTGCGGTGGTGCTTATTGTCGCAGAAATGCTTTTTCCCGGTGCGTTTCCATGGCTTCGCACGGTGGTGAAGAAAAAAGCGCTTTGGATCGCATTTTCCGCGGCGGTTATCGCGACACTTGGCAGTCTCACGTATTCCGATATTATCGGATACGAGCCATGTAAATTATGTTGGTTCCAAAGAATTTTCATGTATCCGCAAGTTATATTGCTGGGAATCGCGCTTTTCAAAAAAGAAAAAGCAATTCTTGATTATTCTCTTTCCCTCGCGGTTATCGGAGGCATTATTGCCGCATATCATTACTTGCTTCAAGTGGGTGTGGCGCCTGCCGTTCCGTGTTCGGCAGTGGGATACTCTGCGGCGTGTTCTCAACGTTTTGTTCTTCAGTACGGGTATATTACGATACCGATGATGGCAGTGAGCGCATTTGCGTTAATCATCGTTTCTCTTGTTATGGCGCGCATGAGAAAAGAGGATTAGATATAGTTCACAGTTGCGAACGGATAGTCGGAGGTATACAATCACTGTATATGAAAAGGATTTTGGGGATTATCGTGATTAGCGCGTTTCTTGGTATGGCGGTGTTCGGCGCGCTTGCGATGGTGAACCATGATGGATACGGAAAGTGTCTTGTGGAAACCGCGACAGGAGGGACAATATGTCCCGAAGCGGTGGGATCTGTCGGGATGGCGACATTCCATTTGAACATTCTCAAGAGTTTTTCCACGATACATGTTATCGGATGGATTGGATTGTTAATGCTTCTTGCCGTGGTTTTTAGCATAGCATGGTCCGGTAGTGCGTCGATTTTTTCCTTTTTTGATTCCGGGTACCGTACCACAGATGCATCACGCGGCGACAGACCGCATGCGGTACGTTTTTATCGTTGGCTCGCACTTCGTGAAAGGCGCATTCCTTCTCTCATATAAAAAACGGCAAGCGTAGTTACGTTGTAGTCGCAACGCAACCACGCTCGTTTTTTTGTAGTGAATTTTGCGTGTATTCATGAAAAACACAAATAATATTTTTTTAGGAATTGTATCGGTGATGGTGATAGTGGGAGGTATTGTAGTGGTAGGGAGTTGGCGCTCGCAAGATACAGTACCGGTGCAGGTGTCACAGGTTCCTTCGCTTCTTGTGCCCGATGAAAGCTTATACGCATTTGGCCCAATATCCATGGGAGCGGGAAAAGTGAGTCATGCGTTTACCGTGCGTAATACCGGTGATGAGGCAGTGCGTGTGACACAGCTCTACACATCGTGTATGTGTACTACGGCGCAAATACGAGCTTCCGGCGGTGATGCGGGACCATTCGGTATGCGCGGACACGGATTTTTACCACGCATTAATATTCCGATTGAGCCGGGAGAAGAGGCGGTGGTGGAGGCGGTGTTCGATCCCGCCGCGCATGGACCTGCGGGTTTGGGAAGTGTAAACCGTGGAGTATATGTCGCCACGGATTCTGGAAAACCGCTTGAACTTACTTTTTCTGCGGAAGTGATTCCATAATGCCCTTATGTCAAAACGATTTTGGATCGTGTTAGGAGTGGTAGTGGTACTTGTCGGTGGAGCGCTGATTATTAAGACAGGGAATCTTGGAACGGATGCATTGTGGAATATATCGCAAGGAGGAAAATGGCTTTTGCCTCTTGTGCTTGTTGCGGCGGTATTGGATAGTATCAACCCCTGTGCGTTCTCGGTATTAATTCTTACCATTGCATTTTTGGTGAGTATTCAAAAAGAACGCGCGCGAATTCTTACAATAGGAGGATTCTATATTCTCGGCGTGTTTATGGCGTATCTCTTGATAGGAGTGGGACTTCTCCAAGCGCTTCATCTCTTTAACACGCCCCATTTTATGGCAAAACTCGCGGCGTCCCTCATGATAGCGGCGGGACTCTTGAGTCTCATTAATCATTTCTTCCCATCGTTTCCAATCAAGCTTAAAATTCCCAGTATTTCTCATAAGCCGATGGCTTCGTTGATGGAAAAGGCGTCTCTTCCCGCGGTGTTTCTTTTGGGGGGACTTGTAGGACTCTGTGAGTTTCCGTGCACCGGAGGACCTTACCTGCTTATTTTGGGGCTTTTACACGATGGACAAAACTACGCGAGTGGCATGGGGTATCTTGTACTCTATAATCTCGTCTTTATTCTTCCGCTGATCTTCATCCTTGCATTAGGGAGCGATGCGGGAGTTCTCGAGCGTATACAGCAGTGGAAAAAACGAGAAACGGGTACTATGAGGATATGGGGAGGAGTTGGCGCGATCCTTCTTGGCGTAATAATCTTTATTCTTTAGACTATGACACAAGAAGAATGGTTCACTCCCCCAACTATCCGTAAGACGGAGATAGTACGTTGCGTATGAGTGTGACTTATACTTACCACCATGGAAATACAAGAAAATTTTGAGGAATTGATAAAAAAAATTGAAAAACTTAAATCTTCAGGAACGGTGGATCTCTCAACGGAAGAAGACTTAAGCATTGCAGTGATGAATCTCATAAGTTTGGAAGAGCATATGTTTTTCACAAACGCAAAAACGCAGAAGCCTGAATACCTCACATTGCTTGGAGAAATACGGGAAATGAGAAAAGAACTTTTAGGAAAAATGGTGCCGCGTCACGAGGGGGAAACGTGGTGTATTACGAAGCATCTTTTGGCTGTCACGATGCGCCTTATGGAAGTGGGGACAAAGTTAAATGGCGACGGTAAAAAAACAGATGCGAAAGAAATGTTCGATCGCGCATACAAAACATATTCGATGTTCTGGGCGTTACGATTAAAACTCATTGATGCGTCGAGGTTTAAAGAAATTACGAAAGAAGAATCTGCTCGGGGCAAAGCGTGGACCTTCAGCGATATTGTGGATAAATTAGTTGATTGTTGTGACGAGTAGCATGAACAAAACCATATTTTTTCTTCACTATGGGAACGAGTAAGCAAACGATTTTGGGGCTTGTATTCGTAGGAGTGGTTGCGGGAGGTTTATGGTGGTTACTTTACGACCCTTTGCCTGCAAACGGGACATACGATGCATTTTCGCAATGCCTTGCGGACAAGAAATTTGTAATGTATGGCGCGGAGTGGTGTTCTCATTGTCAGAATGAGAAACGGGCATTCGGCGATTCGTTCCAATACGTGTCGTATGTAGAATGCCCCACAGAGCCGGAAAAATGCGTCGCACAAAAAATAGAGGAATATCCCACATGGATTACCGGTGATGGGGAAAGATTGGTGGGCGAGCAGGGGTTACAGAAGCTTTCGGAACGGAGCGGGTGTGCACTTCCGTAGCATTCGGTTTGTGGATAGCTTTTATTCTTGACTATGTATACCCCTAGGGGGTATAATAGAAGAATGGAAAAATCAATGAAGAAAAGCGTGTTACGGCGACTTCGGATAGTGAAGGGTCAGATTTCTGGAATTGAGCGGATGATTGAGCAAAATGAGTATTGTATTGATGTAATTACACAATCATCCGCGGCAAAGCAGGCACTTTCCGGGGTTGAAGATGTGCTTTTGGAGAATCATCTCTCTACGTGCGCTACAAAACAGATGAAGGGAGGGAAAGGAGATATGGCGGTGAAAGAAATACTCAAGGTCTACAAATTTTCAAAGAAAACATAATTGCAATATTACAATGAAACGATTTCAGGGAATGGTATGGGTTATGATGTTTGCAGTGGCGGTTATGGTAGCGGGAATTTCTGTGCAAGCCGTCGGGGAAGATGCGACGGTTGTTGCGGGACAGAGTTTATGGAAGGAATTGCAATCTGGAAAAACGCAGTGTGCGAATTTTCGGGATGAGGATTTTGAGAATCTGGGTGAGTATTTCATGGATGGAATGATGGGAAATGCGCATGAAGCGATGGATCAATCGGTAAGGGATAGAGCTGGTGCAGAAGGGCTTCGAGCAATGCATGAGACGATGGGAGAGCGGTTTTCTGGGTGTAATCCCGATGCGGTATATGAAGGAAGTGATGGATACGGAATGATGGGTTTATGGGGAGGAAATGCATCTAATTCTCTTGAAAACGTAAAGACAGTAAAAAACGGAGTAGGGTCGGCTCCGTGGGGATATCCGGTATATAACATGATGGGATATGGATATGGTTTTGGGCATATGGGGACATCGGGGTGGATTGTAATGTTTCTTTTTTGGGCGCTTATCATTGCAGGCATCGTTATGATTGTGCGATGGGCGACAAGTGTTTCGGGAAGTAATGTGCATCGCAAAGGATTGGCGCTTGAGATAGTAAAAGAGCGTTACGCAAAAGGAGAAATTGACAGGAAAGAGTTCGAGGAAAAGAAGAAAGATTTACTTGCATAACAGTGATGAAATACAGTCATACATGCGTTGCAAAGATTCTTTTTGAAGAGGCGGTTACTCGTATAAAAGAAGAGCTTGCGAGTGAGGGTTTCGGAGTGTTGCACGAAGTTGATGTGCGTGCAACACTCAAAAAGAAATTAAATGTTGATGTTGATAGGTACGTAATTCTCGGTGCATGCAACCCGCAACTTGCATACAATGCACTTATTGCGGAGAAGGAAATAGGATTATTTTTGCCGTGCAATATCATTGTGTATGAGGAAAAAGGTACGGTGCGGGTGGCAACAATTCTTCCCACGGTAGCGATGGAAATGATTGATAATTTTGCATTGAAAGAAATTGCACGTATTGCGGAAGAGAAGTTGAAGAAAGCTATTGATCGTGTCGTGTCGGAAAAGTCGGATGATGTGAGTGCAGGCGGTTGTTGTCGCTAACTTCAATACAATGGAATCAGAAAACAAAGCGAATACGCAACAGGAAAGAAATACTATTACGCTTTCGGTGAGTATTGTGATTGCATCTTTGGTGCTCGCGGGTGCATGGATATACACAACCGGAATGAAGAGTCAGCCGGTAATTACAAGCAAACATGTTCCCAATCTTTCCGATGAGAACCGTCCAGGACAAGAAGAGCTTGTTGCACTTCCCGTGAAGTGGCGTGATCTTGGTGCGCGCATGATAGAGGCAGGAGTAATTGATAAGAATCAATTCGAAGCGATCTACGCCGTGCAGGGCGGCGTACCGGAGCGCGAACAAAAACTTCTTACGGGTTTGGACAATGGGAATGTGATAATAGATCAAAAAAATGCGAGTATTCTCCTCAATCTTTTTTGGGCATTGGGACTTGGCAATAAGAATCGGATTTTGGAAGAGGGACCGATGATGAGTCCTCGTTATGGCGGTGCGGAGCGGTTTGCATCCACAGGGGGGTGGACGCTCGCGCACGGTAACGCAATGGCGCATTATAGTGCGCATATATTTCTTGCGCTTACCGAAGAGGATCAAACGCTTGTGGAGAATGTGGCGAAAAATATATATCGTCCATGTTGCAATAATGCGACGTACTTTCCCGATTGTAATCATGGTATGGCAATGTTGGGGTTGTTGCAGTTTCTGGCGTCCGGGGGCGCTACTGAAGGAGAAATGTATCGCATAGCGCTTGCGACAAAC
The DNA here is from genome assembly GCA_024654525.1 of Patescibacteria group bacterium. Taxonomy (GTDB): domain Bacteria; phylum Patescibacteriota; class Minisyncoccia; order UBA6257; family 2-01-FULL-56-20; genus VGJV01. The sequence continues at coordinate 12,691 of JANLHI010000021.1, read as the reverse complement.
GCTTTTTGGTTTCCCGAACAATATGCGACGATTGCCCAATATTTCACCTCTCGAAACATTGATCCTCAACGCGTAAATCCGAAAGAAATCCTGGGGGAAAAGTATTCGAGTATCTCCGGTTTTCAAACGGTTGCCACGCAGGTTGAAGTGCCGGAAGGTCAAGGAGGAGGGGGAGGAGGGTGCGGAGTGTAGATGTGTAAAGTGCGTACGGTGTACGTGGAATTTAAGGTAAAAAAGAGCCATACTGAAAAGCCATGATTAAAAAGACATACTCAATTAATGGAATGCATTGCGCAAGTTGTGTTGCGACAATCGAGCGTGTGCTTTTGAAAACGGAAGGCGTACATTCAGCCTCGGTTAATTTTGCTTCGGAATCCGCATTGATTGAATTTGATAACAGTGTTATTTCCGAGTCGGAACTTGCAAAAATTGTTGCATCAGTAGGGTATCATCTTGAAGTGAGTGAGAAAGAAAAAGGCGCATATATGACTACCGACAAAAAAGAAGAGATACTCGTTGATTCGCCTCATCGTGGTTTTGGTGATGCAAATGGAAATACTGAAACGGTTTCGATGAAAGTAATAGGTATGGATTCTCCTCATTGCGCCATGATTGTGGAGGGTGCCATAAAAAAGTTATCAGGTATCAAAAATACAGATGTTGATTTTTCCAACCAGCGAGCCAAGGTGGTTTTTGATTCATCTTTGATAAATACCAGTGAAATTTTAAAAGTTATTACTGATGCGGGTTACACACCAATCAAAGAAGAAGGCATCAAGGAAGAAGTTATAGATAAGGAAAAACTTGAAAGAGAAAATCAGGCAAAGATATTAAAACGCAAACTCGTAATCGGCGCTATTCTTTCTGCGTTTATATTTTTGGGTAGTTTCTCTGATTTATTCTCTTTCATTCCTAAAATTTTAGGCAATAATTGGGTGCTTCTTGTGTTAACCACACCGGTGCAGTTTTGGGTCGGTTGGCAGTTTTATAGCGGACTCAAACTTGTAGTAAAATATCGGACTGCCGATATGAACACTCTGGTTGCCGTGGGGACACTCGCTGCATATTTTTATAGTGTAGTAGTTACTGTTTTCCCCTCTTTTTTCATAAAAGAAGGAATAACTCCGGCGGTCTATTTTGATACTTCGGCAATCATTATTGTTTTGATTCTGTTGGGAAAATATTTTGAAGTGTTGATGAAAGGAAGAGCTTCGGAAGCCATCAAAAAACTTATTGGGTTACAACCTAAGACCGCAAAAGTATTAAGAGAGGAAAAAGAAGTTGAGATATCGATTTCCGATGTGGTGGTAGGGGATTTAATCATTGTGCGTCCGGGGGAGAGGATCCCTGTTGACGGGAAAATAACCGAGGGGGATTCGGAAGTTGACGAATCAATGGTAACCGGAGAATCAATGCCTGTGCATAAGACGATTGGGGGCGCGGTTATCGGCAGTACGATAAATAAATTTGGAACTTTCACTTTCCAAGCTACCAAAGTCGGAAAAGAAACGGTGCTCTCGCAAATAATTAAAATGGTGGAAGAAGCTCAAGGTTCCAAAGCGCCTATTCAGCGTTTAGCAGACCTCGTTTCTTCGTATTTTGTTCCTGCGGTCTTTGTTATTGCAATTATTACTTTTATCGCGTGGTTCTTTTTTGGCCCCGCATTTACTTTCGCGCTTGTAAACTTTGTAGCGGTTTTGATAATTGCGTGTCCTTGCGCTCTCGGTCTTGCAACTCCTATGGCTATTATGGTTTCTTCGGGGAGTGCGGCAAATAAAGGTATTTTAATCAAAGATGCCACTTCGCTTGAAATTGCCAATAAAATAGACACGGTGGTTTTAGACAAAACAGGCACGCTTACGGAAGGAAAACCACAATTAACCGATATTGTCGCGTTCAATAATGGTCGCCAAGTAGAAGTTCTTACCTTCGCCGCTTCATTAGAGCAGAGGTCGGAGCATCCTTTGGCGCAGGCTATACTGCAGTATGCCGCAAGTCTTGATCAAAAATCATCACATCCTCTTGATAAGGCAATCGCGGATGAAGTGATAAAAGAGAAGATTAAGCTTCACAAGCTGGAAGATTTTAAGGCTATTTCCGGAAAGGGTTTGAAGGGATTTTTGCAAATTCAAAATCAAAGGGTTGAGGCATATTTAGGAAACCGAGCTTTGGTTGTAGATATTGGTCTCGATATTTCTCCTTACGAAGACAATATCAGTAGTCTTGAAAATGAAGGCAAGACGGTAATGATTCTTATAGTTGATAAAAAAATCAAGGGGGCGCTTGCGGTGGCTGATGTATTAAAAAGAGAATCAATCGAAGCAATACAAACTCTCAAGAAAAATAATATAGATGTCTGGATGATTACCGGAGACAATGACCGCACCGCTCGTGCTATTGCGACACAGGTGGGTATAGACAAGGTGATGAGCGAAATATTACCCGATAAGAAGTCGGAAAAAGTACGCGAGCTTCAAAATCAAGGAAAAATTGTGGCAATGATTGGTGATGGTATTAATGATGCGCCGGCTCTTACTCAAGCGAATATTGGTATCGCTATGGGCGAAGGTACGGATATTGCCATGGAATCGGCGAATATCACGCTGATGAGAGGAGATTTGATGTTGATTCCCGAAGTGATAAATATTTCGAAACGCACGATGAGAGTAATAAAGCAAAATCTTTTCTGGGCGTTTTTCTATAACATCGCTTTTATTCCCGTTGCCGCCGGAATCCTCTATCCCTTTTTTGGAATTCTTTTTAGTCCAATCTTTGCCGCAGCAGCAATGGCGTTTAGCAGTATAAGTGTTGTTTTGAATTCGTTACGATTAAAAAAAGCATAAGGGTCTACGCAAGGGATTATTCTCTTTATACGGAGAGGATAAGTTTATTTCAGTTATGATTGTTGCCATACGCGCGATAATGCTCAAAAAGAGGAGGTTTAGATGACGCTACTGGGTAAGAAGCATTGAAATTGGTTGGAAAAAGAGGTATCACGAGGGAAAATATAGGGTTTTTCCGATTGCGCATTACGCTTGGGTATGGTCGTATGTTGTGGATAATTTTTTCGCTTTACAGGAGTGATGGGCGGGGAGTATGCTGGAGAAGCAAGTTAAGAAATTTCGCAATTATGAGAACAAAAGTCATGTCACCGTTTCCAAAAAGTGTGTATAAGCGCAATGCGTTTCTCTATAAAATTCTTGCAAATCCGAAGAGGCTTGAAATTTTAAATATTCTCAAAGTGCACGAGGCATCTGTTAATGAGCTTGCAAAGACCCTCGATGTTTCCAAGGCGAATATGTCGCAACATCTTGCGCGTTTGCGTTATGCGCGGGCGGTGCTGACGAGACGTGACGGTTTGAATATATATTACAGAATTACAGATCCCCGGATTGTCGAGCCGTGTCGGATTTTCAAGGATTTATGGAGTAAGTCGGCGTCGGTAGTAAGTCCGCTATAACTCAACAAACTATGGAACGTACATCGCCTTTGGCAATAAATACAAAAGCGCATCGTGAAAGCGGAAAGTCATTTACGGAGAGGTATTTTACTCGCGAAGGAGTGCATCCTTTCGATGAAGTTGCGTGGAAAACGCGCAGGGTAACAGTGAGAGGTACGAATGGAGCAAGGGAAGAGCGCGAGTTGGAATTTCCCGAAGTGTGGTCAGAAAACGCTGCCGAAATCGCAGGTTCGAAATATCTTCGCGGGCGAGTGGGATCCACAGAACGGGAATCTTCGATTAAGCAAATGATTGGACGTGTAGTGAAGACGGTGCGTGAGTGGGGGCTTCGTTATCACTATTTTTCGAATGCACACGATGCCGATGTGTACGCCGAAGAACTCACCTATGTATTGTTGCATCAGCGTGCGGCGTTCAATTCCCCGGTGTGGTTTAATTTAGGACTTGATGCAAAACCACAATGCTCGGCGTGTTTTATTCTTTCCGTGGAGGACTCGATGGAATCTATCCTTGATTGGATTACTACGGAAGGTTTGATTTTTAAGCGTGGTTCTGGAGCGGGAATAAATCTCTCGGCGCTCCGCTCAACACGAGAAACATTGTCGCATGGAGGTTTCTCATCGGGACCGGTATCTTTTATGCGCGGGGCGGATTCCGTAGCGGGCATGATCGCCTCGGGCGGTTCTACGCGACGTGCAGCAAAAATGGTGATTTTGAATGTCGATCACCCCGATATCATGAAATTTATTCATGTGAAGTCGGAGGAAGAAAAAAAGGTAAAGGCGCTCATGGACGGAGGGTACGATATGTTTGATTTGAATGACTCGGCATGGAATTCCATTCAATATCAAAATGCGAACAATAGCGTGCGTGTTTCCGATGCGTTTATGAAAGCGGTGGAACAGGATGACGAGTGGCGCACGAAGCAAGTAACGAATGGAGCGGTTGCGGACACGTATAAAGCGCGCGATATGATGCGGGCGATTGCAGAGTCAGCATGGAGTTGTGGTGATCCGGGAATGCAGTTCGATACCACTATTAACCGTTGGCACACGTGTCCAAACTCCGGACGTATTAATGCATCGAATCCGTGCAGTGAATATATGCATGTGGATAATTCCGCATGTAATCTTGCATCAATCAATCTGCTTCACTATCTCACACCGGAGGGAGGGTTTGATGTGGAAGGATTTCGCCGTACGGTTGATATCATGATTCTTGCGCAGGAAATTTTAGTGGACGGATCATCGTACCCCACGTCACGGATAGGAAAAAATACACACGATTTTCGACAACTGGGATTGGGATATGCAAATCTTGGCGCACTGTTGATGTCACTCGGAATTCCATATGATTCGGATGAAGCGCGGAGCTCGGCTGCGGCAATTACGGCGCTTATGACGGGAGAAGCGTATCGTTTTTCCGCACAGATTGCGCGAGTGATGCATCCTTTTTCTCGGTATCAGGAAAACAGAGATGCAATGCTTAAGGTGCTTTCTATGCATCGCGATGCGATTGATAATGTTGACGATGTCTATTCCTTCGATAACGGCATCATGAGCGCCGCTCACGAAGCATGGAGTGGGGCGGTTGCAGATGCACGGCGCTGGGGTGTGCGAAATTCGCAAGTATCGGTTCTTGCCCCAACGGGTACCATTGCATTGATGATGGATTGTGTAACCACGGGAATCGAACCGGAATTTGCATTGGTAAAAATGAAGCGTCTTGTGGGAGGAGGAATGATGAAATTCGTAAATAATGTAGTGGATCGAGCATTGGTAAAACTTGGATATGACGATGAATCGCGTGCGGGAATCGTGGCTTACATTGAGCAACAGGGAACCATAGAAGGAGCTCCGGGATTTCAGGAGGAGCACCTTCCCGTTTTTGATTGTGCAATAAAACCTTCGAATGGAGCGCGTTCTATTTCGTGGAAGGGACACGTGAAAATGGTGGCGGCGGTGCAACCGTTCCTTTCCGGTGCGATATCGAAGACGTTCAATATGACACACGAGACAACGGTGGAGGAAGTGGAACAGGCGTTTATGATGGGCTGGAAGATGGGATTGAAAGCGTTCGCGGTGTATCGCGATGGTTCGAAGGCTGCACAGCCGCTTTTCACGGGCTCGGGGAATCAAAAGAAAAAAGAGCAGAAGCCCGCTCGCCGACACCTACCTGCAACGCGTGCATCCGAGACTCACAAGTTTTCGATCGGAGGACACGAAGGATATCTTACCTACAGCATGTTTGAAGAGGGAGGCCTTGCAGAAATCTTTATCAGGATGTCGAAACAAGGATCGACACTCGCGGGGCTTTTGGATGCATTCGCGATTATGGTGTCGATTGCGTGTCAGTATGGTGTACCGCTTAAAACGTTGGTACAGAAATTTTCTTATGGCCGATATGAACCCGCCGGTTTTACAAAGAATCAGGATGTGCAAGTTGCGACATCAATTACTGATTATGTGTTTCGATATCTTGCGGTACGATTCCTTTCCGCGAATGAGCTTGAGGGGTTGGGCATAAAAGTGCCTCATAAGGAGCTTGATGGAGTAGAAAACATTCCGTCAATGCCTGAAGTGAAAAAGGTTGAAGTGGTAAATAACGAATCTTCGCCGGCAAAAATTATATTTGCGGATAGTGTGTGCCGTACATGCGGAGGAATGTTAATTCAGACTGGAAGCTGTAAGACGTGTATTCAATGTGGCACTGCAAGCGGTTCGTGTTCATGACTGCACGGAAACTTATAACACGGAATACTGATAACTAATAACCAAGTTCAATAAATTTCATGAGATTGAATTCTATTATAGGTTATTGGTCATAAGTGTGACGAGTATGTTTCTTATTTTCACCGGTAATGGGAAAGGTAAGACTACGGCGGCATTGGGACAGGCGATGCGGCTCGTGGGCGACGGGAAGAGGGTGCTCATGGTGCAGTTTATCAAAGGCCCGTGGCGAAGCGGAGAGGATGATGCTTCAAAATTGCTTGCGCCGAAATTTAAAATAGTGAAAATGGGGAAGGGGTTTGTGGGAATTTTGGGCGATACTTTGCCTCGCGAAGAACATGCGCGTGCGGCAAGAGAAGCGCTTGCCTATGCGGAAAAGGAAATCCTTTCCGGAGAGTGGGATGCAGTAATACTTGATGAAGTGCATAATGCGATAGCACTTGGGCTTATCACCGAACAAGAGGTTAATGTGGTGAGAATAAAAGCGGAATCAAAAGTGGAGCATCTTATTTTTACTGGAAGAGACGCTCCCTTGAGTTTTATTGAAGTAGCGGATTTAGTTACTGAAATGAGAGAAATAAAACATCCATATGCGGAAGGAGTGCAGGGGGCAAAAGGAGTCGAATACTGATATAATGATGAACATGGAAACAGCAAAAAAACAATTTCACCGGTTTCGCTTTCGAAGCGATGCGCTGAAGTATGGTGTGGGGATTATATTTTGTCTTATATTGCGCCTCATACCTTTCCGTGCGCCGAATGTGGAGCCAATCATGGCTACCGTGATGCCGTTTGCAAAACATCACGGATATCTTGTGGGATTCCTCTTCGGGGCGGGGAATATTATCCTCTACGATTTAGTGACGGGAACCGGAGGAATATGGACTTTGCTTACCGCGACCGCGTACGGCATAGTGGGCATGAGTGCGGCGTGGTTTCTCCGTTCGAAAAATAATAGCCCTCTCTACTATGCAGTATACGCCGCAGGAGGCACGATTCTCTATGATGCAATTACAGGACTAACCATGGGGCCTCTTCTCTTTGGTCAGCCCTTTATGGGGGCGCTTGTGGGTCAGATTCCGTTTACCCTTATGCACCTTGCGGGAAACGTAACATTAAGTGCATTACTTAGTCCGCTCATCTATCGGTGGGTGGTGGTAAATAGAGCGCTCGAACCGGCAATTGTGGGTGGTGTGGATAAGAAGATTGTGGTATAATTATTCATATAATGAGACGTAATGCGAAAATAGCGGTGTTTCTACTTCGCATCACAACGGGGTGGATGTTTTTCTACGCAGGTATTGTCAAAATAATGAATCCTGCATGGTCTGCGGTTGGATATCTTCAATCTGCAAAAACATTTCCTGGATTCTATAACGCACTTGCGAGCCCCGCATTGCTTCCGTTTACCAACTTTATAAACGAGTGGGGATTAACCCTTATCGGAGCATCTCTTATTTTAGGCATCGGGGTGCGGTGGAGTGGTATCCTCGGTGCGTTGATGATGGTGCTCTACTATCTTCCGATTCTTGAGTTTCCCTATCCGAACGCGCACTCGTATATTGTGGATGAACATATTATCTATGCCGCGGCGCTACTCCTTCTCTCTGCGTTGCGCGCGGGACATATGTGGGGATTGGAACGTGCGTTTTCACGCATTCCTCTTCTCGGACGTATTTCGCAATAAACGGCTTTATAAAGAGGTGTCAATTAATACCGCTCTGCGGTTCTTTTTTTAAGTGCACGATGAAACGCATAAATACATACTGCAAGTGTTGCAAGAAGCGCAACAATGATTCCCAGAGGTGATGAGAGGGAAATTATTGATGCAAGCGACATAGTGCGTGGTGCGGTGACGGTGATATTGATGGGAATCTTAAGACCGCTTCCAATGCCGAGAAGTGGGTCAGTAATGGGACGTGCAAGAACAGAAAGATTGGTGGTAAATACTCCTTCTTGTTTTGGGATAAGTTTTATTTCTATTACGCGCGTTTCGGCTGATTCAAGCGTAAACCGCGAGGGGATCGGTATGATCATGGTATCAAGGTCATCGGGATAGACTTCAAATATCGCGACCTCGCGCGAGGGATTCTGAACGGTAAGGTGGGCTGTGGTATTTTCTCCTCGCGACACTGTTATCGTAATTTCGGAGGGAAGTGCGGTAATGCCGATTGCGCGCACAAAAGTAAACGGAATAATAAGTAGCGCAATTGCAGCAATTGCTCCGAGTATAAGGCGGCTATTTGTAGTATTGAGCATGAGATGAGTGATTCGCGATTATTCCGTAGGCACCGCCCAGAATACAAGTGATCCCTTTTTTATACCTGCTGCGGAATACGCGGATGGGATGCGAAGCGATGTTTCGGGTGCGACTGATGCTCCGGGATCCACTGCAACATGGAATACGCGCCATGTTTTTCCGTCAAGAAAGAGATAGCTTCTGAATATGTCATCCCCGCCGACTACCGCCTGCATGGCAAGTTTTTTATTGCCACGATTCTTTATAGTAATAGTTTTCTTTTGTGAGGCGCCTATCCCAAGCGAACCGAAATCAAGGCCCCCATCTTCCGTGCCTGTTTCTACCATAATCGATACGCCTTGAGAAGAACCGCCTCCTCCAGTCCCACCGTTCCCCCCCGTGTTACCCCCTCCTGTATTTTGGGATTCGGGAATAGTGACGCTGAGCTCGATTGCAGTGGCGTCGGGAGTGCCCACCATTATCTTCTCCATATTACTGCGAATATGCCGAGGAGCTTCCGCGACAAGGGAGTGTATCCCTTCGGGAAGCGTGAGTGAAAATGTTCCCGTGCCGTCGGTGGTGGTGGACGCGGTCGTGGTGCGTACTACCGCATCTGCAAGGGGAGTCCATGCATGTGCATGGTAGGTTGCCACGGTGCCCGAAATGGGAGTGCCTGCAGAAGTACTTGTGGTATTCAATGTAAGACGAAGGAGTTCGTCGCCATACACGCCGTAATACCAAATTATTCCATCCCCTGCGGACAATGTGTAGTCGCTTGCGCCGACACTCGGAGGTTCATTGTTCACGGTATACATCCATCCCGAAGAACCTTCCGCTTTTTCCGTAGCAATTTCGTCGACATAGGAACCAAGTGAGGATTCTTGGATATGATAGGTAATACCGCATGCATCGCCGGCGGTCGGTATCGAATCAATTGCTTTGAGTCCGTCCGATTCTCCCGCGCAAAGCCCCTGCGTTTTTCCTTCTATTCTGTAGGAATAATGTACGGACGTGGGTGTTGTGGGTGTGATGGTATGGAGCGGAAAGAATTTTCCCGCGAGAGCAATCAGTGAGTATGAAGTAGTGGTAGGGCTGAATGAATCTTCGGAGTTGCCGGGTTGATAGAGATAAAACCCCGATTCGTCTTCAAACGTAGCAAGGTTGGAGATGGGTGTTCCGCCTTCCTTTTGCCACGAGGAAGGATCTTGCCCTGCGCTCTTAATTGCCATGATTACCCATGCGTCCGAAGATGAGTCCGAATCCGTACCCCATTCGCTCTTGGGGTCGTAAGGAAACCCCCCATCGCCGTTCTGCGCGGCTTTCAGGTATTCAAGCGCGTTCACTATCGGCTCTTCGCTCGAGGGCATTCCCGTTGAGGCAAGCGCCATGACTGCGGCGGCGGTGGTATTAGTATCGCTCGTACCACCCACGGCATATCCCCATCCTCCATCGCCATTCTGATGGTTACGGAGGAACTGCGTCGTCTGCGAAATTATGTCGCCGTCCTTCGGTTCTCCTGCGGCGACAAGCGCAAGAATACCGAATACGTCATCATTCAAAATCGTGGTGTCGCCGAGTTGAATGCCATCCGAAAATCCTTTGAGTTTTGCGACATAATCTTCGCTTCCGAATGTGCGGGGATCTTTATTGGCGGAAGTAATGGCGAGAATAGGCGCTTCATAATCAATCGCCTTTCCGTTTTCAGGGAGAGTTTTGAGCGAATCAAGCGAGGGAGATTCTCCCGCGGCGATAAGCGCCATGATGGTCCATGGGGTGAGTGGCTTTGACTTCAGATAAGTAATTGAAGTGTTTGTGTCGCCGTGCACGGGAATTGCTGCTACAAACGTGTTTGCAAGGAACGTGGCGAGTAGAATACTCGCGAATAACTTTTTTTTCATGAGACGAAGCGGATCATCCGCTTTTTATAATTAATACTACGATGGGGAATTTATTCGGAAATAAAAAACCCACCGCAAGGGGGAGTCTGTTCGACAAACAGGCTTGCCTCTTGCTCGAGAGACTTGCCCCGCAGAATGCGGGGACGCACACGAAACATTCCAAAGAGTGGTACTCGGACTTGTGTCTCGCCGAAGTTCTATTGAACACAGGCGGGACTTCACCGTAGCGGCACTGTGCGGGATTCTCACCCGCTTCCCCACTTCGCCTCGCCATAGTTCGCATGAACACAGGCGGGTTTTATCTCGCCATAGCGTTTCGCGACGGCGGGTTTTACCGTATCATCGCATTTATGCGATAACAGGTATCTCTTGGATTAGTTTTTAAGAAGTTGCCTAGTTTCGAAAACTCGCAACTCGTATTGTCATCCTATGCCGAAGGGGAGGGGTGTCAAGGGTGGATAAATGACTCTTAGCTAAGAGGGTTTATTTAAAGCGATGATACTAACAGTGAGCGCAACTATGCTAATGAGAATGGAAAGGATGATAAATAGTCCATGTGGTAATGCCCTTATTATCGGCAATGATTTTTAATATAAGTTTTTGTAGTTCGCGGTTCATTATTCTCTATATTTCTCATTTCTAGACAACCTCCGCGTTATAGCACTGCTCACAGTACACGATTTCCGGACGATCCGGAGCATAAGACGTCTTAATTGGCGCGTTACATTTCGCGCATGTGCGGTCCCAAAGCCGGGGAGGATTTATTCTTGACCAGCGGGCAAGATGCCGGCAACTGAAGCACTGTACGGGAACGGGGAGTTCAAAGCGGCGGAGAAGATCGAGCTCCGGCTTTACTATCCGGAACGGTCGTTTGCACAATTCGCATTCGATTATTTCGTTCAAAATTGAGTCTTGCACGTCGTGAATGCTATCGGGCACCTGCACGGCGGCGAGTGTGGGTGCTATGTTTGGGAATGGTAGTTCTCTCCACGAATAGCCTTTTTTCTTTGCTTCTTCCTCTTGAAGCGGAAAGAGGTCTTGTGCCTGCGTTTCGTTATAGGCGTGGAGATTCAGTTCGATCGGGAAGAATTCCCCATATTTATATTCGATGCCTACGGCATCCTTGTAGGGGTGCTCGTTCATATCTTCTATTATTTTTATCCTGAGCTTGTCGAAGGATTCTTTTGAATATTGCTTGTTTAAAATGCAGTACTCCTTTTTCCGGATATTCGCACAGCCGAACATATGAGAGGATGATGTCACCCAGAAGCAATATTCGGCATCGAATACTTCGCCCCATGTTTGGATGCTGAATCTTACATCCCGTACACCCTGTCCGACAATGAGGCTTTCATATATGCGCTCTGCGCCATTGCCCCACCTTGTGTAGTCGTAGCAGTCTTTCGTGGGAGGCATGCCGACAAATTGGCAGTACCGACTGTCTTCCACGCCAAATGCGTGGTAGAGATCTTTTGAATTTTTTGATCCCGTGAACACATAATCGCCTGTGACGTTTACGTTTTTTGAGCCCAAGTGTGCATAGCGATGGGGTTTTGAAAGCCAAAAATGCCTGCGTTTTTCTGCGGCTTCCGCGAGTCCACTTCGCGAGTGCAGTTCAAGTTCACCTAGCCGTTTTTCGTATTCCTCCTTGGAGAGGGGTTCGTTAAAGAAATGATATTTTTTCTTGCGAAGTCCAATGCATCCGAAGCAGCTCATACATCCTCTACAGTCTTTCGAAAACCATACATCCATGCAGTCGGGGCAATCTTCGGAAAAGAACACTCGAGAGCATCTTCCACAGACTACGTTTCCGTAGCAGAGCTCGCTATTAATTAACGCGAAGCAGTCCATAGTGTCTTTTACTTCAACCAAGAATGTCGAGTAGAGAACATTCTCACAATGATCGGAGTCGAAAATAAGGTAGCAGTTTTTACACATGCCAGCGTGGTTGATGTAGTCCGAATTTACGAGTGTGGACTGCTCGACGCTTCGCGCTATCTTCGGGGTGTCACGGATGAGCTCAGCTACTTGCTGCATGAACGGAGTGTTCGGGTCGTATTCCCGAGAGAAGGAACCGGGATCCCAATCATCACTGAACCAACAGCGCGGGCAATAGACGTTTTTGATATCGGGATGGAGGTGCGAAAGCGTTTCTTTATTGCAAAGATCGCAAGTTCGTTTGTAGAGGTTACGTTCTTGATAAAATGAAAGCCGCCGCATAAATCGGCACGAAGGACACCACGTCGGTGGCGGGACTTTTATCTTTTCATAAAACGCAAAATCTTGAGCGTCAATTTCAAATGACGCACGACAACTTTGACAAGTTCTGGTTTCAGCTAAAGACATGGAGAGTATAGTGATAAAG
>JANLHI010000020.1 GCA_024654525.1 Patescibacteria group bacterium | reverse complement strand
GGAACATTGAAAATTCTGCGTTTCAAATATATTTACTTATTGCCAACACATCACTTTTCGTAATCGTTGCACGTGGTTATTTCCTAAAACGCAGAATTTTACTCTCATCTCACACGGGACAAAAGAAAAGATGATGATATTATGACAAAATTACCAGACGAAAACTCAAAGCGTTTTATCGCCGTACTCAACAAAAAAGTTGAACCGGGTCGTACTATGAATGCACTTGGTCATATGACAGCCGGTCTCGCAGGTGGATCCGGCAACGCAGATGAGATGTGCTTTCTACAGTATAAAGATAAAAATGGCGGCACTCATCCAAACATTTCACACTACCCATTTATTGTGCTAAAAGCAGATAATTCAAATAAAATTCGCATGGTTCGCAATGAATGCCTTGCCCGTGGTATTCCATTTTCAGATTTCACCAGCACAATGACGGTTGGCACATCTCAAGAACAACAAGACACCACCCGATCGACCTCGGAAGAAGAACTTGAATACTGGGGCATCGTCATGTTCGGCTCAACTCAAGAATTAAGAGAATTTACTGGAAAGTTTTCGTTGTATCAATGACGGGGAAAATAAACAGCATATAACACGCAGTATTGGCGCTGGTGAGTCACTTCGCTTCAAATTATGATTGTGTTATTGCAATTTCTTTACAACCCGAGCATGATACTTGGGTTGTAAATTGAAACCTAAAAACAAGAAAGAAGAAAGCCATATGTATTTGGCCATAAGCGAAGCAGTGGGAGCGGCAGGTGTCGTTTTCTTCACTATCATTGTAGGTCTTGTTTTTCTTTCAGTGATGAATCCAACGATATCCGGAAGTGAAAGAAAGCAAGAGAGGAAAAAATGGGAGAGAAGATACTAAATCCTCCCAAACCCAAAATTTCGCGTCACGATGGAAAATTTATTTTTCATAAGACGCGATTTTTATTTACCCAAAAAACCGAAATGACTGTTTCGAGAAATAATATTCAGTGGTATGCTAATTACATTTCACACTCATGACAAAACGTCTTCTCGCAGTACTCATCATTTTTATCGCGCTCCTTACGGGAGTCGTATTTTCTGTAATAAAACTTATTTCGTGGATTTCGTCGACACCGAATCCCGAAGCCACCGAAACATTCACGGTTACAAAAGGGAATCCTCTTCCTATCCCTCAATTCGCTTCCACTTCTACTTTTCCTCTCGGTCCCGTTACATATGATATTGCGCGAGATACGACACACTCGTTCGCAATACCCTCCATCAAAGCCGCGCAACAGTTATTAAAACGAGATGACTATCTTCCCCTACCAACAGTAGGAAAATTTGACGAAACAATGGAAAAAGCGGTTGAAGAATATCAACACGCACACGACCTCGCAGTCACCGGCGCTGTCGGATCACTCACTCGTAGAATGATGAATGCGGAAATCCAAGCAGGGAGGATGCTTACACCCGACCCTAATTTGCGTATGATGAGGAACATCACCTCGTCCTCAACTTCCGACTATTATAGAACTCGCCATCCCCCTCATTGAACAGAAGTATTCTCTTTCCTGCGAAGCAGCTAGTTTGCAAATGGCGCTCCTGTACAAAGGCATAGAAAAAAACCAAGACGAACTCCTCGAAAAGATTGGGATTGCGGAACCCAAAGAAAAATACAAAGACTCATGAGGAAATTATGTTTGGGGAAATCCAAACGAGGGATTTGTGGGAGACGTCCGAGGATGGCTTTACGGCTTAAAAAGCGGGATGAAATCCGCAACCGGGTGGGGTGTAAATCGAAACCCTGTGGCACGAGTCGCAAAGGAATACCCTCCTGAAAGTGAGGGAAAATCGGGAAACTCCATCATGGACATCGTGAAAGAAATCAAACAAGGAAATCCCGTAATTGTATGGAATCGCGAATACCTTCCCGAAGAACTTCTTACACTGAAAAGCTACCGCACTCCACAAGGAGAAATCATCTTATTTACCCCCACACACGTAAGAATTATTGTAGGATTTAAGAAAGCATCCGACGGAAGCTATACTCTCCTTTCGAACGATCCGGAGGACGGGCGACAAGAATTGTCGGCGGAAAAATTTATCACCACATGGTCCCAATACGAAAATGATATGGTTGTGGTACGATAAAAAATAGTATGGATGAATTCGAACTTACCTACCTTGCAAAAAATATCCCCTATGGCGTATTGCAATCGCCATCAAAGGAAATCATAGACATCTACGCTCCTGAAACCACAGAACATCCGACACTTCGTATTCGTAAGTCAGGCATAAAATATGAGATAACCAAAAAGGTGCCGGCGAAGGAAGGTGATTCATCTCATCTGATTGAAACCACAATTCCTCTCACACAAGAAGAATACGAACCTTTAAGCAAAATCCCGGGAAAAAGAATTTCGAAAATACGTTATTACTATACCGAACAAAGCACCTCATATGAATTTGATGTATTCCAAGAAGGACTCGCAGGACTTGTCCTTATTGACGTGGAATTTAAAACCGCCGCGGAGAAAGACGCGTTCCAAAAACCAGACTTTTGCCTTGTCGATGTGACCCAGGAAAAATTTATTGCAGGAGGTATTCTTGCAGGAAAGGGTGTTCTTGGAAAAAACTATGCGGAAGTAGAAGCAAATCTCGCCCGATTCGGATACGAGAAAATAGAATTTCCGGAGGTTTAACCTTCGTAAAAGATAGTTAATTCACTTCAAGAAGCTCCACCTCAAATGTAAGCGTCGAATTCGGAGGAATAGGACCGACTTGCTGTGCGCCATATGCAAGTCCCGGAGGAATCACCAGTTTTCTCGTGCCTCCGATTTTCATCCCCGCAAACCCTTCGTCCCAGCCTTTAATCACCTGCCCTACGCCAAGCGTGAAGGTAAACGGGGTACCTCGCGTCTTTGAGCTATCAAACACTGTCCCATCCGCAAGGGTACCTGTGTAGTGTACAGTTACCTTGTCCCCCGCCTTTGCCTCGGCACCCATACCCGCAACCAAATCCGTTATTTCCAAATTCATTGGAGTTTGTGTGTAATTATTATTTGACGACGATACCTGTGAATTTTGTGGCACTACCGCAGGACTATTCCACCACGCACCGAATGCGATCCCCGCCACGACTACCAACGCCGCAAGAAGTATATATGCAATGATTGACTTCATACCTACAGTATACACTATCGCAAATTTTTTCCGCCTCATTCATTGTGGATGAAGAGGCGGATTATGTTACTTTCTTTACACGCGTACAAAGAATTTTTACACGTCCAATTTCATCTCGTGCTTCTACAACTTTCGCACGACACAACTCGCAAGTTTCAAGATGATGGGGAATCTTTTTCGCCGCACAAGAAGGCAAAACCCCGCGAGCGAATAAATGCAATATCGAGTCAGATGGACAATCGTTTTTCATAGAAAAAATACATTATTGGTCCCAAGAAACCAGTTTCCGCACTCCCACACAGGAGTAAAAACGAAAGCCTCCTTGTGCCAATAACCTTCTATAGATTCAAAGGTGCCACACATATAATATATGGATAGCTCACTACTGCAACTGCACACAAGGGATTAACCCGCGCCAAAACAAAGAATTTTTCGAATGTGGTAATATAAAGCAATGAAAAAAGAAACAAATCCCGTCGTCGCAACCATAAGAAAAACGCTTCCTGCAGTCGTTTCGATTGTAATCTCAAAACACCTTGAGGATCTGGAAAAAGAAATTCCACAGGAATTATACCCCTTTCTCCCCAGCGCACCGGACGGACATCATCTCTCTATTCCCCCATCGCTTATAGATAAACACGGCATGGTACAAATCGGCGGTGGGTCAGGATTTATTGTTGAACCTGAAGGAATCATCCTTACCAACAAACATGTTATTAACGACTCAAAAGCGGAATATACCGTAGTACTTTCAAACGGAACAAAATATCCTGCGTCCATCATGAGCCGTGACCCAGTGAATGATGTTGCTATCATAAAAATCAATCCTCCATCACCACTTCTTCCCACAATCGCACTTGGTGATGCGGCGCACATTGAACTCGGCGAAAGCGTGCTTGCCATAGGAAACGCGCTCGGACTTTTCAAAAATACGGTCTCCCTCGGTATTGTCTCCGGACTTTCGCGATCCATTGCCGCACAAGCGGAACCAAACGCACCCTCGCAAGAACTCCGCGGACTTATCCAAACCGATGCGGCAATCAATCCCGGAAACTCCGGGGGTCCGCTCGTTACGCTTGACGGCAACGCAATCGGCATCAATACCGCAATCGTGTTTGGCGCCCAAAATATTGGGTTTGCAATTCCCATCAATGCGGCACGACGAGATCTCCACGATATCAAACAATACGGACGAATACGAAAACCACTCCTTGGCGTACGCTACCTTATGATCGACGAAAACCTTCAGGAAAAGATGAGTCTTCCTGTAGACTACGGAGCGCTTATCGTGCGCGAATCCCCCAGCGACAGCGGAGTAATACCGGAAAGCCCTGCGGCAAAAGCGGGACTTAAGGAAAAAGATATCATTCTTGAATGCAACGCCATTCGCGTGGATCGAGAACATGCAATTCAAGATTTCCTTGAAAACCTCGAGGTGGGAAGTCAAATGAACCTTCTGGTATTGCGCGGAGTAAAAAGGATGAATTTGAAAGTGATACTCGCAGAACGGAAGTAACCAGACAACAGTAGGTTGTATTACTACTCACCTGTTAATACTCGTACACATCCACAAGCAGACCATTTCCATCAAGAAGCTTTGCCTGATCATGAAAGGGATCTAGCGAAATGGAGCTTATCCACGTATAGATTTGATTTTGAAGAAAATCTTTATCCTGTGCATGACGGGTAAGACATCCTTGATAATTCAGCGTCTGAAGAAAATCGCGACACGCATCCTCGTTCCTCGGAACACGGATATCACTCATATCCGGAGCACGGCATCCAAGCGAGAGAATATAATTTTGACACTGACCGCTAAAATTCGAGATTTCGGATCGGTTGATATATGGACACGAATTGGGAATTGAGGGTTTAAAATTGGCAATGGTAGGAAGATATGCGAGACATTTATTAATGCGTAAGTTTTTTCCGATGGCACTCTGTCCACTTGCGTAAAGATAAAGCGCGTCCCCACTCTTCATCACAATATCAGTTTCGGGAGCAAGCCCCTGCGCATCATACACTTTCACCGCTTGTGGCACATACACGGATCCCCCACGCATTCCTTCAATACGCCACCCTGTTACCATGACCGTGTCACTTCCCGTAAGATACGCAGAAAGAGTAATTTGTCCCCCTCCGGTACCACCACCCGTATATACCGATCCGAGACGCACTTTATGAAAATAAGGAGAAAGTTGCTCTGCGGTAAATCCTTTTGGAATTTCTTGAGGAGAAACCCCCGAGCCGGATGAAGCTTGCGTACCAGTATTTGCCGTAGCCCCCGAATTTCGAGAAGATCCAACCGCTTGAGAAGATTGCTTTATTACTACAGGAACAGTACCCGCACGATTTGCAGTCGAAGAAGATGTTTCACCAAAACGAAAATTTGTAGGCGGCGGGAAACGCACAAAGGCAAAAATCACAAGTCCGATAAACAATACGAAACCGAGCAATCCCCATACGCCACTTTTTCCTCCACCACCACCATGACTCATATCACTATATTAACAATTCTCCCACGAATATACACCATTCGCTGAGGTGTTTTTCCATCAAGTAATTCCCGTATCCGTTCGCATGAAAGTGCCAATGCAGATACCTCTTCCTCTGATATGGCAACTGCCACTCCTTCCACCGTATGTCTCACCTTTCCGTTTACCTGTATCACTAACGTAAAAGTATCATCCTTTATCTTTTCGGGATCATATTCGGGCCACGACGCGATATGAATTGACGTCTTGCTTCCCAATGCACCTCTCCAAATCTCCTCGGTCATAAACGGAGCGAAAGGAGCAAGAAGTCTTACCAATACAGACCAATGACTCAACGTGAGTGATGACGGATGCTTTTCAAACTCGTTTAATAAAATCATCAATGCACTGATTGCAGTATTATAATGAAGATTTTCTATATCTTCCGCAACTTTTTTTATTGTTTTATGCACTGCCATTTCCAAATTTTCAGATTTTAGATTATTACTTTGATCTTTGAGTTTTGGACTTTGGACTTTTTGCCCTAAATTCCATACCCTCTTCAAAAATCTTTCCAACCCCAAAATTCCCGCCTCACGGAAATCCCCTCCCTGATCAAGCGGTGCCATAAACGCAAGATACATCCGCATTACGTCTGCACCAAATTTTTCGAAATATTCATCGGGAGTTATCACATTCCCCTTTGATTTCGACATCTTCGCGCCGTCTTTCGTAATAAGCCCATGCGCGCGGAATTTGGCGAACGGCTCCTCGAAATTGAGTAGCTTCATATCATGAAGCGCCATGGTGACGAATCGCGAATAGAGGAGATGTAATACCGAATGTTCCGCGCCTCCGATATAGGAATGTACCGGCAACCACCTTTGGGTAATCTCCTGATTCCACGGAATTTCAAATTTGGAATTCTTGGTATTCACCGAGGGGTACCGCAAGAAATACCATGCGGAATCAAGGAATGTGTCCGACACATCGGTCTCTCGCCGGGCTTCCCCCTGACAATTCGGACACGTTGTTTTATAGAAAGTCTTTATCGATGCAAGAGGAGAAGATCCCGTTCCCATCGGGTGAAAGTTTTTCACATTAGGAAGTTTCACAGGTAAATCCTCTTCGGGTACCGCATACCACCCACGCATTTCCTTCCGCTCACCCCTCCCTTCCTTCGCGCACGCTTCGCAAAAAATCATTGGAATCGGAGGCCCCCAGTATCGCTGACGTGAAATGAGCCAATCGCGGAGGCGGAAATAAACCGTCCGTTTCGCAATTCCCTTTCTTTCCATGAATGCGATAACATCGTTGCGCACTTCACCCCACTTCCTGCCCGAAAATTCTTTCGGCTGATCCATTATTCCCTCCGGGTCTTTACAATATGCAAATTCCAGATTCCGCACTTTTTCCGCGAGTGCCTTGTCATTCGGAAACATCACCGGACGGAGCGGAATGTTAAATTTTTTTGCAAATATAAAATCGCGTTCATCATGTGCGCTACAATGCACTATTCCGGTCCCATACTCCATCACCACAAACGATGCAACCCAAATAGGCAAATCCCCCGTTCCAAACGGATTATCCACATATCGCCCGGTGAAAATACCATCAAAATCCGACTCTTCTTTATATACCCCATTCGATTTTTTCTTCTTCATCACCTCGACCGCGTGCATCACCGATTTTTCAAATTTTGTTCCTTTTACCAGTTCTGCAATCATAGGATGCTCGGGTGCAATTACCGTGAACGTCTGCGCCATAAAAGTTTGCGGCACAGAGTCAAAAACCTCGAACTTAATGTCTAAATCTTTGACGCGCGAATGAATATTTACTCCCTCCGACTTCCCTATCCAATTTCTCTGCGCAATTTTTATTTTCTCCGACCAGTCTAAAGTATCAAGATTTTTAAGCAACCGCTCCGCATATTCGGTAGTCTTAAAAAACCACTGCTCTAAATCACGTTTTTCAGCAACGGAGTTGCACCGTTCACACTTTCCATCCACTACCTGTTCGTTCGCAAGTACCGTCTTACATGACGGACACCAATTCACCGGTTGTTTCTTTCGATATGCCAATCCTTTTTTCCATAGCTGAATGAAAATCCATTGCGTCCACTGATAATACGCCGGATCGTATGTCTCGAGCTTCTCATCCCACGCAAACCCGTTTCCTATTGATGCAAGTTGCTTGTAGAAACGCTTTTCCGAAACTTTCGCCTGCGCCATCGGGTGTGCACCGATTTTGAGCGCATAGTTTTCCGAATGAATCCCAAAACCATCAAGCCCCATCGGCTCGAAGACGTCGTTCCCCTGCATCCGCTTCAGACGTCCGTAAATATCCACTCCCGTAAACGTCCGCACTCCGCCAATGTGAAGTCCTTCCGCCGAAGGGTATGGAAACATCATCAGGTTATAAAAAGGCTTACCCTCAGACCTGCCCGTCAAAACCTTAGTGTTCACGGAAGATTCAGAAAAAGAGGGCTCATACACCCGTTCTTTTTCCCATGCGCTACGCCATTTTTTCTCTATTTTTGAAAAATCATATTTCATAGGATACCGATGAATACAAGTCTTTGACTCATGATTACTCTCGATTCTAGCGCGAAAAAACAAAATTAAAAAGCCCCGCGGGCCAGCGGGGCAAAACAACTGTTTATTCTGTAGGGGTAGGAATAGAAACAGGAGTCTTTAGTGCTTTTGAGGGATATCGCTCCGGATCAATCGTCCGAGGGAAACAATATTCTCCTTTCTCATGCTCCCACGACTCACCTGTACCAATGGAATAATACCCTCCTTTCAAAACGGGGGATGAAGGATAGTACGTATCATCCACTCTATAGCCACCTCTCCCAAGCAACGCATCTTTCTCACCTATGGTAGAACGCAGAAAGGTGGCACAAAGCGAAAAAGATTCTGTATCTCCCCCATCTTCAAGTGTATACACATACGACGCATCCGTTTCGGAATCTTTCGGCACACGATACCCGGAAATTGAATCCTCTAAATCAGAAAGTGTAGAGGGCAACTTCTCTTTCTGTTGCCAATAACTTACGACTTGCCATTGAATATTTTGGAGGTCGGAAATTCTCTGCGCATCAAACCGTTTCGCGCGTGCCGTCATGGGGGAACCCATGATAAAGAAACTTCCCGCGATTGATATCACAATCACACATGTCGCAATTATCGCCGCAATCTTTCCCCTGTAGAAATTCCGAACATCACTTCTCTTTAAGTCATAAAGGTAATAACTGAAAATACCCCCCGCAACAATCAGCACCGAAAGAATTTTAAGCGTAAAACGTACCGAGATTTCTCCCGAAAGGAATGTACGCACCAACGTAATCAAATCAATCGCCACTGCAACTCCCGCAAGGAAAAGAGTAAGGTAGAGAAGCCATTTCCGCACCGCAACTTCCCTGCGACTCGGATCCTCATATTCACCTTTTGCAAGAAGCCATGAAAGAAAAATATAGAGTGGGAACACCACCACTAATGTCGCCACGGAAATTTGAAGTCCAGTTGAATACGGATTTCCATACCCCGCAAGCCGATCGGGAAATGCGTAATTAATAACTTGAAACAGAAGCTGTAACAAACTGACCGCCAACGTATAAAGCGTCGCCACTACGCCAAGATGCAGAAAAAAATCTCGCGCCGTGGTCTTCGGCTTTTGCACTGCACTGTAAGAAGAGAGTGTATCCATTATCTTATGATTCTAGCATATTGAAACCATGTAACCACCCCTCTTCCACACGACTTATTCTTCGGTAAAAATACGAAGAACTCCGTTTTCGGGAAGAATACTGATAGTTCCATGCGTGTCGGTACGTAAAATTGTTTGCGCAGTAGACGACGCAAGGCGCGCAAGCGTTTCTTTTGTGGGATGTTTATATATATTTTTTGCGCCCACTTCAATCGCTACAAGAAGCGGCTGCACCTTCGCAAGAAACGCCATACTTGATGCATATTTAGAACCATGATGTCCCACTTTGAGAATATCAACGTCAATCGGCGCATTTTCCTTGATAAGAAGCTGTTCCACGTTTAACCCTATATCTCCCGTAAGAAGTGCGGAAAAAGAAGGCGTATCAATTCGTTCTACAAAAGAAGTGTCATTCAACTCCTTGCTTTTTGCGAGTGGTGCATCCGGCTCGAGAAAACGCAGTGTTGATTCGCCGTGTCGAATTTCAGAACCCGCACCCAGCACAATTAATTGCGTTCCATCTTCACGCGCGGCATCAAGAAATGCCCGCCACTCATCTTGTGCCGATGTGGCGTCTCTGCCATTGGTGATAATCACACCAAAATGATAATGCCGAATAAGTTCGCGAAATCCACCGTAGTGATCGAGTTGCGGATGAGATACGATTCCCACGTCAATATAATGCCGTCCCGAAGAAAAGACTTTTTCAAGGGAACGCAATACGGATTTATCGGGACCCGCATCGGTAAGTATTGCCACATCGCCGGGTAACAACAATAATTCGGAATCCCCCTGCCCCACATCCAAAAAATGAAGCGATGCCTCGCGAGAAGGAATACCGGACACTACGCCGCGCCATACAAACACATCAAGCGCGGTAAGAATAATCAATATAAAAATGCCGTGGCGTAATATTTTTTTCATGGGCGTATGGCTCTTGCGTCACGTTTCACCCGCCACACTACGAACATCACTAAAACCGCATAATACATCATCACCGCGACGGGAGAAAAAAAGAAATTGCCTACGGGAATAGTATAACGGGAAAAAAGATGAATCACACCAAGCTCATACCCCGTAAGAAGCTCTGCAACTTTCGCAAGCGGAAATCCCATAAGAGGAGAAAATGCATTCACCATACCGAGAAGAAAACCGAACCCCATGGTAATAGGAATTATCGGAATAATAAGCATATTTGCTATGACTGAAGTAAGCGACGCTCCGCCGAACACCATGAGAAGTACCGGCAACACGCCAAGTTGTGCACCGACGGTGGTATCTATGTTTTCCTTCCATTCAAGCACACCGCGATCTTCTTTCTTCCTCCAAAAAGAACGTAATGCAGGGCTGATATACACCACGCCAAGCAAACTTAAAAACGAAAGAAGGAATCCTAAATCGTTACGAATAATGCTCGGGTCCCAAAACACCATAAGTGCCGCGGCAAACGCAATACCGTACGCCTGATTATTCGGTCTTCCCGCCTTCTCCGAGAGAAGCCCCATAATTCCCATAAGCGCCGCACGCACCACGGACGCTTCGGTTCCGACCATACCGACAAAAAGCAAAATGAGTCCCACGGCAACCCAAATAGCAAAACGTCGCGCAAGAAAAAATACCGCGACATTGCCGACCGCAAGAGCAAGAATGCCAATGTTATATCCTGACACCGCAACAATATGCACGGTACCCGATTGAACCATTGCATTTTTGAGTTCCGGAGAAAACCCCGAACGCGCACCAAGCGTAATACCCGAAAGAAGCGCCGCATTATCAGGAGGAAGCGCACGCGCGAATCCATACATTACCGCTCGCTTAATATCAAGAAGCTGTTCCTTAAGCCAAAATCCTTTATGTCGTGCGGTGATCGAAATATCGGGAAAAAGTATCACATATCCCCCTTCTTCCCGAATCACATCTCCCCGAAGTGAGAGCATATCGCCATACCGAATGTCACGAAGGGGTGCGATGACGGTAATATCCCCCCGATACGGATTTTCCAAAGTAAGAGAAAATCGAATTGATTTTTCCGACTCATGCGGTTCATCACTCACCACGCCTGTAAATAAAATATTATTTTTTTCCGGTATCACCGCATAAGAGACTCTCACATCGCGGTAGAGGGTGAAATAAAAAAATCCAAAGAAAAGTGCGGATCCTATAAGGAAAAATCCAAGAATACCGGGAGTGCGTTTTTTCCAAAACAAATACCCCGCCGCACACCCCGCAATAAGTAACGCGCTAAAAGGAATATGAAACGCCGCGGCGGCGGCACCGGCAAGAAATGCAATCAGTATTTCACGTGCAACCGCTCCCACCATTGGAGTTAACCATGCGACGCACGCCAATCATGTATATCGTGGTGATTTCCGGAAATAAGCTCCTTCGGCACATTCCACGCACGCACTCCTTTTCGTGGCACAAATGATGCCGGACGCGTATATACAGGATACGATCCTTTTACCTCTTCAAGCGACTCCCCTTTCCCCAAAAACCCGGGAATAAATCTGCTTACTGCTTCTATAAGCACTAACGCAGGCAACTCTCCTCCGGAGAGTATATAGTCACCAATGGAAATTTCCTCATCGGCAATATGCGTCGCCACCCGCTCATCCACACCCTCATATCGCCCACAAATCAGAACAAGACAATCATATTTCGAAAAACGCTGCGCCACTTTCGCATCAAGTTTTTTCCCTCGCGTACTAAAAAGTATTGTGCGCGTTTTTGTTTTCTTTTTGGAATTTGAGTTTTTTATTTTTGATTTTACAAATTGAACCGCGCGATATACAGGTTTAATTTGGAGTACCATTCCGGGTCCTCCACCAAACGGCTTTGCGTCTATTTTACTGTGCCTGTCACGCGAAAATTTCCGAACATCATGAGTGCGTATGGAAATAATTTTTTTATCTCTCGCGCGTTTTACAATCGATTCGTCGAGATACGAAGAAAACGCTCCGGGAAATGCCGAGATAATATCAAACCGTATACTTCGCGTGTTATTCTTCTTTTTTGTCGTTTTTGAGAATTTCATCAAGCGATGCTGCAATTGATTTGCGAAGTTCATCTATATTCAACTCGGACCCTGAAGCGGGTTTTTGCGCAGGAGGCGGTTTCGCGGGTTTTAAATCGGCAAGCGACATTCCCTTTGGTAGAGGAGGCATTACCATCTCCTTTTCCAATTCCTCCCTTACTTCTTCATGCAATTCTTTTTCTTCCTTTGATTCCAAAGAAGGCAACACCGGCTCGGGCGCACGTGACTCCTCCTTCGGCTGAGTCTCTTTCGGTGCAACTACTTTTTCTTCAACAATAGGAAGTGATTCTTCTTCCTCATGCTTGCTTGGCTTTTCATCCATAGAAAATTCGATACCCACCGAGGCAAGCGCCTGATTCGAATCATTCTTCTTTACTTTTTTCTGACGCTGAGGTAAACGCACGGGAAGAATTTCTCCTGTTTTCACGCGTGCGAGACAATCTTTGCAATAGACGGGACGATTCGGGTCGGGAGCAAACGGAACCGTGGTCATCTTACTGCACGATGAACAATTCGCCACAAACGATCCATCGCGCGCAGACGCACTTCCCGCAAGTGGAGTATCGGATTGCCCCATGATTCCACTCCAGTGATTAATTTCTTCCTCCACCACCGCACGAGGTCTTCCATATTTTTTTCTTGAATTCGCAATAATATGTTCTTTCGTTACATCCGAATCATGCACTTTGAACGGCGGCAATGTTCTCGCCGAAAACGGACGTGACGTCACTCCGTCAACCATAAGCTTTAGATAAATAGCGTAATTCGGAAGATTTACAATATCCTGCGGAGCGAACTCCGGCTCGAATTCCGACTCCAAAAATTCGGCATCCGCCGCGCCCACACGGAAAATAATCATGGTTCCGACGTTACCAAAAATGGCATCACGAACCTTAGTCGAGGTATCCGTCACTAGTTGGCCGATATATTGATGCGCAAGAATAAGATTCAAACGATATTTACGAGACTCGGAAAGAATTCCCGCAAAAGAATCAGTCGCAAAGTTTTGAAACTCGTCCACATATAAATAAAAGTCTACACGTTCATCTTCCGGTACACGAATACGCTCCATCGCGGCAAGCTGGATTTTGGTGATAAACATGGCACCCAAAAGCGCCGAGTTATCTTCACCAATACGCCCCTTCGACACGTTGATAAGTAAAATCTTCCCCTCATTCATAAGTTGGAAGATATCAATCGTGCTTCGCGACTGTCCCACGATATTTCTGATAATCGATGTGGAAAGAAACTGCCCCACCTTGTTTTGAATGGGGGCAATTGCCTCGTTCCGAAATTGATCACGCCATGCCTCAAACTCATGCACCCAAAACGCCTTTACCACCGGGTCTTTTATATTCGCGATAATCTGCTGGCGAAAATCTTTGTCCACTAAAATACGTATAATGCCAAGCAATGTGGAGCCGGGAGTATCCAAAAGCGCAAGAATCGCATTGTTCATAATGTACTCCATACGCGCCGACCACACATTCGCCCAAATCTTCGTGAAAATTCCCATAAGCCCAGACGCCACAAGATGTTTATACTTGGGATCGGGAAGCTCCAACACATTGAATCCGATATGTGATTCAATATCCGCAGGATTGAAATAGATCACATCGTCGATACGCTCCTGCGGTATCTTTTCAAGAATACCCTCGACAAGTTCACCGTGAGGATCCACCACGCACACCCCCTCACCATTCGTGATATCCTGCACAATCATATTATTCAGAAGCGCACTTTTACCGGTACCGGTTTTTCCAACTACATACGTGTGTTGACGACGGTCATTGCGTTTGATACCAAAAAGCTTTTTCGCATTCCGAAAATCCGTGCGCCCGAAATAAATAACGTCTTTCTCCGGTTCAAAGCTCATAGGGAAATTATGCCACAAATCATTAGAGGGAGAAAGTGCTATTTGAATAACTTTCGGAAAAATATCTTCAGTCGAAAAGAAAACTGCTGGAATAAAATCCTTAGGAGGTATCTATATTTCTTAAGCCTCCAAAAAAAGTTTTTCATAGGAATTCGGCTTTATAGCAAACATCGCAATACACTATTTCAGGCTTTTCCGGTGAATAGGTGGTTTCGAATTCATTGAGGCATGATTCGCTTCCATGCGGATGGGCTGCAGTGTTTATATACGCATCCGCCTTCGCGAAAGCTGCCCCCTTCGTCGACCTGCGCTCCGCCGGAGGCTTCGGCGAGGCGAGAGTAGCTACGGAGGCCGAGTCGGCGGACAAGCATACGCATTTTCTCTTGTGAAGATCGTAGCCGTTGCGCCAATGTATTCTCTGTATATTTCTACAGTTAGGACAAAGCCGCGGCAGCGCAATTCGCATCTCTTTATAAAAGGAAAGTTCTTCGGGGGTAACACGGAAGGCCGTGGTGCATTGTTCGTTGCACGTCCCTCCGTGTGCGCACCCAATGGTCTCTTTGAGGATTGAATCGGGAACATCTTGTATATGATCAGGAATAGCGGCGGGTTCTAATGTCACCTCGTATGATCTTTTTTGAGGATCGCGCCAACTCCATCCTTCCGCCAAAACTTCTTCTTTGGTCTTCGGGTACCAGAAAAACCCAAATGTTTCATTATATCCATACGCGGAAAGTTCAGCGGGAAAATATTCTCCAAATGCATATACTCGTCCCTTCTTGTCTGTGTAGGGCTGTTTCTCCATATGCGTTATGATTTTCTCCTTGAGGGCTTCGTATTCGGTTTTTGAATACTGCTTGTTCAATATGCAATACTTTTTGTGATCCAATGAAATACAGCCAAAAACTTGCACACAATTATATGCCCAATCGCAATATAATGTATCCTGTGATCCGGAGCTTCCGTTTGTAAAAAAACAACGTTGCGCTTCCGTCGTAGCAATAATCTCATAGAGAAGTGATGAGGTGTCCCCTCCTCCACTTACGTCGTAACTGTCCTTCAAATTCAGTCCTCCAACATAGACATATTTGCAATTTTGTACGCCATCAAGTGCAGAAAAACAATGTTGGCAGTCTTTTGTATCCCTAATAATATCTCCTGTCACATTTTGACTGTTCACCACATGCGCATATTTATGCGGAAGCGAGAGATATAATTCTCGAAACTTTTTTTTGGCTTCTTCTAATCGGCTATAACTACCAATATCCCAGTATTCCTTTTGCTTTCGATATTCCTCTTTTGAAAATTGTGTGTTCCATACGCAATACTTTTGTTTGCGGAGATTCACACAACCAAAACAATCCGAACACCCTATGCAATTAAACAAAAAAGCGGATTCGAGACAATCATCTGTAAAATATCCAAACGAAACTTTATAAAGACGATTTGAGTGGAGTGTTTCGTAGGCATGATCTGAATTGTCAGTTACATACGAGTCGTAGGTGTTGCGAGACAAAAGAAGCAGATAACTGTGTTGTGAATTTTCAGAAAAAAAACTCGAGAAACATAAATAGCAATTCTTACATCCTTTGCAACCGTGTGAAAATTCACTGTTCACGAGGTTTATGCCTGTGAGCGCAGGCCGAGGTACTTCTTCCATCAATTTCCGGTATTGAGTAAAAAAGGGCTGGTTAAAATCGTACTCTCGCCCATAACTTAAAGGATCCCATTTATCCGAGTTGTAACATTCTCGGCAATATACCGTAAATGGTCCCTCTGGAGCATGAATAGTAATAATAGATTTTCCGCAAAGTTTACAGGTACCCCGATAAAGCGCATGTCCCTCTTCCCGCCATGCCATCCGCCGCATATTGCGGCACGACGGGCACCATGTGGGCGGCGGGACGCCTATTTTTTTGTAGAAATCGAAGTCTTCGGGTTCAATAGTGAACTGCTGTTTGCAATTCTGACAAACTTGCACTGAGCTTACCGAAGTGTTTTTTATTTCCGAGTTCATTCTATTTTCTATATTTCTACTTTCTAGATTCTAGTATGAGTACCTCCTGTATCCGGTATGATTCTTTTTGCACCACATCACTTTCATAATCTCCGCTGTGCGCCGTCTCTCCCCCATATGAAGGACGTTTCTGATCGAGATGCAAACTGAAAAGTATCTTTCCTATATCCTCTTTTACGTATGCGTGAAACCGCGGATAATCTTGCCCCGCGAGCGGGCGGACGCAGTTCAATTCGCCACGGTCGCTGTGTCCCAGCGGATGATACCCGATGCGCCGCATCACGGTTTGCAAATTGTCGCTTACATCATAGACGAAGAATTTCATGGGAGTAATCGCGAATAATGCGAATTATGGCAAATACATTCTAAGAAGGAATCGGGGGGTTCATACTATCCTATTTCTTACTGATATCATTGCTCGCCCCTCGGACTTACTTGGGATTTCGCCCGCTCCCTACCCGACCTCATTTTGGTAGCAGGCTTCGCAATACATCTTATATTCTTTCTGCTGTTCGGGCGAATATGATGTTTCAAACCCAGTGCCACACCTCGCACATGTCCCCTGCCATAACGCACGGATATTTCTCATCTGCATCCGCCGTGCATGGCGACAGTTGAAGCATTCAGAAGGAATAGGAAGTTTCATCCGTGTATAAAATCCGACTTCTTTCGCAATGAGGCGGTAATTTCTCATACACCGGAAACATTTCAAAGTATGTGCAGTGAGTGCATCCGTAAACTCATCAGGATTTTTTGGCAGTGCCTCGTGCGCAATCGTTTCCTGTCCCGTGGTGATTGATAGGCCATCACTCCATCGAAACCCCTGCGAGAGCGCGGTTTCTTTCTCGATCGGATAGTATTCATTTACAATCGCTTCGTTATACCCGAAAGGAGAAAGTGCCACCGGGAAAAACTCTCCATACTCACCAGTATTCTTCATATGCGCGATAATTTTCTCCCGCAACGCTTCATACTCCTCTTTCGTATACTGCACGTTCAAAATGCAATACTCGGCATTTCGTAATCCCACACATCCGAAAATGTTATGAGAAGAAAAACAGGTATCACAATATGCAATATCATGGCTTCCGTTACAAGAATGGGAAAAGTATACGTTTTTTGTTTTTGAACAAGTAATTGATTCATATACCTGCTCAACGTCTGGAGAAAACGATACATCGTAAGAATCTTTGGCGTTACGACCTGTAAATATAAATTTAGAGTCTTCTCCTCCTTTCACATCAAAGGAATAGTGAAGATTTTTTGCATTATAAATATGGTTCCCCGATACGCGGTTGTTGTGTAAACCAAAGAAATACCTCTGCGGAATCTTTTTCCGAAGTTCTTTTTGTTTTTCCAGAATAAAAGGAACCGTGACGGGATTCGTAAAAAGATGTTGTGCGACAAAAGATTCGTACTCCTCTTTTGTTACGGGATCATTGAAAATATGATATGACTTTTGTTTAAGCCCCACACACCCAATACAATTGGTGCAACTCCGGCAATCATAACACCCAATACAGTCGTTACAACTCTCACACTCTGTGCAATATTTAAGACCGTACGAACCGACACAATCCACTGATTCATAACACAGCTCTGATTTGTAAAGATATAAATTATCGAGTGAGTCCTTCGATTCCCATACGATGTGTCCATAGGCGCAATCCTCATCGTCCACACATCCAAATACCAAATAACAATTTTTACTGTTTAAAGTGAAATTGGAATATTCACAGCTTTGACTGTTGAGATTTGCAAGATTGAACCTGGGAACTGCAAGGAGGAGCTCATGAAATTGTTCAAAGAAAGGACGACTAAAATCAAAGGGTTTTCCCCACGCTTTAGGATCCCAATTGTCCGCCCACCACTCCTCATACGAATACACTTTATGCGGGCTCTTTGGCGAATACATGGAAATAAGCGACACGCCCGACTTATCGGACGGACGCTTGTAGAGCGTTTTAAAATTGCGGAATATCATTCGCCGTTTTAAACGACACTGCGGGCACCATGTGGGAGGTGGAACGCTTATCTTTTCATAAAATGCAAAATCTTGAGCGTCTATTTGAAAACTTTGCTTACAATTTTGACACTGACGAGATTCTTTGTTCATAAGAAAGTCATATCCGCTCCAACCGTCCGTAGATACGGTTCCGATTGTCAGCGATGAGCAGCTGGATGGCATGTGGCGCTATGAAACGGAATCCCACACGCCAATCACGAGTGATGCGAAAAGAAAATCTTCCCGCAAGCGGTGCGCTCAATGCTTTCGCGTGCAAACGAGGGTCAAAGGCGTCTTTTCGAAGCAACTCAAGTAAACCGCCAAGTTTTTCCTGCGCTTCTCGAGGAAGCTTGCGAACATCTTTTAAAAAACCTTCGCCATAGAGAATATTATTTTCCTCGTACATGCCTGAAAAATGCCTCTCTTCCGTCAAATCGAAACTGTGGCTTTTCCTGCTCGCGGGCGAGTGTCTTTTTTATAAATATTTGGCGATACTTTCCTTCTCGGTCAATAACAGTATGAAGAAACACCGCACGCATACGACGCACTTCTTCACGAAGCCCACTCACCTCTTTATTTAATTTTTTTACCAATACCGCGGTGCTCATTGCTTTTTATAATATCAAAAAACGCTTAATTGCTCAAGTATACGCCTGTTCACTATTTTCACCTCCTCCGGATTATGTCGGTAATCATGCCCAATGTCCTTGAGTACGATAAATTTTTTCGGCTCATTCGCGTTGTCGAAAATCAATTTCACGCTCTCCGGCGAAACCACTACGTCCTTATCTCCCGTAACGATAAGCATCGCGGCGTGCGCATTCTTTACGGCTCCCACTACGTCAAATCCAGCTCTATCTTTCACGTGCGAATAAGGCACACGAAATTCGCGTGTTCCCTTGCCATCCGGCGTGTCGCGCTTTGAAATCCTGAATCCTTCCCGTTCCCACGCCGCGGGGTCTTTCAACTTCAGAGATTCGGCGGAGGACGGCATAATCGCCACTACCTGTGTAATCCTCGAGTCACTTGCCGCATAAAGAATCGCAACTTGTCCACCGCGATTGTGCCCGCCCAAAAGTATATTGGTATACTTCTCTTCTTGGAGCATATACTCAAGCACACTTTTGATGTCGGCGAGATATTGCGTGTTGGTATAGTCCTCAATAGTGTCCTCACTCTCCCACGTGCCGGTTGGCTCAAACCGAACTACGGCATATCCGCAAGTGCAGAGTTCCTCTGCGAGCCCTACAAGATGCGCGTAGTCTTTCGAATCCACATATCCCGGGCAAAGAATTGCCAGCCTGCCTGCCGGTAAGATAGGTTTCTCGCCTTTGATTTCCGGGCGATGTATCACCGCCGCGAGAGTGCCTTTTGTGGATGGAATACGAATACGCTCCTGCATATACTCGAAGTATACCAACTATCCTTCACTCTATAAACCAACGAGGAGACCTCACGAGTTTATTGGAGTGGGAGGCGACGAATTGGACGTTCGCCTCCGCACAGATTTTTAACCGAAACTCTTCTATTCCAGTCCGATGCCGCCGTGCACGACACACATTTCTTCCTTGCCCGGCCCTGTAATTACCGCGAAACAACTCTCTCGCAGTCGTTCGGTGAGGCTGTCCACCATATTTCGCACCGAAGTGTTCTTCATACGCGGGTTATCTTCGTCAGCGCAGGCCACTATCTGCCATTCCTCCCTTATGCCGATAGAGGCGACATCATCCGAATGTTCTCCGAGAGAATCACGGACAGAATCCCAGAAAAGACCACCGACTTTCGCGATCTGCTGGTGAATATCCTCGAGTTTCTCATGTACCGCCATCCGTTCACTTGCTCTCCGTGGCATTTTTTTGGGAATTGCTAGCCTTGCCTCCTGGCTAAGTTCCGCCATGAGAGAATATAACCCCATGAGAGCAGGACTGGTGATAACTCGAAGTGGTTTCTCCCCCTCCCCCACCTTCTGTTCCGGCTTGTGAAGCGTTTCCGTCCCCGTATTCAACGCCCGCTGAATTCGGAGCAAGAACCCGGACACGATGTTGATTTCGGGCAGGTTGACTTTCAGTTGGTCTTGCTCAGTCGTTGTTGAGCCCGTTCCCGTCGTTGTTTCCGCTGTGTTCGTCGCACTCATAATGAGTTTTATTTGGATGTACGCTATTTGGTTTTTAGAAACCATTTCGGTAGCGCGCCCGTCACCCTAGGACAAGTCCTTTTCAAAAGCCCGGGTGATTTGCTTTGTGCTCGACCATGCTTACTCTGCCAAGAGCAAGCCCGAGCAACTCGCCGGAGAAAACCTCGTTATCTCCAATGAGTTGCCCGCGAACGCAAAGAACATCGCTCTTTGTCAAGTGACTGGATACTGGGCGAATTTATAACATAAGAGCATACAACTTGCCAATGAAAACCACGCTCTAATTATTTTTATATGCAACCTCTTTTCATTTGACGAAGGATAAGTATTTATGCTTAAATATGCACTGCGAAACAATACCCTTAAACCAAGGAGTAAACTTTGAAAAAATCAGGGAAAACGAAACGAAAACTATCCATCCCGCTCATATTAATCCTCTTAATCCTCGCGCTTGTTGGAATAGTATTTGCGATTCTCGCTCGGCATGTCCCACGAGATTCGAAAGCGCCACTCACTGACAGTGAAACGGAGCGCCACGTACTCAACAAAGCGTTTGCCACTCCCCTTTCCACAAACCTCATTCCGGTCATCATATATGAGGTACTCGACGGGAAAACAAACTATGGTTGCATCGGGACCTGCTACCCGATGACCAATGGCGTTTATAACATGGTCACCATGTCGCACGCATTTTTCCCCCGCCCGAGAAACCCCGCATTCATATTGCGGAAACTCACGCCGTGCGAACCCATGCCCACATGGTGTATTTACCGCATACTCACAAACCACTGGAAGAACTCCAGTATCGACCTTGTGGAGTGTGAAGTGGGTCCAATTACGGGAGCACTTCCCTCTATACATTGCGATGTGGAACAACACCAAAACCAGAAAAGTCAGTTGTTCACCCTCGCCCAGGGCCGCCAAGTGGGAATCACCAGTGTTGAAGGAGGTGTCACTTCTATCATTTCCGGAGAACATACGGATTTCTACGGCATAGTTGCCGAAAACAGCAAATCTTGGTATTTCCTCATCAACCTTTCTTTAATGAATGGGGAAAGCGGGACATGCTTTATCGATAGAAAAGGAAATCTTTACTTCGGCGAAGGCGGATCGAAGGAACCGATTGAGGAGAGAATTTTTCAAGAGCTGAAACTCTCCACCTACTTTCCCGGGCTTGTACTTGGTCCCATGAAACGAAAGAACTGAAACAGTGCAGTCAATCAAAAAATGAAAGGAAACCATGCCCCTTGCAACTATCTGGCGCGACAGAAAATTGGTGAACGACAAAACGGCGGTACAACTGCGGAACCTTGTGAACGTGGCAGTGGCGACGGCGTGCAAAATGAAGTCGGGTGATGTCGAAGTGCGCATTCGCAACATCGGCACCCTCGACATGAATGCGCCACCTTTTAGTGTCGAGATTGACACCGGTTCCGGAAAGAGGAACTGGCGGATTAAAGCGCGGGATGCGATTGCCAAACATGTCGCGAAAGAAATCGCAGAGTCCGGCATTTTGCCGAAAGAATGGCTCGGACCCCATGGACCGTACGTCTGGGCTCGGGTCTTCTATAGCCGATTCGTTCCAATCGGTCACCCCGAACTCGCGAAGTGACGAATGGTGGTACGTCCACCCGGTTCTAACGAATCGTAAAACAATCTCAACCCGACGCCATCCTCACAAGGATGGCGTTCGAATTTTTTACATACTATACTCCCTTATTTTCTTATTCGCGCGCCTGCCCGCCCGAAACCTTAGTGGAGGTGGGAATAAGAAAATAAGGAAATACGCTAAATAATCCCCTGCAGTTTTTCGAGGAGGGCTTCGAATTTCGTGTAGCCCGCTTTCGCGTTGAAGTGTCCGGCGTTTGGGATGAACGACAGTTCCACCCCTAGATTCTTCGCAAGTTCTTCGCCGTTCGCGAGCGAAACATACGGGTCATTGTCCGATTGATACACAATACAATCTTTTGCGTTCGCTTTGATTTCTGCCCAATCAAAGGAAAATCCTCCAAATGTATCATCTCTGTATATTCCAACCGGGTTTATGAAAGTTCCCACAAACACCGCCGCGCGCACCGGATGCTTTTGTTGTTCTAATATGCGAAGCGCGAATATCCCGCCCAAACTGTGCCCAATAAGAATCGTGTCCTCGTTGATATATTGCTCGTAACCCTTCAGCACCTCAAACCACTCCGCTATCTTTGCGGGTACCGCCGGCGGCGAAGGAAACTGCGGCACGAATACCTTACACTTCCCAGTCGCTTCCAATTTTTCCTTGAGCCACGGAAACCAGTTTTCTTGAGGATGTCCCTCGGTGCCGTGGAAGATGAAGATGGTACGCATAACGATTCGCACTTTACGCTCCGTTCTTGACTACTCTCCAACGTCCCGATTGAAGACGATTACGCACTTGGCCCACTTTGATGGATGGATGGTGATAAAAAAGATTTCGCCGTCTTTCCTTGAATATATAAGACATATCTCCCGCTGCTTTCCTTGAAAACGCATATTGTGTACCGCGACGGAAAATCCAGTCACGGTATCGGCAAAGTGGCGAGAGGCGCGAGAAAATACAGTTCGGGGAAGCGCCCGCGGAATGCCTCGAAGTTTGAGGCGTACAAGAAGATGCTCGCTATACCGAACGCTAGGCGCGAGCATGGACTCCCGAGCGTTTTGCGGAGTTCACGAACGACCGAAGCACTTTTGATGCGTTCAGAATATCAAACCCCACCACATTCCCCGCAGAACCAAGTTCTACGGAGATGCCGGGCGCAATCTCCGCGAGTTCCTCCGCACGTCCGCGCGACAGATAGACCGCTAGCACGTCAGCTTCTTTATCATAGTTCACTATTTTCCCATTTTTTGGTTTCATATATTTTATAATACCATTCACTATATTATCCAGCAACCATTCGCTTATTCGTACGAATAAGCGAATGGGGCGAAGTTAAGAGATAACGCTAAATAGATACAAAAATCCCGGCATAGAGATGGAGGAAATTAAGACCAAAATGTTCAGTGCTACAAGTGCGCCTACAACAAGCGAGAGAACGAAAGAGATTTTATCATACACATCGAACTTCTCCCGCATCTGCCTTTTACGCGCACCCATAACCCACCCCCCCACTACGTTCAAGAGGGCAACGGGAATTCCTAAGTAGAACAGAAAAACGACCTCTGTAAGCCCACATCCCGCCAAATCGGAAGGAGGGCAGCTTACCACGCTTATTCGCAACGCGACACCAAAGAAGAGAACCGCAACGAGGCCGAACAAAATTTTTTTAGACAATATTTTCTCATCACTCCATTCTTTCACTCTTCCAATTTTCCATGCAACAGCCCATGGTCCTACGAGGAGCAAAAATACCAACGCGAGGAGGATAGACTCCCGCGCACTCACCCCATAAACCCACGCTTGCCTAAAATAGAGAACGATAAAACCTAAAAATATGAGCGCGAGCACAGAATAGATTCCACTGTAGATAATCCTAAACGCTTTCATACCCGAGATTTTACCATACTCCTCATTTGTCCTCTTTAGCTAGTTTCCTTATATCCCCTATTCGTGCGAATAAGGGATATAAGAGAATCAGTTTTCATATGGGTGTCCCTCGGTGCCGTGAAAGATGAATATGGGGCGCATATACTTTTTATCTTCCTAATTTTACCTCATTAATAATCTTCCTCACTTGCCAGTATTTATCAATCTCGCAAACATAGATACGACTGGATATAAAACTCATATCTTCTATATTCACCGCGCATGCGAACCGTTGGACTTCCCCCTTATCCTTTAACCACCCCAACGTGATATGAGGAGGAACACCCGCGGGCCTACCGTATTGTTTTGCTTGCTTGAGCTGTTTACCTCTCCATACTCCGAATGTTTGAGGCATCATCCCAGTTTTAAATGGATATGTGGCATGCATCACTATGTCTTGGAGAGAACTAAACGCGTTACTCTTCTTTACTCCAATACTGACAATACCTCCAACTCGCTTCTCTGATGTTTCAAGTCCTCCGCACGCTATTCGAATCGGCTTTATCCCGGAAACCGCACTTTTCAGCGATTCAACCAGCCCGGAAATATTTTTCTTTGAAGTTTTCACGTGCCATAAGCTCAAATGAGGAATACGCGCGATGTTGTCCACGATGAAAAAGCGTGGAGATTTCCCCGCCGCTTTGCGCGTCTCCAGTCCGAGTTTTCTTCGTAGATTTTTAGGAAGCAGGATAGCGATATCAAGAAGCATATTCGAATATCTATCCAAAATAATATCCGTCCCAACTGCGGATAACATTCTCACATCCGCTTTTTTGGGCAATACCAGCAACAATTCGATAGAGTTCTTTCTGTGTTTCGACATTGCCAGTCGCTAAAACTTTCTCCAATTTTGTGAAAAAATCGTCTTTTTCCATCACTAAGTTTTTAAGCGGATATCGCTCCAATTCCCACTTTAAAAACTTATTATATGGACGAACTCGTCCCTCAACGGAAAAAATAAATCTCAAAAAATTTGGAATTGATTCGACGGCGTCCAGATGAAATGCTTCCATGTTTCCATCCCTCTGATTTTTTATGGAGCGATAGAGGGAATTCAAATAGCCATCCAATGCACCCTTGGCAATCTCCATTCTTTTCCCATCAGGCACTACGCCTTTTTCATCAATAATCTTCTGGATTTCTCCGGTTTTGTCCACGTGCGCCTTGATGTGTGCATAGGCGTATCTGTCCCACTCTTCCGGACTCCCAACTACGGCATAATCTCTGAACTCGGAAATGGTAAAAACTCCGATTTCAACCATACCCTGCGTGCCTTTGTAGCTCTCCCTCGCATACTCCTTCGAATCGTCAGCCGTGACAAGCACCACATCATAGTCAGAGTTTTCCGTGAATATCCCCTTCCCGCGCGCACCCGAAAGAATCATCCCGATTATTTTTTCATCTCGCTTTACAGCCTCTAATATCCTATTAAATTCTTTTGCTTTTATTTCTTCTGACATTGCGATATCGATTTCCAATTTCTCCCTTATCCTCGGACTAAATCGAATTTAAAACTTCATTGAGTTAAGTATCATACGACTTCACTTTGGTAACAACCCTCGCAGTATACAATTTCAGGGCGGTCGGGGGCATATGAAGTCTGTATGTCCTTCCCGCATTTGGCACAAGTGCGGTCATAGATATCCATGGGGTTTAATTTGCGAATCCTCTCTCCATCCCTGCAAAGATAGCACTTCCGGGGAATCGGCAAATTCATACGCCTGTAAAACTCAAGTTCCATGCGGATCAATCGGTAATTCCTGCCGCACGCTTCACATTTGAAAATCGCTTGGAGAATATCATCAGTGACGTCTTTGATATGATCCGGAATCGCCATGGTGGCCATCTGATATTCCCTTAAGTCGGGGTCACGCCACGAAAAGCCATTTACCAAGGCCTCTTCCTTGGTAATTGGAAAATACTCTTGCGCCCTTGTTTCGTTATATTTCCATGGACAAATTTCCGCAGGGAAAAATTCTCCATATTGGTATTTCCGTCCTAACTTATCCATATAAGGAACTTCGCTCATCTGCTTTTTTATTTTCTCTACCATTTCAAAGTATCCTTCTTTCGAGTACTGCTTGTTCAAAATGCAATATTCTCCGTTCCGCAGTCCCGCACAACCGAAAAGATTTCCTGAACTGTGGCAACCATAACAATACTCGACATCATGCGCACTATAGTTCCAATAGCAAAATTTTACATTACTGGTATTAATACCCACCCACGTACACTCATACACCCACTCGGCATTATATGCGAATCCCGAATAGTCATAGCTTTTCGCAGTATTTAAAGCCTGCAACAATTCCGAATAACGCACATCTTCAGCAGTGTCCACCCAGTACGAATTACGAACGTTTTTGCAGTTATACAGATAATCACCCGAAGAATTATATGCTTTAATTCCGTGGAAATTCTTGCGAGGAAATTTGAGAAAATGGGCGTCGGCTTGGCTTCTGTATTCGCACATCCGAACATACGACCCGAAATCGAATTCCTTTATTTTCTTTTGATACTCCTCTTTTGCATACGGCTGGTTGAAAATATGAAATTGTTTTTTCCGTAAACCAATGCAACCAAAACAATCCGAGCATCCTACCAAATCCTTCGAGAAATATACGTCATGGCATTCAGAACAGTCTTCAGAAAAAATAGTGCGGTAGCATTTGGTAATATTCAATCCGTCATAACAAAGCTCGTTATTGTTTGAGAATGTAAGATCGAGACAATCCTTCGCAATTGAACAAGAGTTGAAATATGCGCAATTCTCGGCGCGATCAGCCATAAAAAGCAGATAGCAGTTTTTAAGATCAGAAACGGCATTGCAATATTCGCTGTGAACAAGCGTAGCATGTGACGTATGCAATACCGGTGACGGCACATCTTTAAGAAGTTCGTCATACTGCTCAAAAAATGGGCGCGAGAAATCATACTCGCGGCCGTAACTTTTGGGATCCCACTGATCTGACCACCAAATATCCTGCCTGTAGGTCTTATAAGGCGCATCAGGATGATAAATGCTTATCAACTGCTCTCCAGTTTTGGTGCAAGGCCGTTTATAGAGAATGTGGTACCCGGTCCACGCAAAACGCCTCAATCGCCGACACCGTGGACACCACGTCGGCGGCGGCACCTTTATAGTCTGATAAAACGCAAAATCATCCAGATCAATAAAAAATTCCTGCTTACAACTTTGGCACTGTCGGGTTTCAGTTTGCATTAGTTTTGTTTCAGTCTATACACTATCTACTATCCTATGCAACCTCGCTTTGGTAACATTGTTCGCAGTAAACTGTTTCGGGTCTGTTTGGAGCGTAGCTCGTCTCAAACTCCACAGGACAATGATTTTGACCATGACTATGGCTAGCGGAGTTTTTATATGCACCGTTATCTGACGCGATCCCCGCGCAACCGCAAGTACGCTTGTATAAATCAATCAGATTCCTCAATTTCCAGCTCTCGAAAATCCGTGTGTTCGGACATTTGTGAGGCAAAGGTATATTCCATTTTCGATACATTGCGAGTTCATTCGCGCTAATACGAAATGCTTTGGTACATCCATGCTCTTGCGCCTTTTTCTTGTCTTGCTCCCACGCATCGCAAAGTATAATTTCATTCAAGATTGAGTCGTCCACTTCGGCAATCGTGTCGGGCAAGTCTTTGCCTGTTTTCGTCGACGTATATCCCTTCTCTTCCACTACCTGCCAACCATAGCCCAGTTCGGCGGCGCGCTCTTCCGTAATCGGCACGTAGTCCTGCGCAAGCGTCTCGTTGTAGTTGTGGGGAATAATCTCTATCGGGAACATCTCGCCATACTTATATATCCTCCCCTTCCTGTCGATATATGGCGTGGAATTCATCTGCTCGATTATCTTTATCCTGAGCTCGTCGAAGGATTCCTTCGAATACTGCTTGTTCAAAATACAATATTCTTTCCCGCGCATCGAAATACATCCAAACGAGTTTTTCATATTGAAGGAATCCGTGAGATATTCCGTGTTCAAGTGATTCTCGCCATTCACACAAAAAAGCGCCCGTGAGGAAAAATCAATGTTATTGCATTCATACGCAAGCTCGCCTGCGTGCACACCAAACACATCCATCGCATCCTTTTGCCCCTTCCCGCCGCGTACTGCATACTTCTCATCTTGTCCATCGTGGATGTAATAAGACTTTGAAATGTTTTTAGAGTTGTAGATAAATTCACCCGACACATTCTGATTCCGCTCACCTGTCATAAATTTATGCACCGCCTGTTCGCGTACTATCTTGTGGAATTCCTGCACCGCCTTTTCAAGCGCTACGGCTGAACTTGTCGTCTCTTTTTTTATTTTCTCAAACTCTTCTTTCAAAACCGGCTTGTTCCACACGTGATAACTCTTACTCCGCAAATTCCAGCTGAATAGGCAGTTCTGGCAATTCCGGCAGTCGTAAAGGAATGCAGAATCGGCGCAATCCGCGC
Source organism: Patescibacteria group bacterium (assembly GCA_024654525.1). GTDB lineage: Bacteria > Patescibacteriota > Minisyncoccia > UBA6257 > 2-01-FULL-56-20 > VGJV01. The sequence continues at coordinate 599 of JANLHI010000020.1, read as the reverse complement.
ATTTCTGGCTGAAGTGAGTCTGATAACATTTTCCGGAGTCTATCGTGCCGAGGCACAACTCACAGCTTCGAATGAAAAGGCAGTCCCAACAGTCTTTACTTTCAAGCACCGTCTGCCCATTGCCGCAATCCTCGGAAAACCAGCTCCCGAACATGAGGTACCCCCCTTTCATATGCGCAGTGTAATTGCAATATTCGCTTTGTACATTGTCTGTCGCATACATTGCGGGTTTCGGCACGGTGTTTTGAAGTTCCCCGAATTGCGCAAAAAACGGCTTGAAAAAATCATAGTCCTTTCCGTAACTCGAAGGATCCCATTTATCAGACCACCAGCATTCGTGGCAGTAGACCGGAAACGGAGTTTCCGGCTTATACATCGAAATCACGCTTTTTTTACATAAATCACATTCACGCTTATAGAGATACTTTTCATTTCGCCACTGCAACCGTCGCGCAAGACGACACTTCCAGCAAAATGTGGGCGCAGGTACTTTTACACGCTCATAAAACGCAAAATCTTGAGCGTCAATTTCAAATGACGCACGACAACTTTGACAAGTTCTGGTTTCAGCTAAAGACATGGAGAGTATAGTGATAAAG
>JANLHI010000019.1 GCA_024654525.1 Patescibacteria group bacterium | reverse complement strand
TCAATTTCAAATGACGCACGACAACTTTGACAAGTTCTGGTTTCAGCTAAAGACATGGAGAGTATAGTGATAAAGCGAAATCCCGAGTACCCCCGAGGGATTCGGGTTTAATGGTGAATTGATTTTTACAGTTTTGGCAGGCTTGCACTGAGTTCATCAAATTGTTTTTATTTCCTGATTCATTGCATTCTTTAAAATTTCGCGTATGGGAATTCTTAAGATTTAACCCTTCTCGAATCCCCTACTACCCACCGTAGATTTAAGAAACTTCTGCTTGATAGCACCTGCCTGCCGGCAGGCAGGTTGTTCACCCTTCGACAAGCTCAGGGTGAAAACTGTTATCATGCAATTTTGGACTGATAGCAACTTTCATCCTCCTTCGCTAAAACTACGGCGAGACTCCGCGTGCTATCAAGCCACCTCGGCTTGATAGCACGCTTCGCAATACACAATTTCCGGCCTTTCGGGAGAATAGGAAGTTTCGAATTCATTCGAACACGGAGAATCCCCATGAAAATGTTTCGCGGTATTTTTATATCCCTCTCCCTCCGTTTCTTGATACTTGTCACCTGTTCCCTGACACATGCAATGACGCTGCCATAACTTGTTAGGATTGCGCTTTGACATACGCTGATATGATCTGCAATTTGAACATAAGTCCGGAAGAGGCAAATTCATCCTCTTGTAGAATTGAAGCTCTGGCGCAGTAATTTTGAACGCGGTAGCACATTGTTCATTACAAGTCCCGCGATGAGCACATTCCAGAACTGCTTCGAGAATGGAGTCATGGATTTCCTCCGTGGAATCGGGCACCGCCTCATTCTTTATGGTGATGTTGTAATTCCGCTCGCTTGGTTCCTTCCATGCAAATCCTTTCTCCGCCACGCTGTCTTTGGTGAGAGGCATAAATTCCTGCGCCTCTGTTTCGTTATATGAAAAAGGAGAAAGTTCCGGAGGGAAAAACTCTCCGTACCTATATTCTATTTTGCTGTTTCCCCTTTGCGATATATACGGCATATCGTTCATGTGCTGGATGATTCTCGGCACCATCGTCTCATACTCCTCTTTGGAATATTGCTTGTTTAAAATGCAATACGTATTGCCGCGCTGCATAAAGGAGCACCCAAACATATGTTGCGCGTTGTAGCAATATTCGCTGTAACGCAGGGAAGTAACATTATCAACACAAAACGAGCTGAAAACGGTATCGCTTACCCCTTTCCCACATACCAAAGAATCGTACACTCGCTCCAAATTATCTCCGAATTGCGAAACATCATAACAATCTTTGTTGGGACCCACGAGAAGCCACAGGCAATATTTGCACTCTTGTGATTCGAGCGCAATGTGCGTCTTTCGCACGTTTTTACAATGATTAATGTAATCCCCCGATACATTCACGTTTTGCCGCCCATGGATGTATTTATTGGGAAACTTTAGATACTCTTCCTGTGCTCTCTTTGCAACCTCGGCTATCCCGCGCCTAGAATCTAAGCGAAATTCTTTAAGTTTTGCATCGTATTCTTCCTTTGTGTAAGGTTGATTGAATATATGAAATTTTTGATTTTTGAGATTAATACATCCCACACAATCACTGCAGTTCATGCAGCTTTTAGAGAACCACACGTTTTGACAGTTTTCGCAATCCACTGAAAAGAGTGTGCCATAGCAATTAGTGAGATTCACGCCTTGATAGCACAGCTCGCAAGATTCGATCATCGTGTTATCAACACACTCCTTCGAGTGTTCAACCTCGGATCCGTAGGAACAATTTTCGTTGTAGTCGGAATTGAAAAGTAAGTAGCAATTCCGAAGTTCACTTACAAGATTGTTGTACTCGCTATTAATAAGCGTGGTATGCAAACCCATAAGCGAAATATGGGGTACGCTTTGGCTTAGTTTCTTGAACTGTTCAAAAAATGGAACGGAAAAATCGTAGTCTCGTCCATAATTTTTTGAATCCCATTTATCAGACCAATAACAATCCGGACAATATACCGGGAACGGTGCTTCCGCCGAGTAGATAGAAATAATGCTCTTGTTGCACAGGTTGCACTTCCTGCGGTAAAGGGTGCGATGATTCAAGAACGAAATGCGCCGCTGCAACCTACACTCCGGACAGAACGTCGGAGGCGGAACTTTTATTCTTTCGTAAAAAACAAAATCAGCGGGTTCTATAACAAACTCGGTGTTACACGCCTGACATTGTCGGGATTCTTGGTTCATCGAATGGTGAATTAGGAATTACGCATACCTACCCATAATTCATGCTTTATTATTCATGAAATTGCATAATTATGCCACTTCTGCTTGATAACAGGCCTCGCCCTTCGACAAGCTCAGGGTGAAAACTGTTATCATGCGATTTCTGACTGGTAACAGTTTTCACAATATACAATCTCCGGCCTTTCGGGGGCATAACTTGTTTCAAACTCATTGGGGCAAGGATTCTCTCCATGGAAGTGAGTAGTCGTATTTTTGTATCCATTTCCCGTACCCGCCTCCGCCCCACCTTCGCTGAAAGCTCCGGAAGGGCACTGCAAGGCTTCGGCGGATAAACATACGCATTTCCTTTTCCACAATGCAAGCGGATTTCTTTGTCGTAAACGCCGGTAGTGACGGCAACTGGGACAAAGATGCGGTACCGGAATTTTCATGGCGCGATAAAATGCCAACTCTTGCGGAATAAGACGGAATGCACTGGTACATTGCTCGTTGCACGTTCCCCCGTGCGCACACGCAATCACCTCTTTTAAAATAGAATCGTCTGCGTCTTCAATTGTTGCGGGGATGCGCTCGATAGGCATAGTGATCTCATAATTCCGTGCTACATCCTCGCTCCATCGATACCCCTTCCCCTCCGCATCCGCACGAGTGAGTGGTGCAAGCTCCTGCGCTACCGTTTCGTTGTATCCAAAAGGTGATAATTCCGGCGGAAAAAATTCCCCATATTTATAATTCCGCCCTGCGCTGTCCACATAGGGCATTGCATTCATGTGCTCAATTATTTTTATCTTCAACGTCTCATACTCCTGTTTTGAATACTGTTTATTCAAAATACAATATTGTTTATTACGCATTCCCACACACCCGAAAAGATTGGAGGTACTATGGCTGTTGTAAGAATAATGAATATCGTGACTATCAAAGGTAAAACGGGAATAGAACACACGACTTCCCGGATAAATTGTCGAAGAATCCACACCAAGTTCCGCATTTAATCCCGCACGATCACAGTCAATCAAATCCTTGATGTTCGAGTAAGCAAGCCACGTATGAGAACAATCCTCCGCACCGCCAAATACATCGAAACATTCACGACAATTTTTTGCCTGATCCAAATTATCTCCCGTGGAATTCGCGGAATGAATAATGTACGCAAACCGTCTTGGGTATCGCAACGCATGCGTCCAAAACTGTTTTCTTATCGCCTCCACATCCTCAATGCGCCGCAGAGAAATTTCTTTCATCTTTTCTATATATTCCTCTTTCGTGTATTGGACGTTCCATATCTGATACGATTTATTCACTAAATTCGCGCATCCGAAACAGTCGTGACAATTACGACAATTGAAAAGAAATGCACTGTGATAGCATCCTTCACAATAGCGGCTGTAGAGAAGACGCGAGCAGGAAATGCAATCTACTGTTTCGTAGTTATAATCGCTCTTTGACACCCAATAGGTATCCATACATTCCTTTGAATTGAAGACATACGTCGAATACAAGGAATTCTCGTTAAAATCGCCTCCGATTACGAGATAACAATTCTTATTTCCTTCGGTAATACTGCAATAGTCACTGTTGACCGGATTGATATTCAAAAGCGCCACATCGGGAACCTCACGCCATAGTTCCTGCACCTGCAATAAGAAGGGGCGAGTAAAATCCATATCCCTTCCGTATGAGAGTGCATCCCATCCATCACCCCACCACGCGGCATGGTCATACACGCGCTGGGGATTTTCCGGTGCGAATATAGATATTAATTGTTCTGAATGTCCAGGCACATCACATTTTCTTTTATACAACGTCCGCTCGTTCCGAAACGCCATACGGCGAATCACACGGCATGAAAAACACCACATCGGAAGCGGAACTCCCATCCGTGCATAAAATGCGGCGTCTTCCGGCGCAATAACAAAATCGGATTTGCAGTTTTGGCAAACTCGCATTGAGCTTGTCGAAATATTTTTTGATTCCTGACTCATTCTATATTTTTATTTTCCATCCTCTACTCTCTTTCCTTTCAACGCTTCTATCCCCGAAAGTTTTTCTCCCGCAAGAAATTCGAGCATTGCACCTCCGCCAGTGGAAATAAAGGAAAAATTCTTGTCGAGCTTACACTTTTTCAAAAACATCACGGTCTCTCCCCCACCGGCAATGGTAAGCGCTCGCTTATTTTTCGTAATTGCACGCGCGATCGCACGCGTTCCTTCTTCAAACGGCTTTACTTCAATAAGTCCCATGGGTCCACTCCAAAGAATCGTTCGCGCAGAAGCGATGTGTTTCTTAAATTCCGCTACCGTTTTCGTACCAATATCAAAAATAGCCCCATTCTTCTCTTTCCAATCCACAGGAGTAATCACTTTTTTCATCGTAGCAATTTTTTTGAACTCATGAAGATCGCGGATATCTCTATCCATCTTCGACACTCCCACATCAACTCCGCGAAGGAAAAGAAATGTGTTCGCTGCAGCGCCACCCAAAAGAAACGTGTCGGCTTTATTTTTAAATGCCGTAATCACTCCAAGTTTATCTTTTGCCTTCCCTCCTCCTAAAATAATCACAAAGGGCTTCTTTGGTTTTACACGCACTTTTGAAAGCATCTCAATCTCCTGCGCTAGTCCCAATCCCGCATAGCTCGGAAGAAACTCCCCCATGCCGGTTACCGAATCTTCCACACGGTGAGAAACCGCAAACGCATCATTTACAAAATAATCCGCAAGTGATGCGAGTTTTCGCGCCAGTTCCGGACGCGGCGTCATTTCACTTTTCAGAAAACGGATGTTTTCCAAAAGGAATAATGAACCCTGTGGCGCGGATTGAATCTCGCGTTTTATTTCCGCAAACCGGAAATGCGGGATGAAACGTACCTCTTTTTTGAGCATTTTCCCGAGTGCCACCGCGTCTTTTTTCAAACTCAATTCCGGCGGAACGCCATTAGGCTTGCCCGCGCTCCGTCGCCGGAGGCTCTGGCGGCGTGCGACCGTAATCTTGATGAAGGCGGGCCTTCCGCGATGACTCACAATCACCACGGCGCGCGCCACTCTACTCAAAAAAAGAATAGTGGGCATCAACGCCTCCATTCGCCATTCGTCCTCGGTATTAAAATCAAGGCGAAGCAACGCCGTTCCTTTCAAATTCTTTTTCGCGGTTGTGCGTAAAAACTTAATCATCGGAGAGTTATGGAAGCCAATTTCGTACTTTCCATTATACCCCATATAATAATGGCTATGGAGGACAAAAAAAAGGTGGTAATACTCGGCGCAGGATTCGGCGGTTTACGCGTTGCGCGCCTTATCGCAAAAAAACTTCGGCGACTAGGTCTTATCAATCGCTATGAAATCGTCCTTATCGACCGAAACGGCTATCAAACCTATACCCCGCTTCTCTATGAGGTTGCCACCACCTCGAAGCAAACTGCAAATGCATGCAAATTATTGAGTGTTGCAACTTATCCTCTTTCCCATCTTGTCAGCTCACTCCCCGTCACACTTCTCACAAAAGAAATAAAGGGGATAGACCTTATAGAAGGAGATATTCATTTTGCCGATAGCACCACCCTGGTGTTTGATCATTTAATAATCGCACTTGGATCGGAAATAAATTACTTTAATATTCCCGGACTTGCCGAACACTCCATTCCGCTAAAAACATTTCATGATGCAGTCCGTATACGCGACACCGTGTGGTCGCTCGCCATGGAAGGCGTGAAAGACATTAATATCGTTGTCGGCGGAGCAGGCCCAACCGGCGTGGAAATTGCCGCGGAGTTTAAGGAGTGGTGCGGGGAATTGGAACAAGAATTCAAAAAATGCCGCCTTCACGTCACGCTTATTGAAGGAAATCAAACCGTACTCCCCGGATTTGATACGCGAGTTATCGCCCACGCCACAAAACGCTTAAAAAAACTTAATATAGAAATCTTTACCGGAGAACGCATTGAAGAAGTATCAATGCGTGCCGCAACACTCAAAAGCGGACGCCGCGTGCCGTTTGACGTATGCGTATGGAGCGGAGGCGTAAAAGTACCATCGCTTCTTGCGGATATGCCTCTTGAGAAAGAATCTCGTGGACGTCCACTCGCACAGGGAATTATGGAATGCCTTCCTCAATCCCCCGACCTCAAACTTCGCTCGAGAATTTTCGGACTCGGAGACTGCATTTGTTTCAACGATCCGGAAACCGGAAAACCCATTCCCAGTGTCGCACGCGCGGCACTTACCCAAGCGGGCATTGTGGCGCATAACATCGTAGAAGACATCAAATCCGCTGAATCTTCCACATATCATCCGCGACACATCATCTACGATCCCCATAGCCATCCCTATGTGATTCCCATCGGCGGAAAATATGCTATCGCTCAACTAGGAGTTATTTATTTCAAAGGACTCTCCGGATGGATACTTAAAGGTTTAGTAGAGTTAAACTACTTGTTTTCCATCATGCCCCCACATCGCGCACTCCGGATATGGTTGAAAGGACTGTGGATATTTATTCAAAACGACCGCTTAGGATAGTTCCGATTCTCTTGTCGCAGAAAAATGATATATTGTTGCAAGCTCGTCACCGGAAAGAGCCATTGAATGTTCCGGAGTATACGTACGCGCCAAAAATTGCCGGACCAGTGTATGGGCATTTCTCACTTTTACCGCAGTAAGTGCATTTCTTCCCGAACCTCGAAACCGTCCGAATCCGCGAACAATCCCATCCAAAATATCTCGGGTACGGAATTCGGAACCTGCGGACACCACCACACGCACATTCGTGTTATATGACACTAACTCTTTCCGTACTACGGGAATGGCAACAATTTGTACTCCGGCCCCCTCGCCCACCGCATGTACCACGCGAAGTCCTTCAATCACATCTTTGAATACATCCGCCCCCACATCGCGGTACAGTGGAATTGAAAGTGAAGACTGATCTTTCTTCATCACATAGGCACCCACCGTGACACCATGAGGATACAACACAATATGATCGTCATGCACCTGTTCCACCGACATAGCGCCGAATATTCTCTTCATCTTCGCTCTCACTACACCGGCTATCCCCCGTGAAACCGCCACGTAAAAATGAACTCTGTCTCCCACGTGAGGTACTACCGCCTCAAGCGTGAACGGTTTCCCGAATCTTCCCAATATACGCAAAAGTTTTTCTGCGCACAAAACTTCGTTTGTTGCATCCTCTTCCGAAGGAGATACTAAAAAAAGCGCCACGTTATTCGCGCGCGCATGCCCCACCCCAAGAATGCCTCCGATAAGTGCATAAAATCCCGCGCCAAGTACCGCTCCTGAGACGACTCCGAGTATCGCGTTTTCCATACCAATTATTCTAACACTTTCTTATGCAACTTCACCCTGATAACAACCCTCGCAATACACAATTTCTTTCCGCTCCGGCGCATAAGGAGTCTCGAACTCGTTGGGGCATTGCGCGTCTCCGTGGAAATGCGAACTTATATTCTTATACCTGCCTGACCGGTAGGCAGGTTTATTTTCATTCTTTGCGCCAGAACACTGACAACGTCTGTGCCATAACTTCAGCGGATTCCTCTGGGCAAGGCGCTCATAATGTCGGCAATTCGGACAAAGCTGTGGCAGTGACAATCGCATGCGGCGGTAAAACGAGAGTTCTTCGGGAATTATCTTAAACGCGGTGGCACACTGATGATTGCATACTCCTCTATGTGCACACCCGATTATTTCCTTCGTAATCGCGTCCTCGACATCCTCAATATGCGAGGCGAGATCCTCCGCCGTGCGGCTCACCGCATACTCCCGCACTTCCGGCTCTTTCCACGCAAACCCCGCGACACAAGCCTCTTCACGGGACAACGAAAAATATTCCTGCGCAATCGTTTCGTTATATGCAAAAGGAGAAATTTCCGCAGGGAAAAATTCCCCGTAGCGATATATTCTCCCCGCGTTGTCCACG
>JANLHI010000027.1 GCA_024654525.1 Patescibacteria group bacterium | reverse complement strand
AAACCGAGACTAATTTTGTTTTTGCATTTTGTCCGCGCGGAGGAAGGGGTCTGGGGAAGGAATCCGCGCGGGCTTTTCTGATTTTTTGCGGGCTTCTCTGTGGATAAAATTTTTATTGTCTTTTTTCCTTCCATTTGCTATCATTTGAACATGCGTTCAAGTATAAAAAAGGATAACCTCAAAAAAGAGCTTGAAAGTAAAGATTCGATTCTCGCTTGTGCGCGAGAATTTAACATGGTTGGCGATCCAACGCGCCTGAAAATTTGCTATCTCCTCTGTCGCCATAAAGAGCTTTCAGTCGGAGATATCGCCGAAGTTATCGGAGTTTCGATTTCTGCCGTTTCTCACACGCTTCGCAAGCTCAAAAAAGCAGACATGGTTGAGAGCCGCCGCGAATTCCGCACGGTATATTATAAACTTAAAAAATCACCTGTTGTCGAGGTGATAAAAGATAGAATCAATCATTATGAAAACATTTGATCTAATTATTATCGGTGGTGGAGCTGGTGCGTTTGCGGCGGCAATCCGTGCCAATGAATTCGGCGCAAAAACCGCCCTTATCAACGCCGGACTTCCGCTTGGCGGTACTTGTGTGAATGTCGGGTGTGTACCGTCAAAAACGCTATTGTGGGCAGGTGAGACCTTACACCACGCCAAACATCACGATATCCCCGGTATTAAGCTTGAAGTGAAGAGCTTCGATTTTCAAAAAGTTGTGCAAGACGAGCTTGCTCTTGTAGAAAAGTTACGTACAGAAAAATACGAAAAGGTATTGAAAAGCTTGGATCACGTAACTTTGGTTGAAGGGAAAGCAAAATTTATCTCAAAAAACGAGGTGGAAGTGAATGGTGAAAAACTGAGTGCTGAAAAATTTATCATCGCCACCGGCTCCACCGCCAACGTTCCGCTGATTGAGGGAATACAGGAGACGGGGTTTGTAACGCACATTGAAGCGTTGAAAATGGACAAACAGCCGAAAGAGTTAATCGTTATCGGCGCGGGGCCGGTGGGACTTGAATTTGCACAAATGTTCGCCCGGTTTGGTACGAAAGTGACAGTGCTCCAGCGCGGGCCATCCATCCTACCGCAAGTAGAAAAAGCGCTCACCGATCGTTTGACAGAAGTGCTCGAAAAAGAAGGTGTCACTATCATCACGAATGCTGAGACCACAAAAGCATACAAAGAAGGAGACAAAAAAGTAGTTATGTTTAATGTAGATGGCAAGGATCAAACAGTACAAGGAGATGAAATACTATTAGCTGCTGGCAAAACGGCCAATACGCAAACGCTTAACCTTGAAACAGTTGATGTTGAGATGAATGAACGAAAATCAGTGGTAGTTACCGAAACGCTTCAGACAACCAACCCCAATATATACGCTGTCGGGGACGTGACGAATGCACCCGCCCGCTACGAAACCACCGCTGGGCGTGAAGGGACATTGGCGGCTGAAAATATCTTAAAAGGCACCACTCTTTCGATTGATTACGACACGGTGCCATTCACCGTATTCACTGACCCACAGGTCGCCGGTGTTGGTACGAGCGAGAGTAGGCAAATGAAAGAGCAAGGCGTCTGCAATTGCCGAACCATATCGTTTGAGCATGTGCCAAAAGCAATTGTCATGCGCCGAACCGAGGGATTCATTCATATGGCCGTTGATACGAAGTCGCCGAAAATTGTCGGCATACAGATTCTGGCACCGAACGCCGGCGAATTGATTGCAACCGCAATGATGATCGTAAAAAACGGAAACACAATCGATGATGTGGTAAATTCTTTGCCGATGTTTCCGACGCTTTCAGAATCGATAAAAATTGCCGCATTGTCGTTCACTAAGGACATCACTAAATTAAGTTGTTGTGTATGAAAACTGATAAAATAAAAATCGCAATAAATGGATTTGGACGTATTGGCAGACAATTTTTTAAGATTGCCTTTGAGCGACCAGAGTTGGAAATAGTTGCTTTTAACGATTTGGGAGATTTGAACAATCTCGCCTACCTTTTAGAGTTTGATTCGGTGTATGGCAATTACGACAAAAAAATTGAAGTTAAGGATGGCAATCTTGTAGTTGACGGCAAGACAATAAAATACATAAGCGAGTCCGAACCCTCAAAACTTCCGTGGAAAAATTTGGATATTGATGTAGTTATTGAATCAACGGGAAGATTTACCTCTTACAACAAAGCAAAAGCCCATCTCGACGCCGGAGCGAAAAGAGTCGTGCTTTCTGCTCCCGCTCACGACGACGGAGAAACTATCACTGCCACTCCAAATGTTAACGAAGCGGCACTTGCCCGATCGAAGATTACCACCAACGCTTCCTGTACGACAAACGCTATCACACCAGTCGCCGCAGTGATGATGGCAAGACCTGGTATAAGGTATTCTCTCTTGAATACAATTCATGGCTATACTGCGGAACAGAATCTTGTCGATGGTCCCATGCCGAAACTCCACAAAGATTTCAGGAGGGGGCGGGCGGCCGCGTGGAATATTGTACCGACCACAAGCGGCGCGGCTATCGCCACCGCCAAGGCAATTCCCGGAATGAAAGATAAATTTGATGGCATGGCTTTGCGCGTGCCGATCGCTTCGGGCTCAATCCTTGATTTTACCTTTATCTCTGAAAGGGAGACTTCTGTGGAAGAAATCAACAACATTTTTATTGAGGAATCAAAGAAATCGGAATGGCAAGGAATTTTAACAGTCACCGACAAAGCGCTGGTGTCATCGGATATTCTAAAAAATCCGCACGGCGCAATTGTCGATCTTAATTTAACCAGAGTTGTTGGCGGTGAATTGGTTAAGGTTATGGTTTGGTATGACAATGAGTGGGGATATGCCAGCATGCTTGTGCGACACGTTTTTTCTCTTATTCCTTTTTTAACTAAATGAGTATGAATTTAGAATTTTTAGCATTTGTTGGCACTGCTCTGGTTGCTATTGCATATGTTCCGCAGATTGTACATATCATCGCCAAGCATTGTGCTTACGGAATTAGTCTGAAAGCATGGTTAATTTGGCTGGTAGCATCCATACTCATTATTCCGCATGCTTTAGAGAGTCAAAACAATGTTTTTATTGTCCTGCAAGTAGTTAATATCGTTGCCATTGTTTTTATTCTTTTCTTTACTTACTTTCACGGACAAAAGATTTGTAAGGTACATAAATTCTTATGAAAGACGACAAAACATTTTTCAAAATTGGGATTATAGGGGCATTCCTCGCTTCGCTGTGTTGCCTTGGCCCTCTTATTTTGATTGCACTCGGAGTAGGCACTGCTTCAAGTGTTCTCTCAATAGGATACAACGAGCCATATTTTCTTCTTGGCGCACTTATCTTTTTTGTTGTCGCCGCTTGGTTTTATTTCAGAAAGAAACAAAAGGCGGTCTGCGATTGCGGAGACGGATCGGGGAAGCTCGACAACAAAAAAATAGCGGTGCAGGTCGCAATTGCGCTTTGCGCGATGATTACGCTGTATCTTTTGCTCGTATTCGTACTTGTGCCTATTCTCGCGCCACTTGTCTATAAATATCTTTACTAACTATGAATAAGAAACTAATTTTCATCGCAATCCCTCTCGTCTTGGTTGGCATTATCGGTTTTCGTTTGATTACTAACAACCCATCGGGAAATAGTACGCAAGCATTTGATATGAACAGTCTGCGACATGTTGCTATGAAAATTGATGATATGTATTGCGCCTCTTGCCCTTACAATGTGGAAAATGCGCTCAAAGATACATCGGGAGTGGTGAATGTAACGGTAGGATTTGTTGGAAAAGAAATCATAAATGGGACAGTCGAGGGTAGAGGCGAAGTAATTTACGACTCAACCAAAATAAATCTTGATAAAATGATACAAACAATTCTTCCATACAAAGGCGTGGTGTTGGACGATCAAGCGACAACCTCAACTGAACTCGCTCCGCTTTCTAAAACTTTTGGATTGTAGAAATTTAGAGAAGCCCGCAAAAAATCAGAAAAGCCCGCGCGGATTCCTTCCCCAGACCCCTTCCTCCGCGCGGACAAAATGCAAAAACAAAATTAGTCTCGGTTT
>JANLHI010000026.1 GCA_024654525.1 Patescibacteria group bacterium | reverse complement strand
ATCAAGAAGCTGTATCCAAATAGTCGGATTTTCGCAAGAAACAAGCACTCGCTCGGAAAAATTCAAATGGGTATCTTTTACAGTGGGCGCCTTTACGTTCGGCTCTATACACTCCTTGTCGTCGCTCGTCACTCGCATCTGCACCGCAACCACAGGAGAGACAGCAAGAATGCCCGGAAGTTCATTCGCGCTATCATCTTGCAACCACTCAGCGCTTCCAGTCCACAAAATACTCCCCTGAAGCATATCTCCCTTTTTGTAGCTTGCTTTATCAAGGGTTATGTTTTGAATTGTCGCGAATCTTCCTTGCACCACATAATGCCCTATTACCGTATTCGATATTTGAAAACCATCCTTGTCTACCAAAAAGAGCTCAAAACTGTATGCTTGCGGGATCGTTTGCTTCAGAACCTCAATGGTAACGTTTTTCTCCTCGTTTTGATCAAGCGAAATTTTAGCTACTGCGGTCTTTTGCTCTATCCGTTCTCCGAACAGCCCGATCAGCGAACGGTAGCTTGTTTCAAGAAAGGGAAAAGATTCAACTGATTTCCCGAACTTGTTTTTTGCGGAACAATTCAATGTGAGCTTCTCTCCCAGGGAGGTAATGACGTCTTCGGAAAGTGGATATGTTTTTTTTGCAGACCCCTCCCCTACAAAAAGAAAGCAGGAGGAAAGTTCCACGAACTGACTGCTGTTCCCAAGAAACACGTCCCCCGCATATTTTTGTCCGAATGGGAACGCGTTGCTGTTCGCCGAGACCACCCATACTTCAAAATCTCCGTTGCCGAGAGGAAATGGGTAAGAAATTTCTCTGTGGATTTTTTCACCTTCACCAAGAATTATCGCCTCATCATACACGTGACTGTCATAGAGGACCTTCCCGTCTTTTGTTTTTTTATACAGATCAATCCCATAGCGGATATCGGGCTGTACTCCGACTTTGTTTGAAATATCAAACCCAACAGTAGCGGAGTTTACGGAAGTGTTTATTATTTTAGCATCGGAAACGTTGACCGTTGCAACAACAGAAAGACTATCGCCGACTTCAGTTTGCGCGTTGGCGTTTCCCGGTGTTATACCTAAAATGGACACGACAGCTAGAACGAAGAGAAGCGATTTCATAAGAGAGGCGGTTTCATTTTTTTTCATTTTTTCATACACCATAATAATAAGAGCGAGCAGAATAAGTCCTATGACAATACCGAATGCAAGCGTATTGGAAGGAAAAGAACGCGTATCTGAACTTTTACCTTCCAAAACAACCCGTTTCTGATCCAAGGTCCTCCCCTGGTCGTCGCTTAACGTGACGGTAATGACCGGCTGTTCACAATCGGTAACAATGACGGGTTCATAGGTGAAAAAACCTCCTGTATTATTTTTTCCATCATCCTGCCCCTTGAGAGGATGGATTGGGATGATACAATCCGCGCCGCTTTTCATATCAGTTATGGAAATATCGGTATACACCGCCTCAATTGCCGTCGGTCCCTTGCGCGAGCCGGGAAAAGAATCCGCTGAAGGGGTCCATGAAAGCAATATCTCCGCCACATCGTTCTTTACATACTGACTTTTTTGCGCAGAGACACTCTGAATGGTGGCGGACGCGCCGTGAATAA
>JANLHI010000025.1 GCA_024654525.1 Patescibacteria group bacterium | reverse complement strand
GGAACATTGAAAATTCTGCGTTTCAAATATATTTACTTATTGCCAACACATCACTTTTCGTAATCGTTGCACGTGGTTATTTCCTAAAACGCAGAATTTCTATATCAAAGAGCTAAAAGAATTTGTTGCCAAAGAAAAACTTTAAATTGTTAATTATCGTGGCGAAGCCGCGTTTGCCCGCCCCGCCCATTCCGAGCCGCGCTCTGCGCGGCGAGGACAGAATTCCGTTTCGAGCTATCTTTAAAATACACCGCACCGCGGACTATTCTTCGAGAGGTGTGCGATTTTTATTTTAGCCCTTGTAATGTCAATACTTTCAGCACGGCTTCGCTTATTAGAGGGTGCAAAAAGATTAGTCTTTGTGAAAGACTTTTTTGTGTTCTTGATAAATTAAAATTCGGTATTCTGAAAATCAGTAGTTATGAAAAAAATTCTGTTAATCGGTGGTTTTGCCATACTGGCTCTACTGCCGCGCCACATTCACGCTCAGTTCTTGCCTCCCGCACCACCTCAAATTCCAAGCTCATATCAAAGCGAGTCAGGGGATTTTGGTGACATATTCACCTCCATATTCAGCAATTTACTTGGGTCAGTGAACTCCTTGTATTTGCAACAGTCGGGTCCCATTTTGGAGATTTGGACTGGAGAGCAACCTCAAGTGGTACCTGCACCCGCGCCGGAAGGTGTTATCGTCCCCTCGGTTTCAATAACACTTCGCGGAGAAAACGGGGGGTCGGATGTTGACGGTCTTTATGTCCAATTTCGTTGGGCGGAAGGCACTATTACTACGGAAAGTTATGAGGATTTGCCCATAGACGGGTATGTACTTTTGGACGGCAACACTCCTCTTGGGCCAATCCAAAAGGTAGACCACTACACAGGCAAAGTCATCATGAACCGAATCTATATCCGTAATAGTGACACGAAAACAATCACGGTGGGAGCGCTTATGAAAGCATCTCTGGCCGAAGATATGGGGAAATATTTCTCCGTAAGCATCACAGGTGTCGCCACAACCTCGACGGTCACTGGAACCATGCCGGTAGTTGGAGGGTTAAAAAACATTTCCGATACAAAGGCTGGACGGCTGGCAATAGTGGGAACGGTTGGTAACAACCGCAACTATATAGAAGCCTATCCCCTCATTTCAGATCAGACGGGAATGGAGGTCCACCTTATATCGATGACGGAGCAGCCAATGGCAGTACCAATGTTCGTTGTTGACGCGCGCTGTCAGGGTGGTAACGCGAACGATGTATCAGTTACTTTACGCACAGCTGATGGAGAGATTCTTTCTGGCCCCCAACAAATGGAAGCATCTATGCTCTACGGTCAAAGTTCGGCTAAGCTTAAGTCTCGCTTTGATGTCGGGAAAGGAACATTTGGCGACTGCATAATCACATACCGTCTTGGAATGTCGTGGGTAAACGGTGGAACGATCTCCTTCTCGGTGGACAAGTCAAAATGCATTGCACTCGGAGGTGACGGATTTTTGAGCGTTCCACTTCCGCTAGCGATTATTAGCGGTCCTACGATTTTAGTGCTTCCCGTCGCGACCACATTTAGCATTGACCAAGTGGTTGAAATGGATACAGGCGACACCATCATCGAAGGGCAAAATGACTTCGCGGCAATTGAAATCACGGCACCTGCCGATAAACCTCTCGCCATACAATCACTAGGTGGGTGGATCGGATGGACACCGTCTTCGGATGATGTCGATGATGTCAACATCTACGGATTCATTCTCGGCACTGAATCAACACCGACTGTGTCGATTCCGGGACTTCAACCGGATGGAGCCTTCCTTACGGAAGGCTTGGACATGAGGGGACGGCGATGGGGTGGTACATTCTGGGCGGAGGACACCGCGAATAACCAATCAGCGGCTATAATCCCCGCGGGAGAAAAAGGATACTTCACGCTTCGCGGGAACTACAACGCCCCGAGTGAAAATTCCAAAGTTTCAGCAGAAATCTTTGACTGGAACACCGAGGAAACGCTGACGCTACAGTACAAGAGCCGAAAGCTAGCCCCTAACGGGATATTCTAGTTCAAACAAGAAAACACAACGACGCTCTACCCATGGTGGAGCGTCTTTTTTTATCAAATTTTTATCCTAGACGAATTACCCCCTCCAAGTAATTCAGAAACTAGAAAACTTTAGCTGAAAAACACCACCCACTTTTCTCCTGGGCGGTGCTTTGTAATACAACAACCCCTTGCACGGCATTAGGCCTAGAGCATAAAAAGAAATAGCTCTTTTCGGGCTATCTTATTTGTCTTTACAACTGGAAATTCGGAAGCACCTTTCTTATCATGAAAAAAAATGAAATAGGAGAGTACGGTAACTACGAATGATCTGCTTTGTATTTCCTATCCCACAAAAATAAATCCGTCTAGTGCCATAATTAAAATAACCGAGGACACCCTCGGTTATTTATGTGTTTGACTATAAATCACTCTCCAAGTAAAATCCCCGCAGATTCTTGAAATGTTCTCGCAGGAGGAAGCGAGATTAAAAAGGGGATCAATGCACAAAACAGCATAGAAGAAAGACAGTTATGAAGAAATTAGTGATTATCAGTACCACAGTAGCAGTCATAAGCACATTAGCGTTTGTTATATTGCTTTTGTGCCTCACCTATAGCGTTCGTAACTTTGGGTATAGCATCCCTACTATAGGGAAAATTATGACAAATCCAATGGATTCAATCTGGAAATACACGACCATCACAAATATAACTCCACCTAAGTTTCCACAGCACCATGGAAGAATGATACAACAATTAAACGTCTCCCCAGACGTAAACATTGCAATCGCGGGGATTGCAGGGAAGGTATCGTTTTGGACATGGATTACAGCGGGAACGATATTTTTTCTGAATCGATTCCAATCCGGGAAAGGAAAGGAGAAGGGAACAGAGAAGCATTAAGCTTTCAAAAAATTGCAAGGCAGTGGCCACTAAGTCCACTGCCTTTCGCATTTCAATATATTAAAAATAGAACGACCGGGAATCTTTGAAAAAATCCCCGGTCATTAGTTTTTTTTGGAGAAGGATACTGCTATCCCCCCCATGCCTTGGTGCCGACCCAGAATACAACCGCGAGAATCGACGGCACCTTAAAGGCGATCACAACAATCGCCAAAATACCAAGTTTTTTTTTCATAAGATTTTTGTTTTTAAACGTTATTACCGCCACTCCACAATGGAGACTGCGCTTTTCGTTGTTGAGCGCATGTCGCAAAGGTCTTGACAATCACTGCGACATACGCTCAAGTAGAACACAAATCTATGATACTGCATAGGTTTTAGCATATAACACAATAAAAGTCAATATATGACAAGACCTCTCCCTTTTTCCCTTTAAAAACCCCTTTAAACCTAATATTCCGAAAAAAAGGTATACTAACCCCATGCGTATCACCAAATTTGGGCATTGTTGCCTTCTCATAGAAGAAAAAGGGTTGAGAATCCTCACTGACCCCGGAAGTTTTTCATCAGGTTTTGAAAATCTTACCGATATTCATATCATCCTTATTACCCACGAACACGCCGACCACCTCCATACCGAATCGCTTAAAACCGTTCTCCAAAAAAATCCGAATGCAAAAATCATCACCAACACCACGGTAAAAAGCATCTTGGAGAAAGAAGAAATTACATCTACCCTCCTTGAGCATGGACAATCCTCAACGGAAAAAGAAATACTTTTTGAAGCAATAGGAGAAAAGCATGCGTTGATCCATACGTCTATTCCTCAATCGCAAAATACGGGATATTTCATCAACAACCGTCTCTTCTACCCGGGAGACGCGCTCACCAATCCCGAACGTCCCGTGGAAATTCTGGCGCTTCCCGTAGCGGGACCATGGGTTACTATCGGCGAATCAATTGATTACGCGATCACGATTAAACCAGTCATATGCTTCCCTGTGCATGACGGTAATCTCAAATCTCCCGGTATCGCACACCGCCTCCCCACATTGACTCTCGAACCGAAAGGAATCAGGTTTGTGATTCCCGAGACAGAAAAAACGATTGAGTTATAATCCTTTGTATCTATGCAAAGAATAATCGCGCACACCGACAAAGCTCTTATCCACGGCATCGGCATCATCGGCATACCGCTTGCACGCATTGCATTGTTTACCGTATATTTTTGGTTCGGGACGCTAAAACTGTTCGGCACAAGTCCGGCCAGTCCCCTTGTAGGAGAACTCCTTCAGAAAACACTGCCGTTTGTTTCATTTGAAGAATTTATCATCGGATTCGCAATATATGAAATGATTATCGGCGTTTTTTTCCTCATCCCGGGACTTGAACGTATCGCAATCGCACTCCTCATTCCTCATCTTGCCATGACCATGCTTCCCCTGGTACTTCTCCCCTCAATCACATGGCAAGGAATATTTATTCCCACACTTGAAGGACAATACATCATAAAAAATCTTGCGATTATCGGACTTGCATGCGGTATCGCGTCTCACCTTCATCCTATGAAAAATCGTGGCATCAACCGGCTTAATCCAATTTCTCAGGGAACCACTCGTCCATTACGGAAAAAAAGAATAAGTTAATGCAATGCCTGCATTGGGAATCCTCCTCTCATTCGGCGCACTCTTATCGTGGATTATAGGTGATTTTTTCATCCAACGCTCAACAAGGAAAATAGGCAACTGGGAAACACTCTTTTTCATCGGCATAGTAGGATTTATAGGAATACTCCCTTTTGTATACAAAAAACTCCCTGCTCTTTTTACAAATCAAGATCAACTCGTATTTCTCACAATACTCTCAATCATCACACTCGTTGCAGCACTTTTCCTTTTTGAAGGATTAAAGCGTGGCAAACTCGCCGTAATTGAACCCGTATACGGACTCGAACTTCCTTTCACGATAGGATTTAGCTATATATTAGGAAAAGAACATTTTCCTCTTGCGGTCTATGTGATTATTATCGTCGTCTTCGTAGGAATAC
Source organism: Patescibacteria group bacterium (assembly GCA_024654525.1). GTDB lineage: Bacteria > Patescibacteriota > Minisyncoccia > UBA6257 > 2-01-FULL-56-20 > VGJV01. The sequence continues at coordinate 20,583 of JANLHI010000025.1, read as the reverse complement.
TCCTTGCCGCAACACAACGATTCCACCACCTTCGTTTTTACAAAACAATTTTTGAAAAAGGAGTGGTGTGGGCTGCAATTGGATCTGTGGGAATGGGACTCATGAATTACCTTTGGGGGGTGGGAAGTCAAACTATTTCACCACTCATCACAATATGGTTTGTACATTCGTTTCTCGCAATCTCATGCCTTCTCTATATTACCTTTGTCCGAAATGGCGCGCGAAACCTTCTTGAACATTTTCGCCATGGACTTTCCTCTGTTATCCCTGCAAGCATTTTCGACAACCTTGCATGGATACACTATGGCTATGCCATGACTCTCATTCCTATTTCCATTGCCACGACTATCAGCGAATCTTACATAGCAGGACTGGTATTCATTGGTGTGATTATTAATCGAGAAAAAATAGCGCATCACCAACTTCTTGGCATCGTTTTCGTCGTCGTAGGAACCGGAATTATTTCATGGTGGTTTGGGTGATAATTCAGCTTAAAATCACCTTGTGAAAACGCAAAAACCGTAGTATAATCCTCATATCGCCAGTGGGGCGGTTTTTCGTAACAATGGCAAAAACAAACATAAAAAAAGAAGGTGAAGGAGAAGTTTCAAAGCCGGCTTCCTACGAAGCGAAAGATATTTACGTCCTTGAAGGATTGGAGCCTGTCCGGAAACGACCGGGCATGTACATCGGCTCTACGGGACCCGATGGGTTGCATCATCTTGTCTGGGAGGTGGCAGACAACTCGATTGACGAGGCGATGGCAGGTTTTGCAAAAAACATTACCGTAGAACTCCTTGCAGACGGTTCAGTTGCAGTTGCCGACGATGGGAGAGGTATTCCCGTAGAAACCCATCATCAAACAAAAAAATCCGCACTCGAAACCGTGATGACCACACTCCACGCGGGAGGAAAATTCGGCGGAGAATCATATAAAGTATCAGGCGGACTTCACGGCGTGGGTGTCTCTGTGGTAAACGCCCTTTCAGACTGGCTCCGCGCAGAAGTATGCCGAGGTGGAGTACGCTACGTACAAGAATACAAACGCGGAGTCCCTTCGGGAAAAGTAAAAAAAGCGGGGACATGCACCCACACGGGCACCAAAGTCACCTTCTTTCCCGATGCAACAATATTTTCGGACATACAATACAGCGAAAAGCGAATTCTCGATCACTTGCGGCAACAGTCATATCTCACAAAGGGAGTGCGAATTAATTTCTTCGACAGGAGAAAGGAATCCGTGGCATGTTACGGATTTTATTTTGAAGGAGGTTTGCTCTCGTTTGTAAAACATCTTGTTGCCAATAAAAAAACAATTCAAGAGGATGTATTTCATGTACACAAAACCCACAACGAACTAGACGTGGAAACGGCATTTCTTTACATACACGACTCCAAAATAGAAGAGCTTTCTTTCGCAAATAATATCTACACACCGGACGGAGGTATGCACCTTACCGGATTTCGATCGGCACTTACGAGAACACTCAATAATTACGCCCGGACGGAGGGATACTTAAAAGAAAAAGAAGAGAACTTCACCGCGGACGACGTGCGTGAAGGAATGGTGGTGGTGGTGTCGGTAAAACTTCGCGAACCGCAATTCGAGGGACAAACAAAAGCCCGTCTCGGAAACCCCGAAGCACGCACCGCAACAGAAGCGGTAATCAACGAAGCGCTGAAAGAATTCCTTGAACGCCACCCGCAAGAAGCGCGTCGCATCATTGAGAAAGTTGCAATCACGGCAAAAGCACGCATTGCGGCAAAAGCGGCGAAAGACACCGTACTCCGAAAAGGAGCTCTCGAAGGACTCACACTCCCGGGTAAACTTGCGGACTGCACTTCTAAAGATGCTTCGGAATCCGAATTGTTTATCGTCGAGGGAGATTCGGCAGGCGGTACCGCAAAACAAGGGCGCGACAGAAGAACACAAGCAATTTTCCCTCTTCGCGGAAAACCTCTTAATGTAGAAAGGGCTCGTTTGGATAAAATGCTCGCAAACACAGAGATTAGATCTCTTGTAGTAGCAATCGGCACAGCCATTGCGGATGAATTCGATATTAGTCGCCTTCGCTATCATAAAATAGTACTCATGAGTGATGCCGATGTTGACGGCGCGCATATCCGCACACTTCTCCTTACCCTCTTCTACCGTTACTTCCGTCCAATAATGGACGGGGGGTATATCTACATCGCCCAACCTCCCCTCTACCAAATAAAAGCGGGGAAAAACATTCAGTATGCATGGAGCGATCCGGAAAAAGATAAAATTCTTATGGAGCTTACTCACAATGCAAAAGCAAAGGGCAAAAAACTGGCAATAAAAGAATCCGAGGAGGGAGAGGAGGCACCCGAAGAGGGAGAATCTTCTTCTTCGAAGATGGCGGGAGCAAATGTGCAACGCTACAAAGGTCTCGGTGAAATGAATGCGGAGCAATTATGGGAGACCACTATGAATCCGGAAAGTCGGATACTGAAACAGGTTACGATTGCCGACGGATCCGAAGCGGATAAGCTTTTCGACATTTTGATGGGTGATGAAGTTGAGCCTCGGAAAAAGTTCATTCAAACCCATGCCACCTCCGTGCAAAACCTTGACATTTAAGCGAAAAACCGATAGTGTGGAATCACATTTCCGCGAACGTATTTATGAAAATAAAGACCTTTCTTAAGGAGTCGCGAGAAGAATTGCAACACGTAAATTGGCCAACGCGCAATGAAGCAATTCGTCTCACTACCATAGTCATCGGCATCTCCGTGGGACTTGCCGCTTTTTTGGGTCTTTTTGATTATGGATTTAGCGCTCTGCTTAAAGTATTGATTGCACGATAAAATGAAACAGCTTCAGGAACAAAAGGGACAGGAAACACGGCAATGGTATGCCGTACAGACGTATTCCGGCTACGAAGAAGCGGTAGCTCGATATTTGAAACAGCGCATTGAATCGCTTGCAATAGGCGATAAAATTTTCAGCGTCATAGTACCGAAAGAAAAAAGAATACGTGTAAAAAGCGGGCGGCGCCAGACTATTGAAGAAAAAATATACCCGGGATATGTGCTGGTGGACATGATACTCACCGAAGACTCATGGTACGTAGTGCGAAACACTCCGCGAGTAACGGGATTCGTGGGACCGGACAACACAAAGCCCACTCCCCTTTCCACCGAAGAAGTAGAGTCACTTCTTTCACGCATCGGACAAGACGAAAGCAAATTCACCGTTGATGTAAAAATGGGAGATCTTATAAAAATAATAGACGGACCTTTCAAAGATTATGATGGGAAAGTTTCTGAAGTTGATGAAACACGCAATCGCGTCAAGGTGATGGTCCCTATATTCGGTCGAGACACCGCAGTGGAACTGGATTCACTCCAAATTAAAAAGATATAGAGCTTAATACGACAGCGCTATTCGTTAGCGCTTTACAATTTTATTCTTTAGATTTACATTTATGCCCATGCCTCAACAATGTTTCTTCTGTTCCCAAAACCTTAAAACAGTGGATTATAAAGAAGTTGATCTTCTGAAGCGTTTTATTTCAAGCCAAGCAAAGATAATCGACCCGAAACACACCGGTATCTGTTCTAAACACCAAAGAATGCTTTCGGAAGCGATCAAACGGGCTCGCTTTATGTCGCTCCTTCCTTTTGTGCGAAGATAGCACGCGGGTGTGGATTGAGAAGTGCGACAAATTGGAATATAGTTATTCCATAATTCGCACATATGGATTTTAACACTCTCATTGCACAATGGCTTTTCAGTATTGCGCATCGCGCGACATTTCTTGATGTCGCGCTTGTATTTCTTGCCCGCGTTCTCCCCTATTTTCTTGTTATAGGTTTTTTCTTTTTTCTCGCAGGAATAAAAAAACGCCGCGAGAGGATATTGATATTCATTCAAGTCGCGCTTGCAACAATTCTTAGTCGCGGCATTATCACAGAAGCGATATCTTTCTTTTATCACGTCGCACGTCCGTTTGAGACGTGGCAGACGACACCGCTCGTCGCGGCATCCCTCGGAAACTCGTTTCCCTCGGGACATGCAACATTTTATTTTGCACTGGCATGCACTGTCTTGTTCTATCACCGAAAATGGGGGTGGTGGTATATCGGATTCGCATCGCTCATCGGCATCGCACGGATTATTGCGGGAGTCCACTGGCCAAGTGACATTGTCGGAGGAGCATTCATCGGTGGTATGAGCGCCCTCATACTGCACCTCATGCTCAAAGAAACCGCACATGCACTCCGCATAGGAGGAGTGACTACTACTGAAAAACCTCAATCACTTGAAAATACGGAGGGTACTGCATAACACCTAACATCATCGGGAATGTCTTCCTGCATGAAGTGTGCGATATGCAAAATAAGAGTACACCACAAGTACCACGGAAATTACGGCAACCGGAACTGCAACATACCATGTAATAAAAGCACCGCGAAGCGTCAAATCCCTTAATATTGATATATGCTTTTAAAAACACTTCTTGCACAACGTCTTTTACATCGTCATTGCTCGCAAGAAAACGCCTTCCATACCTCGCAAGCTTACCCTCATATCTCATCACAAGTTCCCCAAAAATATCCACTCCTCCTCGTTGCACTTCAAGAGCAATCGATTCGTCGGAAATATCGAGACTCGTAGTCATTAGGAGTTACTACAATATACCCTCATAGAATATTTCAAAAGCAAGCATCTATATATGCACACCAGTAAGACTTCCGCTTTCGTATCTCTTTACTCCTCTATGAAGCATCCACACTCCAATCACTGCCCACACCACGGCAATCAACCACACTGCGACAATCTTTATTATATTCCAGTCTCGCACAGCTTCTACCGGAATACCGCCGATTGCAAGTGTCGGAAGAACGAAAATGAAAAAGAATCGCATAAACCCTTGGAATAATCCCGCAGGATACAGACTCGGTCCGAACATTGTCTCGAACATAAACTTTGAAATCTCCACGGCATCGGGGATATAAAAACCTATGCACGACACCACAAGAAGAAAATTCATCATAATCACGGAGGCAGGTATTACCAACAATCCCAGCATAATCATTTGACTTAATGTGTGATGAAAAAGAATCCAATATATTCCAAGTAACGTTGCACCGAAAAAAATATCTCCTAATGCGGATACCCTCGTGGTAAGCGTAAATATGCGCGCATACAACACGCGCGGAGTAAGCAATACCGAGTCCAATGCGCCACTATGAATCACTTTTGGAAATTCATCAACGCCTGAAAAAAATGAAAATACAATACCGAATGAGAGCGCCACGAATCCTTGAAGCGCAATGGCCTCTGCAATGTTCCATCCGTTAATAGTGCCGAACGCTTTGAAAAACAACCACCACACCATCACAAAGGCGATGTTGTTCATCATCATACCGATAATCTGCATTGCAAACGACACTCTTAATTCTGCCGCAGATGAAATGTTTTTTTGTATATATATCAATCCGATTCTGACCTCTGTCACCACAGTACGGCACCATATATAAAATTGTTTCTTGTTAAACTTCATATTAGCCACCATTTATCGCAAGCCTGCGTCTGACTTTTTCGAAGAAAAAAAGAATTAACCCTCCAAGCACAATAATCCAAAACATCTGAAGCAAAACAAGATACCACCAACTTGTGGAAAAATTGGGATTAAACATCTGCGTTGCGAACATTGGCGCTCCAAAAGGAGTAAAGTTTGCAAACGTATGAAACGCGTGCGGAAGCATTGCAAGCGGTACATAAGAACCGCCAAGAATAAGAACCGCCTTATCTGAAATCCAGTAGAGAGGCTGTGCATCGTCAATCCAAAGTGCGGGAAGTGCAATGAGCATATAGAGCGCCGCAGAAACAATAGTGCCCCCCACGGCGAGCACAATTCCCGCAAAAAGATTGGATAACGAAAATACCCCGGGTGCACTTCCTAAGAGGGCGAGGAGGAGAGGTATTACTACCGCAAGCGCCACAAAAAAGTTAAGTATCCCTTTTCCAAGCTGTTCCCAAAATTTATAAAAGAGATATGAGTACGGTTTATTTATCTGTGTTTCCAGAGCTCCACTTTTCATCTCATCGTTAATAGTCTTAAATACGGCGCGAAATTGCGCATAGAGTAAAAGATGATATATCGCGATACTCCAAATAGCCGTAGTCGCATCGATACCATTTACGGTTCTCCCGATGTAACGAAACGCATAAGAATAGATAAGAAGCATCATTATTATCCGAAACGCCACAATAAACACGGACGCGAAAAGCTTATCCGGATAATATAAACTCTCTTTTAGAGAAAGCGTGAATACTTTGAGATACGCGCGTATCGCGCCATACCGATTCTGTAGGGGACGTATCCCGCTAGAGATTTGATAATCGTGATTTTGCACCGGCATATATATGGGTATTACGACATATACTATTTCCTCGCGTTGGCATTAAATCTTCAATGGGACTCATATATTTTTCCGATAATTTCTTCAAGCGGAGGATCCTCGATAGTAATGTCTTCGATGCCCTTATTACCCAAAATATTTTTAAGCGCCTCATCAATGCCTACAAGTTTTGTATCCACTACAAGAGTCGCTTCTCCTTTTCCATTTTTTAAAATATCAATGCCGTCCGCATGCATAACCGAAAGCTTATCCTTACCTTCAAATACCACTCGCACAACTTTTTGATTCAAATATTTCTTCTTCAATCCTGAAGTAGCGTCATCAAAAATAACACGACCGTGATTCACGATAAGCGTTCGCGCACACACCGACTCAATATCCCCCGCATCATGCGAAGTAAGAAAAATCGTCGTCTTGAGATGGATATTGATTGCTTTTAAGTTTTCCCGAAGGCGTCGCTTTGCCACAATATCCAACCCGATTGTCGGCTCGTCAAGAAACACTATGGGAGGCTTATGAATAAGAGAAACCGCAATTTCGGCGCGCATACGTTGCCCCAAAGATAGTTTCCTCACCGGCTGATCAAGTATCTCACCAATATCAAACAGCGTAACCAATGCATCCCGTTGCTTTCGATATTCCCTATCCGGAATTTCATATACTTTCGCGAAAAGATCAAGAGAATCAGAAATAGGAAGATTGAATAAAAGCTGCGAACGTTGCCCGAACACCGTCCCTATTTTCAACGCAAGACGGCGCCGATCGTGTTGAGGATTACATCCCAACACACGCACCTTGCCAGACGTAGGCCATAAAATCCCTGTAAGCATCTTGATAGTGGTGGATTTTCCCGCCCCATTCGGTCCGATAAATGCCACCGATTCTCCCGGTTTGATTGAAAACGAAATATTGTCCACTGCAGTAATAGATCGTATTGTAGGACGAAAAAAATTCCCGAAAAATCCCCTATCAGAATCTTTTACCGGAAACGAAAAGTTTTTCGTGAGATCTTGTACCTCGATTGCATTCTCCATGGAAGATATACTCCAATATTACTCTCTGCGCATACGATTGGCGAATGAGTAAAAACCAAACAGAGTTTTTTGCAAATGAAACCTATGCTGAAAAAGAACTCATTTCGAGAACTGCGAGCGCAGCCTCCCTTCCTTTATTCGCCGTTCCGCGAGAACGAACACGTGCCTGTTCCAAATTATTTGTAGTGATAATTCCAAACCCTATCGGAACATTATACCCAAGCATTACATTCATAATTCCCTGCGTAACTGCCGAAGCGATATATTCATCATGCTTTGTTTCTCCCTTAATAACACATCCCAACGCAACAACCGCATGGAGCTTTTTTGCACGAATAAGTTGCACACATCCCATCGGTACCTCAAAACTTCCCGGCACATGTACTATAAAAATATTCTTTTCTTGCACCCTCCATTCCCGCAACACGGAAAGTGTTCCCTCAAGCATACCCTCGGTAATATCGGAATTAAACCGCGAAACCACCACCCCTATTTTAAGCTTTGAAGCATCACCCGCGTATACTTTTTTTGTATATTCCTTTCTACGCATATGGCTACGGTATCACGTTTTAGCCGTCTCTGCGAGATAACGCGCGAGTATGTCCGTTTCTATATTCACTTCATCCCCCTTCCTCACCGCACCAAGATTTGTAGCACGAAGCGTATAGGGAATGAGTGCGACACTAAAACAATTCTTTCGTTTCTCCGAAACAGTCAAACTCACACCATTTACGGTGATAGAACCTTTTAAAGCAACATACTTTTCAAATAATTTTGAGATTACAATACTGATCACCACGGAATGCGCTCCGTCGTTTCGAATTCCACTCACGCGTCCCCGCCCATCCACATGCCCTTGCACTACATGTCCATCGAGCGCATCGCCCATCGCAAGTGAACGCTCGAGATTCACCACGCTTCCCGTCTTAAAATATTTTGCGGTCGTGTGCCGGAGAGTTTCCGGCATATATTCCACCTCACACCACCCCGCGCCCATGTTCGTTACGGTGGAACATATCCCATCCACCGCAATACTCCTCCCCTCCGCCATACGCCAGCTCTTTGGCATCGTTATGCGCACCCGCAATAAACCACCCGCGGGAACGCTCGCGATTACTCTGCCGGTTGCCTGTATGATTCCGGTAAACATTGTTATACCTTACTCCTCCCGTTTACTCTTTTCCATTTTTTTCTTCTTCTCCGCATGCATAACCTCATGCTCGTCCATACCGAAGTAATGCGCCACTTCGTGCCAAAGCGTGTCATAGACCACCTCATGGACTGACATTCCCGTATCCGCCGCTTCATCCTCCGATGGTTTCTTAAACACCACGATGCGCCCGGGCATCTCCCACGGCCCGCTTCCCTGTTCTCCCAAGCTTACACCATCGAAAATACCGAGGATCGTCTCGCCCTCGGGGACATCCATCTCTTCGAGTAGTTCATCACTTGGTCTTTCTTCCACCACAAATGCCACGTTCTTCAGTTTCTTCAAAAACTTTTCCGGAATTTTTGCCGCCTCCTCGGCGACGATTGTTTCAAATGTTTCGAGAGTCATACATTCCGCGCAAACTCCGCCGCTTTTTCCACCATATCATCGGGCGGCGTAATCCCCGTGTAAAGCTTGAACTGCTCGCGCGCCTGGATAATCGTGATGGTGAATCCGGAAATCACTTTTTTATTCAATGATTTACCTAGTTTGATAAGTTTTGTTTCCATCGGATTCAACACCGCATCAAAGACAAATACAGCCTTCTTTACCGTTTCCTCGGGGAACGAAAGCTCGTCCGGATTCGGATGCATACCCACCGGAGTAGCGTTGATGAGTACATCAAAAGCGCCAACAAAATTTTTCTGTGTTTTATAACCATAGAGTTTTGCGAGCGCTTCTCCCGTTACGTCATTGCGGGCGATAATCACGCAGTTTTTAAAACCCAACTCGCGGAGCGCGCAGACAATCGCCTTTGCCATACCGCCGCTCCCCCATACCGCAACCGACGCGGTATTCGGCACATTGTTTTTTATGAGCAGTTCGCGGACGGCAATATAATCGGTGTTATATCCCGTAAGACGCCCCTTCTCGTTCACAATGGTATTTACGGCCATGATTCCCTTCGCGGTAGGGTTGAGTTCGTCCAAAAATGGAATCACCGCTTCCTTGAACGGCATCGAGATGGCGCACCCGCGTACACCGAGCGCGCGAATACCCTGCACCGCACCTTCGAGGTCGTTTGTGGTAAATGCCTTGTAGAGAAAATTCACACCGAGATCCCGATAGAGAAAGTTGTGAAACCGCGTCCCAAAATTTCCCGGCCTTCCCGCGAGAGATATACACAACACCGTGTCTTTATTGATTTCCTGCATGGGAAAACTATACCGCGTCCCGTATTTTCATCCAAATCTCCCAACTCTATATCTATCGCACTTCGCCCCGCCGTAATTTCAACGAAGGAGGGTAACAACATTCCAATATTCTTACTTTGCCCGCCATAGTTTCAACGAAGGCGGGAGAATATTGGAATGTTGTTAGAGTCGCTGTTTTTCCCACAGCTCATAGAATCTTCCTTTCTTCTTTTGGAGCTCCGCAAAATTTCCCGATTCCATTATTTTTCCATCCTCAATGACGACAATCCTATCCATCTCTTTAATCGTGGTAAGACGATGAGCAATCACAATCGCGGTTACACTTTGGAAAAACTCGTGGAGCGACTCGCGTATTATTTCCTCGGATTCGATATCGAGATGCGATGTTGCCTCATCAAGAAGCAATATTTGCGGATCTTTAAATACCGCGCGCGCAATACCCACACGTTGTTTCTCCCCGCCCGAAAGTCGTATCCCTTTTTCGCCTATTATGGAATCCATTCCCTTGGGCATTTTTTTCACAAAATCCTTGACATGAGCGACAATGAACGCTTTCCGTAACAACTTTTCATTTTTTTCTTCGGTGTGATTGGTAATGGTAATATTGTCTTTAAGAGAAGCGTTAAAAAGTTCCGTGTCCTGCAATACTACCGCGAGATGATTGAAATAGTCCTGCTTGCTAATATCCCTCAAAGAAACATTATCAAAGGAAATATCTCCTTTATAGGACTCATGTTCTTTGAGAAGAAGTTTAAAAAGTGTGGATTTTCCGGCACCGGAAAGCCCCACAACACCTACACGCTCTCCTCGCCGTATTTCCAATGTAATATTTTTAAGCGCACTTTTATTGCCGTAAGAGAAAGAAAGGTTTTTAAACGACATTATCTTCCAATCCTTTGGAAACGGAACTTTATCTATTTCTGAATCGATAGTGATAGGGGTTTTAAGAATTTCCTGCATACGAGCAACCGCATGTTTTGCCACGGCAAAATCTTGAGACACACCCGTAAACTCGCGAATGGACATGACTACATTCCCAAAGTATCCATTCACCAACACAAGGAAACCCACTTCATACCTTCCCTCGATGATTCCCCAAATTACAAAACCAAATATTCCCACACGAAAAAGATGCGTATAAAAATCGCGAATTGCGTTACCGCTCTGAAACCAGAATATACGTGCTTTTATTGATTCGAAAAGGTCTTTCGCCGCATCGCTCATAATCCTAATCAACCTTGAGCCCATCGACATTACCTTAATACTCCGAATGTTATTGATAGACTCGAAAATGAGTCCGCTCTGATTTTCTTCTTTCGCATTTACAATATTTGATGCATACACCGCGCGCGTAATATGAAAACGGGCGATTAAATAAAACGAAACAAGATACACCGCAATCGCTCCGGCAAGAAAAGTGTCGAGCGTGGCAATGATAAATACCACACCGATTAGATTGATGGTAATTTCAATGAAACTATTCACCCACATGCGTATAATCAATTCCAAACTTGATGCGCCACGATCCACTCTTTTAAACTTATTTCCCGCATTCTCTTTTTCGTGCCATGAAATATCGAGAAGAAAAAGATGTTTTACCATTGCAAGTTCTGCATCGAGAAGAACTCTTTCCCCCACTCCATAGCAATTTGTTTTTGCAAGATAGAGACCTCCGAAACGGATGATCGCACTTACTACCATCAGCGCCAATATTACATATACAAACAACAACGAATCTCCCGCCCGGTAGTGAGCAAAAAAATCAACCAATGCCGCAAGCGCATATGCTTGATAGAGCCATACCGAATCACCCGCAACACGCAAAAAAGTTCCCCACCAAAATCGCCATTTATACGGCCGGATATAACCCCATATATCTTGAATAAGATTGAACGTGGAATACATAAAACACTATTTTACCACTGCATGGCAATAATCCTAACGCTATACATCCCCATCACGCAGAAATGATAACCGCGCCAAACGAATAATTTCGTACGATGTATGCCCGCCCAGATACTCATACACCGGTTGAAGCCGAGTGTCTCCGATATCTCGGAATGCTTCGTGTACATCTTCTATATCTTTTTCGTTCCCCACTGCAAGATGCGCGATATCGTCCACCGTTAACTTTTCGAGTATCAATAATTCCTCAAGATGCCCTAAAATAGTACCAATGGTCCTTCCTCGCTCACGCGCGATATCGTCCACATTCTTACCTTCGCAAACAAGTTTGAGTGTCTCCTCCCATCGATGTACTTTTTTCTTGGAAATACGAGAAGTCGGGGTATTCGCTTCCGTACGCGCATTCTGCGGAATCGGCGTAAGACTTCCCCCGCATGCACGCAAAAACTCTTTCTGCCGTGCTTCACGCTCGGCACTCGTCATTCGGGAATATCGTTCACACACCGTATGTGATGCTCTGCGGAACACCGCATCATGTTCTTGTATTTCCGGATGCACCTCAAGCGAGCGCTCATTAAATCCCGCAAGCGACAAACCCTCAAGCGTGCGGACACGCGAAAGAGCAACATACCCCTGACCATGTTCAAATGCGGAAGAAAGATCAATATGCGCCGCATCAAGCGACATTCCCTGACTCTTATGTACCGTAATCGCCCATGCAAGCCGTAACGGCACTTGCACCACACGCGCAAGCGTACGCCCATCATCTTCGACAACCCATTCAGCGGACTCTGCAACAACAGACTCTCCAGAAGCGATACGCACCACCGGATACCCTCCTTCCTCCGAAAATCCCGTCACTTCGCCCAGCGTTCCATTAACAAAACGGTATGCAAAATCATTTTTGGTAAACAACACGCGGGCACCAATCTTAAGAGATAGAATCTCCGGCGAAAGACAACTTTTTTTGAGTTGTCCGACAAAATGCTCGGGGCCACGACTTGTCATATAAAAATCTTTCGCTCCCCCCGAAATTTTTGCAAGCTCCATAGTATTGATACGATCCACATCAATATTATGAGAAAATAATTTTGTCGCACCATGGAGCACCACGGCCCCCTGGCGTGATGAGAGCACGGTGCGATGAAAAGAAGAAACGCTCCCCGATCGAATCGCCGAGAGCACATCGAGAAACTTCGCATCTCCCTGTCGGTGTTGTTCAGACAGATAGCACACCTCCGGACACAACGCACGCCATGCCGATGCATTGAATGCAAAAAGAGATTCTTCTTCCGATGTGAAGAGTTCGTTATCCGTATTGCCATACTCCGCACGCGACACCACGGGCGGTAATTGAAAAAAATCTCCAACAAACACCACTTGCAATTCTCCAAAAGGAGCACTGCCTCCCCTCACGGCGCGGCACGCCGCTTCTACCATATTAAGCGTGCGTGCGGAAAGCATCGAAATTTCATCAATGATAAGCGTGTGCGCACGACGTATTCTTTTCGCAATACGCGCATTGCGTGCAATACGTTCCAAATCTTCTTCCGTAAGCATCCTCTTTACACCGATGCCACTCCACGAGTGGATAGTGAATCCTCCAATGTGCGTTGCCGCAATTCCGGTCGAAGCAGTAATCGCGGGTTCCACGCCATGCTCCCGCAACCACGCAGTGAAACGATTCACCGTATGCGTCTTCCCGCTCCCCGGCTCACCGGTCAAAAACACGTTCGCGCCGGTCTTTAAAATTGAGAAGACTTCGTCTTGCGTCATAGACCTCTATCATGATGCCTTTTTATGCTTTCCGCAAAAAACTCTCCACTCAATACCACATCTTCCTAATAACACACCAACATTCTTAAGTTTATAAGGATGTGTTCATTCATTCTGAAATAACCTTAGGAAACGCACAAAGATTTTCCCATATGGCGACAAGCTGTGTTCCACGAACTTGCCGCGATATTTTTTATTAACAAGCCCCGCGTGATAGAGGCGCCGCGTGTGTTCACCAATTGTTTTCTCGTTCGCTTCAAGCGTGGTAACGATATTTTCGAGTGTCATCCCCTCACGCTCCGAAATAAGGAGGAGAATATCAATCCGATAATGATTCGCCATACCCTTGAGATGCCGCTCCATCTGTTTTGCGGTCTTCGTCTTCCCCATAGTTTCATTATAAACCAACGAACCCCACCCACAATACCCCAACATACTCAAGTATGTTGGGGTATTGTGGGTAACTCATTCCTGTGTGTGCTAAACCCTTCTCGCCACCGCGTAATACGCCTTTCGCCCCCTATTCACCACGCGCACCTCAAAATCATGCTCTGAAAATAGCCGCGCAAGCGCCGCAGGAGTATAAAATGTACTCCCCATGCGGAAAAGCCACTCAAACACCATCACATATTTTCCGCCAAGCGTCTCGGGGTTAAATTCTTCAAAAATTATTTTTCCGCCCGGTTTGAGCACTCGCCTCATTTCTCGTACCGCCGCAAGTTGAGCGGAAATATGATGAAATGCGTCCACAAGAATTATTTTATCCACTGAACTGTCATCACACGGAATCTTCTCCGCGCCACCGAGCACGCACTCCAATCCCTCGCGCTTCCTACATTGCCGCACCATCCCCTCCGAGGGGTCAAGCACAATCACGCGTGCCACTCTCCCCACAAGAAACCGCGCAATCCGCCCCGCGCCCCCACCCACGTCCACCACCACATCCACGGGAGTAAACTCTGCAATTTTCTCTATGTTCCGAAACGTCCTTCTACTCCCGATGTGAAGCACGTCGTAGACCGGCGCGAGAATGTCAAAAAAACTACTCATACCGCATTCACTTTTCTAAATATTTCTTCACCCACCACCGCTTGATTGCAGGCAATGACTGCACGGAAAGAAAAAATCCGGCGGTAGGCACGAACGCACTCAAGAAAAAATTCGCGACACCCACCGCGTAGAGGACGCATGCGGCGATAACATAAGTAATCACGCAAAGCGTAAAAATTCGAAATTTGCTCGTTTCCCACGCCTTATCTGCCTCCACGCGTACATTCCGCTCTTTGATGGCATGGATTTCATTCTCAAGATTGTGTAGTTGGTCATTCATCAGATGTAAGCATATCCCCACACACCACAAGGTACAAGTTTTTTACAGTAATCCGCTTTTTTCCGATTTTAAGGTATAGTGTCCGCATGCCTCGCAAATACGGAAAGCCCAAGGGAAACCCCAAAGAGGATTCGGAAGAACCACGCTATCCCATGCGTGTCAACAAATACCTTGCGTGGAAGAATTATGGCACTCGTCGCGAAGGAGACTCTCTCGTCGAAAAAGGACGCGTACTTATCAACGGCGCTCGTGCAAAACTCGGCGACAAAGTACATGAAACCGATATAGTAGAAGTGCGTTTTCATGCAAAAAAATATCGCTACTTTGCCTACAACAGACCACGAAGTACTTCCACCACTTTTTCTTCGTACGGAAAAGACGAAGTTGCAGATACCTCATCCCCCATCTCCGGCACATTCCCCATAGGACAACTCGATAAATATTCTCACGGACTCGTTATCCTTACCGATGACGGAAGAATTACCGATCGCATCCTTCACCCCGACTACTCGATTGAAAAAGAATATATTGTCACCACTAAAGAAATCCTTCCAACAAATTTCAAAAAAAGACTGGAGCGAGGAGTGAATATTGAAGGATACATGACACAACCGTGCCAAGTAACCATTCTTGGAAAAAAACAATTCTCGATTATTCTTACCGAAGATAAAAAGCATCAAATCCGCCGTATGTGTGCCGCGCTCAATCATGTTACCGACACCATTGAGCGATACCGCATCGCAAACATCACCACCTCCGGAATAGGCACGGGGAAATATTGTCCGATTGAAGGAGCGGAACTCGACACACTCCTTGACGCGCTAGGTATATAGCATTGCCACTAAAGCGTGCCTTCTTTTACTAACTCAATTGATGATTTTCCTGTCTGAGTTTTAAATAAAGTTTCGGAAAGATTGAGTAGTGCGTCCTTAATTCTCTCTACTTGTTTCAAAGTTGTATTTTTGGGAATATTTTCCAACGCAAAATATTCGGATCTATCCATTTCATTGCTCGTCTTAATCTGTCCACCAACTATCTTACACACAAAAGAAAACGCAACTTGATTCCTATCCGGCTTTCCATAAACACCTGCCAACTTTACAATCTCCACTTCCAGCCCCGTTTCCTCTCTCGCTTCCCGGACTACGCAATCCCATGGAGATTCACCATGCTCCATACCACCACCCGGCAAATTCCATAAATCATAATCACGCCGATGACAAAGTAGCACGCGTTTTTGCTCGTCAAAAATAACAGCGAACGCCGCGATAACAAATTGAGGTTGTAGAGATTCTTCCATAGTGCTCCTTTATTATACGCCACACCACGAATGGCGTTTTGCCATCCGTGGTGTGAAATAAAAATCTTATGTTATTTTGAGACACACGATGCACACTGCCCTCCCTTACACGAAAGCGAATATTTTCCTCCACACGAACCCATAAGCGCAACCAACGCCGCGAATGTTGCAATCGGAGTACTCACCCCTGCAAACCCTTTGCCACTCATAAACCATGTAGCCGCAATCATAATAATCGCAAGAATCCCCGCCACAAGACACGTCCAAAATCCAAGCACTAAAAGCACTCCCCCGATAAGCTCCGCATATGCCACTATGTACGTGAGAAATGCAGGGATACCCAATGTACCAAAAAACCCGATTGTCGCACCCATATCCGCAACTTTCATCCATCCTGTATAGATAAAAATCCCACCTATTATCACACGCGCAATGAGAAGCATAACATCGGTTCTTTTGCACAAACATAAATTAGTCATGTGGGTAGTATAACAAACTTATTTATGGAGACACAACCGACTCTTGCGCCTCTCCGCCCTCTTCCGGCTGTACATTATTTCCGGAAGTAAAGTAAATAATTCCAAAAATAATCGCCAAAATAATCACCACATAAAGCAGTGAGTGCGGAGCTTTTTTTTCCGATTCAACCATGATAGTTATTATTGTTCACACCGTCTGACGGCAATTCTTTTGCTTCACCTCCCTGTTGTCCATGCCGGCTATCGGTACAGTCACAAGGAGTAAGCGAGTGGAATTTTTTAGAACAGTCAGACGCTTGGCATATGACATTCGGATCATCCGAAATACCATTGCACTCTCTCGTATACATGTAATGGGACATATTATTGAAATCAACAACGAAAAATGACCTTTAGCGCTTATTAATACTATACCACATGTCTCTCACCGAGAATCCACCATCAACACATACGAGGGAAATTTTTGCGCACTTTTACAACGCAGGAGATATTTCCCCTTCCCTATCGGTAAATACCACGAGTCTTTTGGAATACGTTTTGAGAAACTTGTTCCAAACCCCATCGCACGTAATAAGAGTAAGGTGCGCTTTCTCGTCATTTGAAACAAATACTTCCGACGTGTCTGCCTTCGGATCATATCTCCGAACTTCGCGCACTACAAAATTAACCACCTTCCCTTTTTGATCTTCTACGGAGAGCACATCTCCTTTACGTAATTTATTCAAATTATTAAATACTGCGGGTACATCATTTTTCCAAAAACCAAAGTGGCCATCAATAATCGCGACCCCCTCCTCCCCCGGACGAGGTCCGAATTTAAACCACCCTGCGTTCGCGCGACCTTTCGGCACATCCAACGCTCCCCGAAGGGTGATGCCCACATGCTCAAGCTCCACATTTAAATTGATAGTGGGAATTTTGAGACGGACCGGCAACCCCGGACTTATTTGCTCCTTCAAAGAGTTGCTTGGCTTAATATCCACAACAACCGATTTCGCGACATACGAACCTTGAGCGGACAGGCGCGGAACCAAAAAGAAGGGAGACAGTGAAAAAAACACGACTCCCGCAATCACCCCGACACCCAACGCCCACCGCACTATAATTTTTAATTGCATACGTTTTATAATTGCCGCCGAGTAATCTTAAAAATTATAAAAATTATCGAAATAAGGAGAAAAGAAGTTATCAATCCATCCAATGGAGTTGCATAGAGATTTTCCATAAATCGAAGGAGGGCGCGAAAAGAAGAAATCGAATCGGGCGACTCCAACGCAGTTGACGGAAGAGTTGGCTTGATTACTGTCGGAGAAGGTTCATCAACCCCCACCTCCGGAAACAACTTCGCTCTCGCCAATCGTCCGAACACGCCGTCCGGCGGCAGACCGACGTTTTTTTGATATTGTATGACCGCGGCACTTGTGAGCACGCCAAAATATCCGCGAGTAACTCCGCGCGGTATTGTGAGAAACTTTTGTTCCTCAAGCGCAGTTTGGAGCATGACCACATCAGCTCCCCGTGAACCGATACCAAGTCTTCGCTCAAAAATAGCATTTGCTTCGGACATAACCGTAATGGCACCTTCCTCCAATACCGCATCGGTGAACACCACTCGTCGCTGCGGATAAGTGCCGTTCACTTTGTTCCAAACTCCTTCGCAGGTAATAAGATTCAGATGCGCCATCTTGTCATATGAAGTGAATACATCAGTCGCATCGGCATCCCTATCAAACAATTTAACCGACCGGACTTGAAACGCGAGGGTATCCCCCTTGTCATTTTCAATGTAAATTTTGTCGCCGATTTTAAGTTTGTCCAAATCATAAAAAACAAACTTGACTCCATTTTTAATACCGAAGTGACCACCAATAACCGCACTCCCTTCCCGACCCGGATGAGGACCGAGGGAAAACCATGCAACATTTGTTGAACCTTCCGGCACATCCATTCTCCCATCGGATGTAATGAGCGCGTCTTCGATTGCCGCATCCACACTGATAATAGGAATTTTGAGACGGACAGGAAGTCCTTGGGGCACACCTCCGGGATCACGGATATTGGAATATGCGATTTGACCAGGTCCGGTTATCGGAAACTTGACCGACGGATATTTCCAACCAAATAAGCTATCGGGAACATTTCCATTATCCGCATATTTATTCGGACCAAGCCGAAACAGCACCAAAAAACAAAGTCCAACTCCCACAAAAAGAGCGAAGATTACTATTAGCTTTATTTTCATACCGAATTTTTCCCAAAATTGCTTTTCCGAGTTATTGAGAAAAATATAATGAGACCCGCCAGAAAAAATGCCAAAACTCCCCATACAATATTTCGCATATCGGAAATTGTTCCCGTCTCCGGTAAACCCGGAACCAACCGAGCAACCGTGACCGTGAGCGTAGAGTAGCCGACTGCCTTCAATCCACCCGCAAAAGCTGTGACACTTACCGTGTTTGTCGTCGTTTCGGTGAGATGCGTGGCGCATGAATATATCCATACCTCGCGCACATCGAGACGATCGTTACCGTTTATGTCTCCCAATTTATTCGACATGGCACTGCATTTATCATCGATAACCACCACATCGTGCAAAGGCGCTACGCCGGGGTTATTGACTCTATAGGTAAAAATGACATCGCCTCCCTCGGCAGGTAAATCCAAGGGATACGCAATTTTACTGACATTAATAATATTGACGAGTGGAGCCAGACTGTTTGAACCGACAATAACGGTAGCGTACGCTTTGTGTGTTGCCAAAAGATTATTAGCGGTGCCTATTGCCGTAGCAATGCTTTCGGTAGTTTCCAAAAGTTTTGTAGCGCATGTATATCTCCATGTTTCGCTAAAATCAAGTTGAGAGTCATCGTTATCATCACCCTCTATAAATGTGACGTGACCACACTTCGTATCGAAAACTTGCACATCAGTCAAAGCCGCTTCCCACAGAAAATTTTTGACCGCATAATGATACGTCACGTTGCCCGGCCCTTTCGGTAATACCAATGGACTCGGCACTATCGAAATACCAATGAGAGGAACGTGGAGAACACTTTCACTTGCTTCCGCAAAGACGGGCAAATTCCCAAATCCAAGTATCAGCACCGCGACACATATTGGAATGGACATTTTTAATTTACGTACAAGAGTAACAGTCATCAAATTTATTTTTCGCGCAGGTTTTTATACTCCTCGACGGTTATTGTTTACAAATCAACCACAAATAATTTTCTCCTAACAAACCGGATTAGGAATGGAGCCGCAAATATACTCCAAAATACCGCAATACCTATGAAGGTGTTTTGTTCCAAGGAAAGGAGTCCCGTATTGGGAAAGTGGGGCATAATCACAAGGGCAGTGGTAATAAGAGGAGGCACTACCCCTCCTGCATCCGGTAACTTCGGCAGATTCCCCACCACCACAGTAGCGACTGCGGTGGCAGTAGCGTCTTGATGCTGACTATCATCACCATAACCGGTGGCGATTGCGATGTTCGTAGTAGTATTTAAAAGCGTGATGCTACAGTCATATTTCCACTTTTCACCAAAATCAAGCTTGCCGTTGTTATTTGTATCACCGGAAATAAAGGAAACCGGACTACATTTGTCATCAACTACCGTAATATTGATAAGCGCTTGCTGACCGCCTACGTTCCATACAACGTAGTCGTACACAACCAAGCCGGATCCTTCGGGTAACGCACGCGGAGTTGGGACTTTGAGAATACCAATAAGGGGTACTATTCTCCCCGGAACGTCAACAGTAACTGACGGGGGTGGAGGTGATGCAGGTGCCGGAGGTGGGGGAGGTGGCGGAGGAGGTGGAGGTGGCGCAATATCATCATTCGTGACCGTACATGTTTTATCCTCTCCCGCGGAAAGCGTGACGATCCCATTCGCGTCGCACGCCCCACTGAAGCTTTGCGTATAAGAAGCGTGTGCATTTTCACTCACTACATACGTACCTGCGGAAAGCGAATAGGCGGTTCCGGGAGCCTCG
>JANLHI010000024.1 GCA_024654525.1 Patescibacteria group bacterium | reverse complement strand
GTACCAACAAACAGCAAAAGAATAAATCCCGCTAGCGCGGGATTTATGTAAAGAGTTTTACTACCGAGCGCCTTTACCGAGCTCATATGCCTTTTTCTTGAGAGCATCCCTCTCTTTGTTATCTATTTTTTCCACAGGACCAACCTTTGTGAGTCGAACCGGTGAAAATCCTGCAAATTCAAATATATTTCTTTTAATCTCATTACTGTTATCTCCGTAAAGGATTCGTGCCAGCAATGGATGAGTGTTCATGGTAATAAAAATATTCGCGCTCTTGCCTTTCAGGAGTTTTTCCCACCGCCACGATCCTTTGATGAATTTAAAAGCAAATCCCGGAAGGAACATGCGATCAAACATACCTTTAAGTACCGCCGGCATCGTGCCCCACCAATTCGGGTAAAAAAGAGTAACGTGGTCAGCCCATCTCATCTCTTCTTGCACACGTTTAAGGTCAGGTTCAAGTTCTTGAATGACTTTATATCCCTTGTGGAGTAGCGGATCAAATTTAAGATCGCAGATATTTATTCTTTTGACTTCGTGTCCGGCATCTTTTGCGCCCTGTTCATAGCTATCTGCAAGCGAGCCTGAAAGCGTTTCGCAATCTTCGTGTCCCAGAAATACCAACACTTTCTTTTTTTCCATATTTTCTCTTTTTTATTTTAATTAATGCTTTATATTAAACTCGTACAGGAAAAAGAGCAAGATGGATAGTGAAGAAAACACGAGAATACCTAAAAGCGCAAAGAGGTGCCTGCGCACGCGATCTTCTGTTGAATTTTTTACGATTAATCCGTGCAGGAAAGCCACGAGTAAGAAAATCGCAACCGCGAGGATGCCTTTCCCCACCCAATGATGATAAAATGTCCCCGCGAGCCAATCTTTGAACGGTTTATATAATTCCCCGCCAATCGTTGATACGGCAATGAATACGCTTGCAGCGATGGCCCCTGCAATAAACGAATTGACGATTTTTAGTCTTTTATCCATAGGTGTGAGATTATCTTGCTGCGCCCGATATTAATATTCCTCCGAGAGTAATCGCGATGCCCATGATGACAATAAAGCCCGCGATAGAGGCAAGTGCTTTTCTGATCCCTTGATTTTCAAACGAAGTCTCTTTCAAAAGTGCGAGTGAGAGGAAAACGAGAGCGGCGAGAATCGGCAGGAACAGAAAAAAATGCTCTTTCGTTTCCATTACCACCGAGTGCGCCCATGGGTATTCTCCTGCCTTGATGATGGGTTTTACCGCTCCCCCGTAATGTTCCACGTAATAATATCCACCGGCAAGCCATGAGGTGATGAAAGAAAGAAAACCAAGCAAGGACGACCGGAACAAAAAGGCAAGCTTCGGGACTCTTTTTAAAAGTCCCATCCATACAGCATAGAACGCCCCGATGCCGATAAGACCCAGAACAATGTGCGCGACAAGCATGTATCCAAGAAATGTGCTCATATTTAAAATTTAATGCCGAGAGATTTTCTGATAATACCCAAGGCAAGGGCGACGACCGCGACGAAAGCAATGTACCACCCCATTATCT
>JANLHI010000012.1 GCA_024654525.1 Patescibacteria group bacterium | reverse complement strand
GTGGACCCTAGCGGACTCGAACCGCTTGCCTCCTGAGTGCAAAACAGGTGCTCTACCAGATGAGCTAAGGGCCCATTTTATATTAAATTGTACTATATACTTCTATATTTTACAGGCATAGGTTTCGGACCTACCAAAACAGCCAAGGACCCAATCATCAACCGGGAATGATCGTGCGTACATCATAAGTGCGATGTACAGTATGGGGATTATATCTTATTCATATATAATAGTAAATAGTTAAACTTGAACTCCTAATGGGATGAATAAACATATTTTACTAGAAAACGAATATATTCCTTACACACTCAAGAGAAGTCCTTGGGCGCGTCGAGTGCGTCTGTCTGTGCATCGTGACGGCAGTGTCGTGGTAACTCTTCCGTCAGGTGTCCTAGAAGTGTTTGCGGAGCAGTTTGTGCAAGCAAAGAGCGTTTGGATATGGAAGAAAATACAGCATTTCAGAGAATATGGAAATGTCAGTATTTTACCCCACAGCAAGGAAGACTATGTGAAGCGCAAAGACGAAGCTCTTACGTTAGTGAAAAACCGGGTTGAGTATTTTAATAAAGAGTATGGATTTGCATATAATAAAATAAGCGTGAAAGATCAGAAAACTCGGTGGGGGAGTTGTTCCAAGCAAGGCAATTTAAATTTTAGCTATAGGATTCTTTTTTTGACACCCGAAGTACAGGACCTCATTATTGTGCACGAACTCTGTCATTTAAAAGAATTTAATCATTCAGAAAAATTCTGGAATTTGGTCGCAAGCACGATCCCGAATTATAAGGCCATCAGAAAAGAACTCAAAAAGAAGGGTTTGCTTATGGGTTAATGGATTGTATAAACTTGAGATTATTTGGTATGATGGTTTCGCATGAGTGTTCTTCCGGCTCATGGCGGAACAGAAAAGCGGAGCGTTTCACATACACAGTGTGAGGTCCATCTCATTGTCGGGGTGTAGTACAGTGGTAGTATACACGCTTCGGGAGTGTGAGACCCGGGTTCGATTCCCGGCACCCCGACAATGAGATGGACTTTGAAAAGAAACGAGCGGGCCATCGGATAGTGGTAGTCCACGCCCATGGGGCTTGCGAGGAGAAAGAAAATGAGAGAGCATTTTTCCCGAGCAAGGGTCGGAGCGATATTTCAAAAACCTACTGTCGGGCTGTAGTACAACGGCAGTATGCACGCATGGGGTGTGTGTGATCCGAGTTCGATTCTCGGCAGCCCGACAGTGGAGTTTTTGAAACCGTGAGGCGGGGTCGCGAACACTTATTAGTAGAATTGGAGGCGAAGCTGAACAATTATACTAAGTGATTCGTGACGATGAAACGGCAGTTCGATTCTGCCTGGCCCGACATGAGACAAAAAGAATTTGAACAATTGGTTGAAAAAGGTATTGCCGCAATCCCGGAAAAATTTCGGCGGATGATGGATAACGT
>JANLHI010000013.1 GCA_024654525.1 Patescibacteria group bacterium | reverse complement strand
AAACAGATTTGATATCTCTATCTCACCCGGGCTCTTATCAATTGCGCTCTACGCGAACACTCACCATTCAAAACAAATTCATAAAAATTCAGAAGGGTGACTTCTCCGCGTCTTCTATCTTCAATGCGCTTTCTCCCTGTCCTATTTGTGTCCTTCTTAAATTCCAAAGTGTCGCAGGCACGCCAAGTCGTCTTCCGATCTCCTCGGCAAGAGAGCGAATATATGTTCCACTTGCCACCTCCACTTCGAATTTCAATACGATACCCATTCCCTCATTCTTCATTCCGTATTCCATATTCCATATTCTCTCCAAAGTGATTCTCATCACTTCCATCTCCTTCTTCGGTGCTTCAAAATCTTCTCCTTTTCTCGCTCGCGCGTAGAGTGGCGTACCTCGCATCTTCACCGCAGAATATTTTGGAACCGGTAGAACTATTTTCCCGCGAAGCAATTCCAAAGCGCTCCTAATCTCTCCCTCTTTGAAACTTTGGAATTTGACATTGGAACTTTCAAGAATCTTTCCCTCTCTATCCCCCGTATCCGTCCTAATCCCGAGCATTACTTCCGCTTCGTACACCTTTGGCAATTTCAAATACTCATTCAGTTTTTTTGTACCCTCTCTCACGCCTACAATCATAAGTCCCGTTGCCATGGGGTCGAGCGTACCTGCGTGTCCCATTTTGCGAATTTTCATTTTTTGACGCAACTTCCGTATCACGTCGAATGAGGTGATGCCTGCAGGCTTGTCGATCAGGAGGATATCTTTCATGTTTCACACTCTAGCATAAAATTGACCTCTGATTGCTTCTTTCTCGCATGCTCGGTTATGGTAATCGCGATACTGCATGTCGTGAATTCGACATGCATATCGATTCCCAATTCAAATATATTGTACGATAATCCCACTCGAAAGAATGAAACAGCGAAAAGTCGCCCTTCAAAAAGGCGTTTTTTGTTTTGAGGTATAATGCAGAAATGGAACTCATATTTCTTATTCTCATCCTTGCGGTACTCGTCGGCGGTGTCTTTTACCTCCGCACACTTCTCTCACCGAAAGAGCAGAAGCCTGATCAATCACTCATCCTTCTCCAAAACCAATTAAATGAACTCACGCGGACACTCGACACAAGGCTTGGGCAAGTTGCGAACGAGTCAAAGCACACCGTAAGTGAAGTCACGCGCGCGATGCAACAGCAATTCGGTCAGAGCGTAAAAATTATGGGCGACGTAACCGAGAAACTCACACAACTCGGAGAAACCAATAAACAGGTCGTTGGCTTTACCGATCAGCTTAAAAAATTACAAGATACCCTTAACAACCCCAAACAACGGGGCATTTTGGGAGAATATTATCTGGAAAATGTATTGAAAAACGTCCTGCCTCCCGGGGGATATCAAATGCAGTATCCGCTTGGCAAAGATGAGAAAACAGGAAAGGGTCTTATTGTGGATGCAGTGGTATTTGTCGATAAAAGGATTATCCCCATTGATTCAAAATTCAGTCTTGAGAATTATAATCGTTTTGCAGAAACCGCCGATCCACTTGATAAGAAGAAGTATGAAGCTGCATTTATTTCTGACATCAAGATGCGTATCGATGAAACTTCAAAATATGTAAAACCCGAGGAAGAAACGATGGATTTTGCATTTATGTTCATTCCTTCAGAGGCGATTTATTATGATTTGCTTATTAATAAAGTGGGGAGTGCAACGGAAGAAAAAAATCTTATATCCTATGCGTTCCAGAAAAAAGTAGTTATTGTTTCTCCGACATCTTTTCTTGCATATCTACAAACGGTACTTCAAGGTCTCCGTAATCAAAAAATTTCGGAGCAAACAAAAGATATCATCAAACAAGTAAGTCATCTTGGGAAGCATCTTATCGCGTACGAAGAATACTTCGGGAAAATCGGAAAAAATCTGACCACCACCGTAAGTGCCTACAATAACGCCCACAAGGAATTCGGGAAGATAGATAAGGATGTGGTAAAAATCAGTGGAGAAACAATCGGCATTGAGCCAATGAAACTCGAAGCGCCCTCATTTGAGGACGCAGAGGATGGGAACCACCTTCTCTAATCCTGGTATAAAAACTATTTTTTCTTCCTTCTGAGAAAGGTAGGAATATCCCAAATATCCACCTCCTGTTGCTCCTGTTTTTCTGATTTCTTGGCGTGCGCATCCCCTTTTGATTCCGACTTCTCTATTTTATCCTGACGTTCTGAAAAAATGGGCATAGGCTTCTTTGCGGATGTGTCTTCGACGGTATATTTACTGCGATCTTCGGTACGTCCAGACTGTGATTGTGACTGTGATTTTAGTCCTTCGAAAAATGGAAGTCTTGTCGGTGTCGGCGCTCCTCCGAAAAGAGTAGATGCCCCTCCTGCACCGTTGAATCCGGCCGCAACAAGCGTAATTTTCAGTTGCCTCGCACGAAGACGTCGGTCGTGATATGCACCGAATATAATGCGCGCTGAAGGATCCGCAACTTGTGCGACTATTTTTGCCGCCTCGTTTATCTCGTTCATCGTAAGATCTCGCGAACCGGAAATACCCAACAACACGCGCTTTGCTCCTTCCGCACTCGTTTCGAGGAGAGGAGAATTCAATGCACTTTGCACCGCATTTACCGCCCGCTCGGGGCCCGATGCAATTCCCACACCGACAATCGCGGAACCTGCATCCTCAAGAATGCTTTTTACATCCGCAAAATCAAGATTGATAAGCCCCGGTGACGTAACCAATTCCACTATGCCACGCAATGAATTACGAAGTACGTCATCAATCGCTTCAAACGCTTTAAGAATAGGCGTTTCTTTTTTGATAATGGAGAAAATACGGTCATTGGGAACTACGATAAGCGCATCAACTTTATCTTTCATTTTCACAATCGCTTCCTGTGCAATACGTTCCCGTTGACTACCCTCAAACGCAAATGGTTTTGTAACCACCGCCACTACAAGCGATCCAAGCTGTTTCGCTATTTCCGCCGCTACCGGCATACCTCCGCTTCCCGTACCCCCTCCAAAACCCGCGGTAAGAAATACCAAGTCAGCGCCGCGAAGCGCTTCCGTAATTTCCGAACGATTTTCTTCCATCGCCTGTCTTCCCAAATCGGGGTTCATTCCCGTACCTAATCCCCGCGTAAGATTCTTGCCGATGTAAATCTTATTTCGAACATCTACATGATCCAAATCCTGATGATCGGTGTTGATTGCAAAAAATTGCACGCCTCGCACAAAATCAGAACTGATACGCGAAACCGCATTGCCACCACCCCCCCCTATTCCCACTACTTTTACACTTGCAATGGGGGATGTTTGTTTGTCTTTTTGTTGGATGCTCGCCATAACAATACAAAATAATTAAGGAAGAAAATGTCGAAACATCTCCTTTACCGTCTTGAACTCAAACTTAAGATTCTTGAATGTGCGATTCGCTTCCCACTCCGCATCCTCGGATCCCCACAATACAAGGCCTAGCACTGTTGCAAATTCAGGATCCTCGAAATAACCAGAAAACTCCCCACTTCCCGATCCAAAACCTTCAACTGTCGCGCCAATCTGGGATGCCAATTTTAATTCCTGCTTCACCAAATCGGTCAATCCGGGAAGCTTGGAACCTCCCCCTACCAGCACTACTCCTCCGGGAAGCTTCCCCACCTTACCCATCAGCTTGAGCTCATTATGGACAAACTCGAGAATCTCCGCAAGTCGCGATTCTATAATCTCCGAAATGAAACGACGAGACGTTGCTCCCTTTACATCCGGAGCAAATTTTCGAAGTTCGATCATATCTTTACCCGATACATCTTGAGCAAGGGCATATCCATAATTAAGCTTTAAATCTTCCGCGGCATCTACCGGAATACGAAGCCCCACTGCAAGATCGTTCGAAATATTCGCGCTCCCCACCGGAAACTTCGCCACACCAGAAAGCTTATTTTCTTCATACACACTCATGCCCGTTGTGCCACTTCCGATATCGATAAGAAGTGTTCCTAATTCTCGTTGTGCTCGCGAGAGTGCTGCACGACTTGCGACCAGCGGAGCCCACACCAACCCACGTACTCTTCCACCGGCAAGCTCAACCACTCTCATTAAATTTTTAACATGCGGCGTAAACGCATCTATTACAAAACTCCCTACTTCGAGACGGGAACCGGAAAGTCCCAACGGATCCGCAATGTCCCCTACTCCATCAACAATAAACTCCCGCGTGACGTTATGGATAATCGTTCGATTCGGCAAAAGATTCACCGCTTGTGCCGCCTTCACCGCACGATCTACGTCGTCTTGATATATTTCCGTATCCGCACGCGAAACCGCAACGATACCGCGTGATGTCTGTACTTTTGCATGTGTCGTTCCTATTGCAAGATAGAGATTTTTTAGCGCCGGCCTTGAGACTCTTCGAACCTCACTCAATACACGACTCACCGCATGTGATGCCTCGGTGATATCCGCCACCGCACCCTTTCTCACACCCGCCGATTGTTCACGATGCACAAAACGAATTACCGGACGCCCATGCACATTCTCCGCCACCACCACCTTAATGGAAGATGTTCCGATATCAAGTGCTGTAATAAATGAGGATGTCATCGTGTGATAATGCGTGCATTGCAAGTCCGCGTACGCTTGTTTTTATATATTTCTTTTTTGGTAACACACAAAACAAGCATCTGCTCCATGCGTTGCATCTCAATCGTATCACGACGTCCATTATGACGAAAGCCTGCAAGATGGAGAATTCCGTGTATTAGTAAAAAAGTCATATACTCACGATCTTTTGAATAACGCTCGCCATTGAGATATACCTCACCCATAAACCCCTTTCTTTCCGGATGTGGAAACTCCCGAGGTTCTTCAAACGCAAGCACGTTCACCACACGTTTCCGAATTCCGGTAGTGGCAAATTTTATATCCCTCATTACACTGTCTTGTGCAAAAATAATATCGACAGAATCCGTGGGAAAACCCAAAATCGCGAGAGTCTTTTTTCCCGCCTTTATCACATATGCATTGTGATTTATCTTACTGCTACCCCTCTCTCCCAAATTTCTGTCTTTTGTTTTGATATTCTTTTTCACTACACACGTATAGATAGTTACGCTCTTTTTGTGCGATATACCCCACCGCGTCAGCCCAGTGACTGCTTCACCAGCTCTCCCACTCGACGCCCATCCGCCTTGCCTTTCATTTCTTTCATGGCATCTCGCATAAGCGATGCAAAATCATTTGCCCCTGCGACTTTGCATTTCTCAATAACCATCATAATTTCTTCATCGTTCAGTTGAGGAGGAAGATAACCTGCTATCACCTCGACTTCATAAAGTTCATTTTTTGCAAGATCAGCTCGCGCTCCTTTTTTGTACAAATCCGATGCCTCTCGCCGCTTTTTCGCTTCTTTCTCCAGTACCGCGATCACATCCGCATCGGAAACCTCCGTGGATTTCTCGGTTCTCATTTCTATTTCGCGATTCCGGATTGCCGCCATCATCATCCTCAACACTCCCAAACGCGCCGAATCTCCCGACTTCATCGCCACCTTCACATCTTCCATAATGCGCTCTTTAAGAGTCATAAAATATAAAAAATAAATAAGCTGCTTTCGCCTATTCTCACTATACAACTCCCGCTCTCTTCATGTGCTCCATATTACTTTTTTTCGCCTCGCGATGAAGCGCCGAAACACGCCGTTTCACGCGACTCGCCGGTCGATCGTAAAACCGACGCGCTTTTGATTCCTTAAGCACTCCACTACGCTTTATTTTCCGGGAAAACCGAAAAAAAAGCGCGCTTGCACTTTCTCCTTCTTTTTTTCTTACTTCAATCATTGTGAATTTATTTTTTTTGCATTACCTCATACGACTCTTTATAAACACTGCTTTTGTGCGTTATGTACCGATCTCTCTTTCGTCATAACGACACACCCGAGAAATACACCACCTTGCGAAACCCCCTCTTATTTTTCCTTATAAGGCTCCTAGGAATTTGCTGGTGCATAATACCCCATAGTGGCATAAATATACAAATCCTCTCCACCTATACCTACTTTAATCGTTTTTTAATCTCCTCGACTATTCTATCCAGAGGAACGGTTTCTTGTAAGCTGTTTTCTAAATCTCGCACGATTACCGTACCTTCATAAATCTCTCTTTGTCCAAAAATCAACGCGATACGGGCTTTTTCCTTATCCGCAAATTTTAACTGGGCTTTGAGAGAGTCTTTTGCAAGAGATTCTTTCACATATATCCCCGCACGTCGAAACTCTTCCACAAAACGGAATGCCTTTTTCTTAGCCATCTCTCCCGCATGTACCACAAAAACCATCTTTTTTTGCTTTGAAGAAAATACTATTCCTTGGGCTTTGATCACTCCGATAACACGTTCAATGCCAACCGCCACTCCCACTCCCGGAGTCGCGTGTCCCCCTAAAAACTCCGCAAGATAATCATATCGTCCGCCACCGGCCAACGCTCCAAATTCTCTTCCTTCCGCTTCGATCACACATTCGAATACGGTACGACTGTAATAATCCAGTCCGCGGACAAGCGTATTATCCAAAACGTAAGAAATTTTCAGCTCATCAAGGTACTCGATTACCGATTTAAAATGCGCGCTACAGGTAACACAAAGCTTATCCAAAATATTCGGCGCATGTTCACGCAGTTTTACACACCCTTGTTCTTTGCAGTCGAGAAGTCTCAGAAGATTCGTCTTCGCACGGCGTACGCAATCGGCGCACAATTCTTTTTCGTGACTTTTATAATAATTCTGCAATTGACGCCTGTATGCAGGTTGACATACACGACATCCTATAGAATTGATTCTTAACGAAACCCCTTTGATTCGCAATATATCAAGAAAACGCATCGAAAGGAGTATGATATGCGCATCGTACACAGGGTCATTTTGCCCCCCAATAATTTCAAAGTTAGCCTGCGTAAATTGACGGTATCTTCCTGCCTGAGGATTATCATGGCGAAATACGGGACCAAACGTATAAAGCCGCTGTGGCTGTCCCAAACGTCCAAGACTATGTCCAAGATATGCTCTCATGGTTGAAGCGGTGAACTCAGGTCTCAACGCCAGCATATCCCCTCCACGTGTTTTAAGGGTATACATCTCCTTAGCTACAATATCGCTTGATTCGCCGACGGTTTTTTGGAAGAGTTCTTCAAATTCCAATAAAGGGGTTTCTATGCGGTGAAATCCATACCCTTCTGAAATTTCACTGACTACTTCTCTGATACGAGACCAGTACATCTCGTCGACAGGCAATACGTCATGCATGCCTTTCGGCTCTTGAAGAATTTTTGCGATTTCTTTTCTTTTTTTTATTTTTTTAGACATAAGCAAATGAATTCTATCGAGAATATTGAGGAGCCGCAAACGCAGTGAGCTGAGACAATGGCCAAAGCCTGATTCTGGCAATACCCACCAGATTATCGGCACTCAAAGGCCCCCAGCTTCTCGAGTCAAAACTAAACGACCTGTTATCTCCCATCACAAAGTACTCATCCGACCCGAGTGTATATTCGGCGTCCCCTCCTGTTACCACTCCTGAAGAAAGATATGGCTCGCTGATAGGAACAACTCCCCCTTCGTTTGGCAACATTACGTTAATTTCATTGTTTTTTATCGAAACTTGTTCACCCGGAAGACCGATGATTCGCTTGATAAAATAAGTTGCGGAACCGTCATTATATTTGAATACGACCACCTCTCCTCTCTCCGGTGATCTAAAATGATAGGTTAACTCGTCTACAAGAAGATAATCTCCATTTTCGAAATTCGGAATCATACTGGAACCGCTCACTACAAAGGGCTGTACTAAAAATGTTCTCACAAGAAACACCGAACCCACCGCGATTAAAGCAATTTCAAAAATTTCTATCAATGAAACGAAAAATTTACGCATGATTGAATAGCACTTCGATTGTGAGTATAACGGAACGTCTCACAAACTACAAGCCAAATTACATATTTCCTTTATAATGGATTTCCCACGTTGATTTTTGGGATTTATACTTCTATGATAGACCTCATATATGGTACGCTTCGACCCTCGCTCCATCAAACTCATTCTCGGTATCGGCAACCCGGGAAAAGAATTTCACAATACGTATCACAACGCAGGACTTCTTGCACTCTCTCATATTGCCACGCACTACGACACTCCCGCATTTCACCATGTTTCTGGAAAATCATTCTCATATTCCAAAAAAAGACCCTACGTACTCGCGCAATCACTTGTATTCATGAATGAATCCGGAAATGCCGCACATGATGCATGTTCTTTCTTCAAAATACCTCCCGAACATCTCCTCGTACTTCACGACGATAGCGACCTCTCTACGGGAACAGTCGCCGATGCATTTTCCCGTGGATCCGCGGGTCATAATGGAGTTATTTCCATAATTAATACACTTGGTACGGAAAACTTTTGGCGAATTCGTATTGGAATCAGACCCTCAACGGAACTTCAAAGGAAAAAAGCCGGAGATTTTGTACTTTCTCCCATCACTCAAAGCGATTATATGCTTCTTGAGAAAGCATTCGATCTAATCGTTTCTCTCTTGCAGTTTGGCGCCAAAACTTAGAGAAAACGAGAATCCTTTTCCTGAAGATTTCTTGATATCCGTCAACGGAAGTTGCACGCTACTGATTTCGGAATCGGCATCAAGTGCTTTTTTCAAATCAAGAATACTCGATTCGGTCGGAGCTTCTCCACTCAATGAAACAGGGACATCGCCACCTTGAAAGTTTATTCTATTTATAGTGATCTCGTATTGTGTGAATAAATCCGCCATTTTTTCAAAAAGAGGCTCTTTGGGGCGTATGCTCTTCTGCGCAGTCTGAATCATAGCTACAGTACGATTGAATCTTTCCGCCTGCCCACGAAGCGTTTCGATCTCCCTCACTTCGCTTTGCTTCAGCTGAAAGACCGCTTGAGATTCGAGAGAGCGACGAAGATTTATAAGAAACATATCCGCACTTACAAATGTAATAAGCAATATACTCACTACTATGGGGATGGTAACGCGCCAAAAACTTATAAAATCCATAATCTGCTCCTGACGAAAACGCTCTTGAGCTCCAACCCCCAACAAACTAATATCCTTATCCTCTCTGCGAGGAATAAGCCCCCTCATACCACTCCCCAACGCCACAAACCATTCAGGAGTTATCTTATCGCTTCCCTCAAAAACAAGCGGTTGAGCAGAAAGCCCAAAATTTTTTGAGATTACTTTCTCGACTTGCTCTTGAAGAGCCACGGCAGAAATTAACACGTCTCTTACCGGATCAGGCCAGTGCTGACTATAGAAGTTGAAAACTTGATACAAACTCCTCGTCAGGAGCGCTTCGAACGCGTCTTGGGTAATTTGCTGCTTCTCGTTCTGCACATCTTTCCAAGAATGGAAATATTCGAAATAGAGTTGCCCATTGCGTATTATGAGAAAATCAAGTCCCGCACTATCAAGATGAATAATGATGTATGGTTTGGTAATATCGATACGAGATCCTTTTTTGCGCGCAAGACGGGCGATTGCAAGCGCACGCGACTCGATAGCGACAGGAGTAAACCCTCCCTCTTCAAGTACTTGGGTCATATCATCCACCACCTTCCTATCTATGAATGCCGAGAGTACCTCAAGACGAAACGTATCTTTATCTTCTCCTACAAGTTGCCACCCGGAATACGCTTCTTTTACCTCAACCGGAGACACCATTTGAATATTAAGCTGCACCGCTTTTTCCAGATTCTCTCCCCTTACAATTGGCAATCCAAATACTTGACTATAAATACTTATAGAACTTAGCGAAACCACCACGTTGATTTTCGCCTTCCGACGCGCTTGTTCTTCTCCGAGAATCTGCGCACGGAAATTTTTTACCAACTTAATGAATTCGTCCCTATTCTTAATCCGATTCATTTCCATGAGCCCGGGAGGAATCTTCGCACTTATAAATTTCCACACATCCCCATCATACGAAGCAAACCTTATCGCGGTATCGGAAATCTCAAGCCCTCCAATAGCAGGTTTCGCCCGCAAAAGCGCGAGTGTACGCCCAAAATAATATTTCAGCATTGAGCTCGGCTTCTCAAGCTTCACATCCTTCGGGGTAATTGGATTTGTATCAGACATCATGAAATACTTTATCTTATTGTAACTCTCTTCGTCCTATAAGCTCTACCGATCCCGTAGATGATGAAACCGATAACGTCATTTGCACTTTTCTCGTATGAAATGAAACCGTTGCTATTGAAAGGACGGTGACAACTCCTACTGAAGGAGAATCTTGCGTCACTGTTACTGTTGCTGAATTTTCCCCTAACGGCAAAGAATACCCCACCACATCCGAAAAATCTTTATTTCGCAATACACGGATATACGCGTCATTTGCTCCCGCGTTCGCGGTAGCAAGCGCACGTTGCGAAGCAGAAAATCCGAAGCTTGAATTTACAAAACTCGACGCCAGAAAACCGATTGTTACACCCACAAGGATAACGATACTTCCCACAAGGAAAACAAATGCAAGAGCGGCTTGCCCCTTCTGAATATGAATTACGTAATGAGTGATAAGTAGTGCGGACATATAACCCTCATTATTATACTGTATTTTCAATCTCCCCTTTCCGTTTTTTATGCACTGCGTCACTCAAGGACTCCAATTTATCAGTACATCATCTACGCGTGGAGAAAGTGTTTGTGCAAGATCCGAAACAAGTATTACGCGATAACGGAAATAGCGATTTCCACTATGAAGTATGTAATCCAAATTTTTCGAGACATTCGGATCCACTTCATAATAAGTATTTGATGTGCCGTCCGACCCCCCATAACTCCACGGGCCACTTGATGCATTTGAAATTGCAAATTGAAACCTTACCAGCGTTCCCGACGGCTGATGTCCTTGCCACAACACGGAATTAATTTGCGCTCCTCCATCCACTCCTGTATCAAATGTTGCTGAATCAAGTGTCGCAATGGCGGATGTCGCAACCCACGACGTAATCACTTTATAATTAGAAGTACCACAACTGCTGTCGTTTGAGCAGTTAAAACTGATCCATCCCATAATATCGTTCCATGCGTATCCCGAAAAAACTCCCGTATTTGCATCGATAAGTACTTCATAGTTCGAGACGCCACACCCGCCGGTGTTATTACAATCGAAACTTATCCATCCATATTCATCATTCCATCCGTAATTGCTTAAATTGCCAACTCCGTCATTCGAAACTTGATAATTCGACTGACTACAAATATCCCCACTTCTTGTGGTTTTACAATCCAAGGAAATATCTCCCGAGGTAGAGCTTGCATATCCTTTAAGACCCTGCGATGTCACCGTGACCGAATCGGTTGCATAAAAATCTACCCATCCTATGATGTCGTTCCATGCCCATTTGTCGGTACTGTCTATGTTGGTTGCGGCGCGCACCGCGGCAATTCCTGCCACACAAAATATCGCAATCGCAATGACGACTCCCACGCGATGTATCGAATGTATATTCATCAATAATTTTATTTGTTTTTTTATGTAATGCAGATATCGAATCATGCTATTTAAAAAGTGATGAATAAAGATCCCGTAGAAGAGGTGAAATCAATTTGAGATGAAGAAGTTGCAAACCCGCTGAAGTTAGTACTGGTTACGGGAGAATCCTGTCCTCCTCCTCCCGACCAATCCGACTGACGAAATATAAAAGAAGTATGGGATCGCGTAAGATATGTGGTAATGGTATTCGTCGCGCTTTGTGGCCATGCATATGCAACGGTAATTTTCTTTGTCGAAGGATCATTTGCCCCTCCCGCCTCGGTAACCGCGCCATCCACATCGCGCATTACGTTATCCACATAAAAATAACGAGTATACGTAGAGGTCTCCACTTGCACACTCTCCTCACCCAATACCACCGAAAATGGAGAAGTGGATGTTGAGAAGTGGTATATATTCGCCGAAGTGGTACTTAAGTTCAAAATATTATGCCAGTCTCCCTGCCCCCACACCGTTACATTATCCAAAAGCTCTTTTGCAAGCGATGCTCCCACCTGCGCCCGAAGTGTTTGAGAATTGCTTCGTAATACCGGTGCAATAATAGTGGCTCCTGCTCCTATCATAATAGTCCCAATAAGGAGCGCTACCAACACCTCAATAAGAGATTGCCCTTTTCGCCAATCCCCCCGCGAATGGATAATAGAATTTCTTTTCATTGCTATATTTTGCGTTGGTAAATACGTCTACTTATTAATATGTTACAACTCCATTCGTGGTTATGGAAATTGTAGATGATGTGCTTCCGGAAATATTTTGTAACACCACAGAGTCTGCTGCGGACAAAAACCCGGTAATTTGAGAGAAGATGATTTCTTTTGAATCCCCTTGCGCTATACTCGACGAAACATACACAACACTTGGAGGGAGTCTATAATACCCCGTACGCGTGGAAGTTCCGTATGTCGCAGAAAATATTGCAAAAAACGGTGCGGTAGTAGTGCTATTTTCAAAATGAATCCCCCACGTAGTACTCGATGCCCGTGCCGCGGAAAGACTTTGTGCTTCGCGAAGCACCGCCACGATTTCCTGCGTCGTAGTATCAAAATCATTCCTATTTTTGTATCCCCATAACCCTGTGAAAAGCAATCCTGCAAACATCGCACCAATAAATATCACAAGTGTTATCTCTATTATGGAAAACCCTGCTCGTCGAAAAAGGAATGGATGAAATAAACCATATCTATAATATTTTTTCATTGATAATCCGTAATACTCGCTTCTTGCCACTACAATCTAGAATTGCGTAGTAAGCTGATAAATAGGTACGACAATGGAAAGAGCGATTAACACCACTATTCCCCCCATAGCCATGATAAGGAGAGGCTCTAGAACGGCAACAAGTGATTTAATACTCGCATCAATACTTGACGAATAAAACTCTCCGAGTGCCTCTAACACCTCTTCCAGATGCCCTGCTTTTTCCGATATCGCAATAAGGTTTACCACAACCTTCGGAAACACTACTTCGCGATGGAACGCCTCTCCCATAGTAAGTCCCTTGGCAAGCCCATCATGAGCAACACGCTGAATGGCATAACGAAATTCCTCCGCTCCCACCGCGTCCGCGGTAACTTCCAACGTTTGAATAATCGGCAACCCCGCCTTAAGCAATAGCGCCATCGTTGATACGAAACGCTGCACGGCAATTTCACGATACACGGTTCTTATTACGGGAACACGACTCGCGGTGCGATCAAGAATATGCTTTCCCACCATGGTACGACTGAAAAAATAAAAACCGCCAGCAAGACCTCCTAGAAAAAGTATGGAAATGACTACAATATGATCGCCTATAAAAAGACCTACACCGAACACAATACGTGAAAATACCGGGGGATTGATACCACTGTCCGAGAAAACATGCGCTATTTTCGGAAGGGCAAATGTAACGAGAAACACAAGTACGGTAAACGCCGCAACAAGAAGAATAATGGGATAGATAAGCGCGGAACGAATCCGAGTGCGCATTTCCGCATCCCGACTTGTTGCAATCGAAAGATCCTCAAATGTTTGTTGCAAACTTCCCGACGCTTCGGCGGCTTTGATCAAATTCACGAATGTCGCAGGAAACACCGAGGGGTATTTTGCGAATGCAAGATGAAACGGAAGTCCTTTAGTAAGATTCTCTCGCACTTCCAAAAGGAAATTCCTCATTGCGGGATTCTCAAAATCGCCGATGAGAATATTGATTGCCGAAAGAAGATCTGTCCCCACGCGCAACATTAACGCAAGATATTTCGTAAGAAACACCTTGTCTGTTACGGTAATACCCCCAAAAAAACGATACACCCCTCCTTTATTCCCTTTTGAAAGAGTAACCGTTACCGGGCGCAATTCTTTGGAAGAAAGGAATTGTAACGCCTGCTCTAGATTTTCAGCATCAGTATCCTCTTCGACAACTTTTCCTTCTTTATTTGATGCAACGTAATGATATAACATAAAAAAAATGGAAAATGCGTGTTTCTCTGTCGTTCAATATTATTTGTATATTACTCTCTGATAACTCTTAATACTTCTTCGATGGTAGTAAGCGCGAGTTCGGTTTTTTCAAGCCCATCTTCGAACATACTTTTCATCCCCGCCTTGCGCGTTATCGCATAAAGCCCTTCCAAGTCAAAGTGGGCATTGTTAATCAACGCTTTCACTTCGTCGGTAACTTCAAGCACTTCGAAGATACCAAGTCTTCCCTTATACCCGCTCCCCCCACACGCGCCACACCCCTTCCCGCGATAGATGGTTTTTGGAAGATGCGCCTCTTTCGAAATACCCAATTCGGCAAATTGAGTTTGGATCACTTGCGCATAATCAGACTTAAGATCCTCGGAAAAAATACATGTAGAACAAATTTTCCTCACAAGTCGTTGCGCAATCACCACATTAAGTACCGATGCGACAAGAAATGGAGGGATACCAAGATCGAAAAGTCTCGGAATCGCCGTGGGCGCATCATTCGTATGAAGCGACGATAATAAGAGATGTCCAGTAAGTGCGGACTGTACCGCAATATTCGCCGTCTCACCGTCTCGAATTTCCCCCACCATGATAATATTCGGATCTTGCCTTAGAATGGCGCGAAGTCCGCTTGCAAACGTGACTCCCGCCTGAGCATTAATTTGCGTTTGATTAATATAACGCATGTTGTACTCGATCGGATCTTCGATCGTCACAATATTTACAGTCGGTTTATTGAGCATATTGATGAGCGCGTAAAGCGACGTGGTTTTTCCTGATCCAGTAGGTCCACATGAAAGCACCATGCCGTACGCCTTCTTGAGATTTGTTCTAATCACTGCGGCGACAGGCGGTAAAAATCCAAGTTCCTCAAGTGAAAGCGGTTTTTGGGCAGCTTCTAACAAACGCATTTCGATTTTCTCTCCATAAAACGTAGGCATCACCGAAACACGCACATCTACGGTTTGATTTACAATCCGATGTCTGAATCGTCCGTCTTGAGGTCTATAATGTTCGTCTATTTTGAGTCCGGAAAGAAGTTTAATACGCGCAAGAAGCGCGGGATGTATAAGTTTAGGAATTTCCATCGCCTCATGAAGAATTCCGTCTATCCGGTAACGAATCAAAGTCCTATCCTCCAACACTTCAATATGAATATCCGATGCACGAGATGCTTCTCCAAACGAAAGTAAATTATCCACTATCGCGACTATTGGCAACTCCGCAGCCGCCTCCTCGGCATTTTTAGCCGTCTTTTGTAGAGAAGCATGAATATTCTCTTCGATAAGTTTTTTAAAATCCTTCCCGACTTCAAAGCCATAGATAGCAAAACCGCGATTCAAATCTTCCGACATTGCAAGGAACGGCCTCACTTTTGTTTTAAGATGTTGCGTAAGAAATTCGATGGTTTCAAGGTCGGAGGGATCCGCCATCGCAACGTCATACGTACCATTACTTTCTTTGCCAAACACAATCACTTGTCGTTGACGCGCGATATCCTCGGAAAGCAGTTGCACCATATTCTTATCAATCGGATTCAGATGTAAATTAACACGAGCCACTCCCAACATTTTTGCCATTAAATCTCCCAGATATTCAGCTTCCACAACTCCTTCCGAAACCAAAACATCAATCACACTTTGATTTTTTCTATCCGCTTCGGCATACAATAAATCAAACCGCTCGCCAGTAATCAAACCCTCGCTTATAAGGCGTCGTTTTAATTGTGGCGAAGGAATGGGAAGTTTCATTGTATTGCGTGTGAAAATAATTGAGAATTATTTTTGCTTGGAAATGTAGTATGAACTTGATTGCGGTAAAAATCTGTTATGAAAAGGAAGTTTTTTTATAATGCAAAAAAATTTAG
The DNA here is from genome assembly GCA_024654525.1 of Patescibacteria group bacterium. GTDB lineage: Bacteria > Patescibacteriota > Minisyncoccia > UBA6257 > 2-01-FULL-56-20 > VGJV01. Next base: position 105,232 of record JANLHI010000013.1, on the reverse strand, counting down.
CATCGTCTCTGGAATAACATATACCTTTAAAATTATAACAGAGACCGCAATAGGAACCCACCAATAATACAGAGATGATCTTCCCCCTCCACGAACATGGTTCACCGCGGTAACAATTGCGCCCACAAGTAATATGGCGAGGAGATAGAATAAAAATGCAGGATATCCCACCGAGAAAAAACAAAAGCCGGCAAGAGACGCTTCTCCTTCTCTGAAAAAACGTTCTCCATGCGCTCTATTCATACGTACCGCAACCCAAATTACAATCACTCCCACGCCACACGCAATAACCCACGGCGCCCACATTCTCTCGATTACATACCTTATAAAGTAATAAATTGAATTGTGCGGAGGAAGAAAAAAGTGTCCAAGACCGTCGCTCTTCCATGATGCATATATAAAGTATGAGCTTCGGATCAAAAAACCGGATATCACCACGATTCCAATTCCCCACACGGCGATAACCGAGGAAGGAAAACGCTTGCGATTCCATACTTGTACCAAAAACAAAAATCCGAGGAGCGCCACGCTCATCGCTTCTAATACATGCATTGCTCGTCTACAAACTCAAACCCGGTGCCGTTCCCACTTCGTAGACAGTAGAACTCGATCCTCCGTCAGTAGACTCCACATCACCCGAACCACCTGAGGCATAACGAGTACTTTCCATTTTTGCATTAAGCTCAAAAGTTTGATTGGTGGTATCAGCCGCATAAGAGTAAAAATTTGTTGCATTATTAATGGGATCAATCGGCTCAACACTGATAGGAGCGCCGGAGCTGATAGCATTGAAATTCACCGGAATCCATCCGGTTCCCGTAACATTACGCAACGCCGATGTAGATACGTTTGTTGCGGTTGTGTAACGGCCACTACACCCGGAAGATGCAGGTACGGACGAGGAAGCGTGCGCATAGCACGTACTACTCCCCCCGGAAAGACTAGGGCTCGCGACATCTGCGAGATATAAACTTAACGCGCTCTTTAGCGTTGCGAAATCCGAAATTCTGGTTGAGTCCCGCGCCTGTCTCAAAAGCTGAGCGGGGTTTAAAGTAAGCACCAACACCACCGCAAGAATCGCGACAATCGCAATAACCACAAGAAGCTCAATAAGCGTAAACCCTTTCTTTTCTTCGGATATTTTATGTTGTTTCATTGCAAGAAATTTAGTCTACCTCTGTATAGATATTACTCTAACAAATCGAAATAAATCATACTGTGGATAACCCCTCTTTACCAGGAAACTTTTAGCTGATTCTGCAAGGGTTATTTCTATAATACAACGAAAAGTCATCTTTTTCCAAAATCATCGAATTCACGAGGTGTATCCGCTTCAAAACGAACCACACTCCCCGAAAGAAGAGGAAGCTCCAAAGAAAACGCATGAAGCATCATTCTTACCATACCTGAATATTTTCGCTTTTTCCCATAGAGAATATCCCCCACCACCGGATGTCCCATACTCGCACAATGTACGCGTATTTGATGTGTGCGTCCGGTTTCAGGCATTACCCTGAGAAGCGAAAAAGTCTCTTTGTCGCGAGTAATGCTCTTTATCACATCGTAACGCGTAATCGCATCCCGCGCCGCCCTCGAAGATCGCGTACTGCGTTTCACCGTACCATTTACAATACCTATCGGACTGTCAATAATCCCCTTCTTTTCTTTCACCACTCCATACACCCACGCAAGATATTTTTTGCAAACTTTTCTTCCCAAAAAAAGCGACTTTAAATAGAGGAAGCTTTCCTGTGTGCGCGCCACAATCATCGCGCCGGATGTCGCACGATCAAGACGATGTACAATACCCGGACGTATCTCGGGATTATCTCCAACTTTTGAAATCTCCGGATAGCGCGCGAGAAGCCAATCGGTAAGCGTCGGTTCATTTTCTACTTTTAATTTCGTGTTCTTTATTTTTAGATTCTTTATCGGATGCACTAAAAAACCCGCTGGTTTATTCAGCACGACAACATCTTTATCTTCATAAATAACTTCCGGAGACATGTTCTGGTGCGCGTGGAAGGAATCGAACCTTCGACCTCTGTCTTATCAGGACAGCGTTCTACCACTGAACTACACGCGCGTTGCACATCATCATACGATTTTTCGAAGAAAAATCAACGCTTATTCTAATAATACCCGCATCTCTCTAAAAAATAATACATCACGGAAACAACAACGCCGTGCGCCCTGTAAGGATCGAACTTACGACCTTTCCCATGTCAAGGGAACGCTCTGCCACTGAGCTAAGGGCGCGATACACGAAGGATGCCATTAAAAAAACACCACACATGCATACTACTATTCAACACCGGGAATATGCAACTTTTTAGCTTCTTCGAAGCGAAACGATGCGCTAATTTCTTCCCCTTTCTTTACGGTAATAGCCTGAGTGAGATGTGTGGTAAGAAACGAAATTCCCCATATTACATAGAGTATCAATAACACTAAAAAAGAGAGTGCGCTCAATATGAGCATCAACTCCCGATGATCTCGTATAAAATTGCGGATAGTCATGATTTATGTGTGGTATGCATGCTGGATTATTTTCCAAAGAAGACTGCTCCCTGCGCCGAAAGCCGATACTCACCCTCACCGATCCGCGTAAGGTCTGCTGAGCTAAGTGTCGCAAGGAACCGTGTCGGGGATATTTCAATATCCTTCATAAAATTCAGCACATCGCTAAGCGCACCGGTGGCGCTCAAAGTAAATCCTACCGAACCCGGCTTTACCCCTTCCGGCACACCCTGCCCTCCCCGGAAAGAAAAACTGAGTGCGAGCCTGCGCACACGCGCAAGGTTATCAAGTGTACGCGGGAAATCGAGAAGCTGTTCCTGTGTAGGAAGAAATGCATTTAGTTTTTGCTCATACCGCAGTGCTTTTGCAGCATTGCTTTTCAACTCTGCGAGTACCGCTATTGATGCTGAACGTTCACGCGCCAGTGTTCTGTCCTTATTTATTATAGTTGCCTGCATTTCAATATCGGATGCAAACCATCCTATTACACCCGCAAGAACACCGATGCCGGCAACTGCAACACTAATATTGATAAGCAATGTACGTTTAAAATTCAATACCACTCTTTCATTCTAGCAAATACGTATTCACTGTTCTCTAATATGCGATACAATCAAGTATATACTCGCATTATTATGAGCTCATCTCCCACAGATAATAACGAATGGCGCTTCTTTCATGCAGTCGCAACCGTTCTTGATGGCGACTATCGAAAAATTGAAAAACTCCATACACAGCACACATCGTGGAGTGCCTCGTGGAACTCTTTGTCTCATTCAAAACTTTTCGGAAAAATATCGCCCGATTCCGCGGAATCATCGCTCTCGTCTCAAAATATTTCTCTCATCATGAGAGAAGATGAATCATTTCCGCCTCTCCTTCGCGAAATACCCTACGCACCATTCGGAATCTACGTCAAAGGTACTCTCCCTCGACATGAGCATTATGGAATCGCCGTAGTGGGAACCCGTAAGGCGACTCGCGAAGGACGCGCATATGCAGAGTCTCTCGCGCGCGACCTTTCTCCTACATGCGTTATCACAAGCGGGCTTGCGTTCGGTATCGATGTTGCCGCACATACCGGATGCCTCTCAAACAAAGGACATACAATCGCGGTACTCGCGGGGGGAGTTGAAAACCCACACCCGAGAAGCAACGCCGGACTTGCCGCGCGCATCATTGCGCAAGGAGGCGCTCTTGTGTCCGAGTATCCTCCGGGAAGCGCGCCTGCGCCCCATCGATTCCTTGAACGAAACAGGATTATCAGCGGACTCACGCTTGGTACTGTGATTGTGGAAGCTCCGGAAGGATCCGGTGCTCTTGCAACCGCGCGCTTCGCGCTGGATCAAAACCGTGAAATATTTGTAGTTCCCGGTCCTGTGACACACCCGAACTTTCGCGGCTCTCACCACCTGCTTCGCGCGGGAGCACGCCTTATTCGCAACGCAGAAGATATTTTTGAAGATCTCAATATCACTCCTCCTCAATCGTGCGCTTCGCTCATCCACGATATACACACCCCCGAAGAAAATGCGGTACTTCGCGCGTTGCACCACGCTTCCACTCCTCTTTCCGTCGACATGGTAATCTCCGAAACAGGACTCAATGCGGCAACCGTAAATCGCACGATGAGTTTCCTCCTTATTAAAAACATGGTACAAGAAACCGGGAGTGGGTATATACTCTCCCCATAATACCCACCAATCGGCACTATGGCGCAAAAACCTCTTATCATCGTAGAATCCCCCACGAAAGCGAGAACTATTTCTCGGTTTTTAGGTTCTCACTACACTCTCTCCTCATCATATGGACATATCCGCGACTTACCAAAAAGCAAACTCGGTATTGATGTGGAAAATAACTTCCGCCCTTCTTATGTTATTCCAGTGAAAGCGAAGGAAGTCGTCTCAAATCTGAAAAAGCAAGTAAAATCTGCATCGCGCATCATCCTTGCAACTGATGAAGACCGCGAAGGAGAAGCTATTGCGTGGCACCTTATGCATGCATTGGAACTCACGGATATACCCACTAAAAATAAAAGGCAGAAAGGAGTGGAAAGAATTGTATTTCACGAAATCACCAAACATGCGATTGAAGAAGCACTCAAAAATCCTCGCGCGCTTGATATAAAGCTTGTGGATGCACAACAGGCACGCCGGATATTGGATCGTCTCGTCGGATACGAACTTTCTCCGTTTCTTTGGAGAAAAATACGCTATGGTCTTTCTGCAGGACGCGTACAATCGGTTGCGGTGCGTCTTATTGTTGAGCGCGAACGGGAAATAGAAAAGTTTACAAAAGAAGAATATTGGACCATTGAAGCGTTATTTACAAAATCGGGCGGTCAATCGTTTCCGGGACGCCTTGTGTCGTTCAAAGACACCGCTATCTCAAAAATGACGATCCGAAACGAAGCGCAAGCACGAAGCATCGCCAAAGAATCGAAAGAGGACCCTCATCATGTAATTTCCGTCACAAAAAAAGAAATATCCCGAAATCCTTCGGCTCCATTCACCACTGCGACACTCCAACAAGAAGCATCCCGAAAACTTGGATTCTCGGCAAAGCAAACCATGACTGTCGCACAACGACTTTATGAGGAAGGGGTTATTACCTACATGAGAACCGATAGCGTAAATCTTGCTGAATCCGCACTTGTTCAGGCAAAATCCGTTATCGTAGAAAATTTCGGGGCACAGTATGCATCTCCCGATCCTCGTCGCTACACCACAAAATCAAAAGGAGCGCAGGAAGCGCACGAAGCAATACGACCGACTAACCTTAGTATCCGTGCCAATCCATCGGTAGGCGACCGCGGAGCGCAACGGCTTTATGACCTTATTTGGAAACGGACTATTGCATCACAGATGCATAATGCGCGATTCGAACAAACCAGTGCCGACATCGGACAAAAAGGACACCATACATTTCGCGCACACGGACAAGTGGTAATCTTTGACGGATTTATCCGCGCATACACCGAAGGACGCGACGATCCTGAAGATGAAATAGAAGGAATACTTCCTGAACTCCGCGAAGGAGACAAGCTGAAACTTGATGCAATCGATCCAAGGCAACATTTTACCGAACCTCCTCCTCGCTACACCGATGCCACACTCATCAAAGCTCTCGAAGCCGAAGGTATCGGTCGTCCTTCAACATATGCCCCCACTCTTTCCACGGTTCAGGATCGAGGGTATGTGGAAAAACGTGAGCGCGCATACCACCCCACGGAAATCGGAGTGGTGGTGAATGATCTTCTCGTCGAACACTTCCCGGAAATTGTGGATGTTCACTTTACTTCTCGCATTGAGGAGGAGCTTGACGAAGTTGCGGAAGGAAAACTTTCATGGGAAAAAGCGTGTAATGATTTTTATGAACCATTTAAATCTCGTCTTACGGAAAAAGAAAAGACTGTATTGAAACATACCGAGACCTCCGAAACACCGTGTCCTCACTGCGGGAAAATGATGATGATAAAATTCGGCAGAATGGGAAAGTTTCTTGCATGTCCAGACCCCGAAAGCAAGGTAACACTCCCCATGCCGGAAGAGGCGGCAAAAATAAAAGAACTTAGGGAAAAAACCGACGGGGAGCTCTGTCCTTTATGCGGTAAATCCATGGACGTGAAACGCGGAAGATTCGGGTTTTTTCTCGGATGCACCGACTATCCAAAATGCAAAGGAATCTCAAAAATTTGGAATAAGACGGGATTTAAATGTCCGGCATGTATCACTGGATATCAGATATCAAATGTCGGACATCAGACGACAAATGCGGGGAATCAAACATCTGAAATCCAAATTCCGAAATCCGGAATAGGCGATATTGTAGAGAAAAAAGGACGTGGCCGGAGTAAACCTTTTTACGCCTGCACACGCTACCCCGATTGCACATTTATTATGAACGCCAAACCGGAAACACAAGTGGCACTTGATGAAGGATTCACCGCGTGGAAAAACAAACCTCCCGCTCCCGTTAAAACTTCGACGAAAAAGCCCTCTTTTATTAGGACGTTGGGTAAATTCTCCTCGTCAAAATTCTTATCCACCGACAAAAACTCCGGATCTAAAGAAAAAACAAAAAAATCCCACACAAAGGCAAAGAAAAGCGTAAAGAAGTCAGTGTCTTAAATATCTTCTTTAGTGCCAAGACGATTCAAGATTCCTCTCAATTCTTCAGGAGAGTAAAACATAATGGTGATTCTTCCTCCGGCGTCAGTCTGTGCAATTTTCACAGGAGTACCAAGTTCCGCGGATATTTTTTCTTCAAGCGCAAGAAGCTCTGGTGACATGGAAGGTGCCGCGGATTGCGGGACGATTGGCTTTCGCGCAGAAATACGCATACGGAGTTCGCGCGTCGTAAGATGCCGATCCACCAAATCTTGAAATAATTTTTCCTGTGCATCCGGATCGGTCACCGCAAGAAGCAATCGCGCATGGCTTTCGCTTATAGTGCCTTTTGAAACCGCATCCTGGATGTAGGTGGGCGAATCCAAAAGACGGAGTGTATTTGCTACCACTTCCCTGCTTTTACCGAGACGCGATGCAATTTCTCTTTGTGTCATACGAAACTCATCCTGAAGCCGAGCGAATGCACGCGCTGTCTCCACAGGATTCAAGTTTTCACGCTGAATATTTTCAATTACCGCCATTTCAAGTCGGTCGCGATCCGTGTCTCCCGTACGCACAATCGCGGGAACACGAGGCAACCCGAGAAGCTTTGATGCCATGAGTCGCCGCTCGCCCGCAATCAACTCATACGATACGGCAACACCCGTTGGTGTATCATGTTCTATTTTGGTGACTATGAGAGGCTGGAGAATTCCAAATTCTCGGATGGATTGTGCAAGTTCCCGCAAACTCGCGTCATCAAATTCTTTTCGTGGCTGGTGAGGGTTTGGAGCTATTTTCTCCACTTCAATTTGAAACACCGCCTGTCCACGTTGCTCCGGAGCGTATTCATGCCGAGAAGGTGTTTCGGGGATTGAGTTTGAAGAAGCTAAATTTTCGGTTGCGAGTACAGGAGCGGGTTTGGGCTCAAGTATGGGATTTGACTCCATGGACACCTCATTTGGCGTAGCAACCTCTTTCACGCTACCTTGTGTATCAGACACGCTATTTTCACCAATTTCTTCGGTGGAAATTATTACCGGATCACTTGACGCCGGTGTTGGTGGCACAGAATTTACTACACCACTCTTTGCTTCTTCACTGTTCTGAACAGGAATATTACTCACGCCATCCCCTTCTTTCTTTTCTGAAATTTCTCGAAACGACTCCGGCTCCGGTTCGGAGTGTGGCGAGGGTATGAGCGATTCAAGTCCTTTTCCAAGCATTGATATGCGCTAGTTATTTGCCAATGCAAAATTCCCAAAATCGGGACTTACGAAATGATTAGAGGATGTCAGTGCACGCTCCTGAAGAAGCACTTCATGCGCAAGTCGCTGATACGCAAGCGCACCCGTGGAATCCGGACGATATAACGCAACCGGTTTCGAAAAACTGGGTGCTTCCGCGAGTGCTACGCTTCTGGGAATCTCTACATCAAATACTTTATGGGGAAAGTTCTTCCTCAAATTCCATGCCACTTCTCTGCTCAACTTTTCCCGTTTGTCATACATAGTAATAAGCGCTCCCGTAATGGAAAGTGGGTGTTTCAGATTATCGCGAATAAGTTTTACTGTTTGGAGTAACTGCCCTATCCCCTCAAGACTGTAGTATTCCGCCTGCACGGGAATAAGCACCTCATCGGATGCCACAAGTCCGTTTACGGTAAGTAAACTTAGACTGGGAGGTAAATCAATAAATATATAGTGGTACTGATGACGCACACGATGGAGAAACTTTCTCAGATACGATTCTCTCTCCGGAACACTTACGAGTTCGACAAGTGCACCCGCAAGATGCGGTGCCGCGGGAAATAAATCAAGATTGCTTAATGCGGATGTTCTGCAGATATGCTGTGGCTCCACCGCGCCTATAATTCCGTGATACACACTCCTCTCCGTTTTCATGGGGTCAACTCCTAACGCCGAACTCGCGTTTGCCTGCGGATCAAAGTCCACAAGAAGCACCTTGCGTCCCATGATGGCAAGATAGCTTGCCAAATTCACCGAGGTAGTCGTTTTTCCCACTCCCCCTTTTTGATTGCATACTGCAATTACTCGAGCCATAAAATTTAAATATTGCAATTCTGAATTTGCCGAAGAGTCACTTGTACCATTTCGTTTGATTTTACGCTACTTTTTGGCATAATCAAACAACGAAGAAGCGTGAGTGATGGACACGAAAGTGTTCAGCAAGCGTAAAAGCGCTCAGAGTCGCCACGTGATACGGTTTTTTGGTTAGAATTCTTCCGAAAAATATACGCCCGGGTGGCGGAATGGTATACGCGCACGACTCAAAATCGTGTGGGGCAACCCTTGAGAGTTCGAGTCTCTCCCCGGGCACCAACAATATTATGATAAGTAAATATGTAAAATGCCTTTTTTAAGCAATAAAATCATAGTTGCAATAATCACGGTTTTAGCGTTATCAACCGTGATTATTTTTTCGGACAGAAGTATGAAATACGAAAATGACTCGTCGGTGGTTGGGCAAGAAGATATCAGTAAAGATAAAACAGTAAAAAATGTGCCTGTAGATAAAAAACTCACTCAACCTATTTTGCAAGAAACAGAACCTATAAAATCAACAGACCAATTAACCCCACAACAAAAAGAAAATATCCAACAAGCTGCAAACGAACAGCGAGTTGAAGTATTTTATCCAATAGTAAAAGTTGTGGACGGCGACACTTTTAGTGTAGACAGAGACGGTGTTGTTCAGACAATACGCCTGATTGGATTAGACACCCCCGAAACTGTACATCCGAGCAAGCCAGTGGAATGTTTTGGACAAGAGGCCTCAAACAAGGCAAAACAGATATTGAGCGGTCAGAGAGTTAAATTAGAGCAAGACCCTACGCAAGGAGAACTTGATAAGTACGGACGGATTCTCGCCTATGCTTATCTTGAAAATGGATCTCTTTTCAACAAAATGATGATAGAGGATGGCTATGGTTTTGAATACACTTATACAATTCCATACAAATATCAAACAGAATTTCAGTATGCGGAAAATCGGGCGCGAATACTGAAAAATGGTCTATGGGCTGACGGAGTATGTGATACTGCAGAAACTACCACGACAACGGAAACGCAAACAAGCCAAACTCCTCCATCACCTGCGGGCTATGAGTGTTCATACAACGCATATAATTGTTCAGATTTTTACACTCATGCGGAAGCGCAATCAATATATGAAGCTTGTGGAGGAATTAATAATGATGTCCACAGATTAGACAAAGACGAAGACGGTCTTGCGTGCGAAAGCCTGCCGTAGTTAAATTATTTCTTGGAGGAGCGAAACGGCGGAAGCAAAACTAACTTGTTCGGAATTGGCGGCTTGTTTCAAGGAAAAAACGAAACTCCACAAGAGTTCGATACCCTTACGAAAATTGAGGGTGGTGTGGCTATTAAGCCAAGCATTCAAACTATGGCGAAAATCGCCAAAGCGTTAGGCGTTCCTATGGAAAAATTAGTGAAATGAAAGTATGAAATATATTGACCTAACACATACATTTAATACTGACATGCCGGTATACCCCGGCGATCCGATTCCAGAATTTACGCAGATAGCCGATTTGCACAAAGAGGGATATACCGATTATCAAATAAAAACTGGAATGCATGTTGGAACACACATGGACGCACCTCTCCACATGTTGGAGGGAAGCAAGCGACTTTCTGATATTGCTGTTGAAAAGTTTCTTGGCAGAGGCTGTTTGATTGACGCGAGAGGTGCGCCAATAATCAACGTTGATTTTTTAGACAGGAGTTCCGCAAAGAAAGGGGATATTGTTTTGGTAATGACTGGTTTCTCAAAAAAATATCACCATCCAGAATATTATGAAAAATATCCCGAAATCAGTGAGGATTTTGCTGGTAAGGCAATTGAGCTTGGAGTAAAAATTGTTGGCATGGATACACCAAGTCCTGACAGACCGCCTTTCAAAGTTCATAAATTGTTACTTGGAAAGGAAATTCTTATTATTGAAAATCTTACAAATTTGGAATCGCTACTTGGTATAAAAGATTTTGAGATTTTTGCCTTACCAGCGAAATTACATACCGAAGCCGCACCAGTGCGAGTTATTGCGAAAGTTTAATGTAAAAAATATGTTTACAGTCCTAATATTAATGGCGGTAGGAATTATTCTCGGATTTTTACTTCAAAACAAAGTGAAGATTATTAAGTTCGTTGATCCATCAATCAACGTTGCTATTTACGCCCTCCTCTTTTTATTGGGCGTGTCGGTGGGAATAAACGAAACTGTCATAAATAATTTAGCAACGCTTGGCGTACAAGCGTTGCTACTGACTTTTGGAGGAGTTATGGGAAGTGTTGTATTTGCATATTTCGTGCATAAAATTTTCTTTAAGACAAACGAATGAAAAACTCACTCATCATCGTTGGCTTTTTTGTCCTCGGAATCCTCATAGGTTTGTATAATCTATTGCCGAAAATTTTCATTGAAACTGATTTCAGTGTTTACGCTCTTTATATTTTGATGTTTTTAGTTGGCGTAGGAATTGGCTCTGACAAAAAAGCTTGGGAAGTGCTCAAAAATGCAAAGCTGAAAATTATCTTAGTGCCACTGACAGTTATTATAGGAACATTTTTTGGTGTCACTATAATGTCGCTTTTTGTTGATATTGGACTGCGTGAATCATTGGCTATTGGGGCAGGTTTTGGTTATTACAGCTTGTCGAGTATCTTCATAACAAAAATTAGCGGCGAGGCGCTTGGAGTTGTGGCTTTGATATCTAATATATCTCGAGAAATAAGCACATTGTTGCTCACGCCTTTGCTTTTAAGATACTTTGGAAAACTTGCCCCAATAGCGTCGGGAGGAGCAACTTCAATGGACACGACACTTCCCATCATTACTAAATTTGCAGGAAAGGAATATGCGATAATATCAGTCTTTAGCGGAATCGTTTTGACTATACTTGTTCCGTTTCTGGTCATTTTTATCTTGAAGTTTTAATTCAGAAATGAGCCGCCGAATTTCAGAAGACCTCCAGTCAATTGTTTCACCCTGCCGACTTGTCCGTGGAATCCTCATTAGTCCCGCCACACTGCCCGAAAACCTCACAGGCAGAACACCAAATGCAACTTGTTCAAAACTGACCGCCTACACCAAGGTTTCGGCGAAAAAATCCGGGTGGCTAGATTGAAAAAATAAAAGAGGTCGGGTTGGAAGCGTATGCCGATGAGTGGTGGCGCTATAACGCACCGCAAACGCAAATGAAATTGAAAACTGCTGGACTTCCGGTGGCCTCTTATGGCACAGTTAAAATATCTCATAGTGACTTTCAACTTGAATTGTTGCGCAGAAAGCTAGCCGAAAAAATTGGCGGAAACACGGTTTTTCCTAAAGCGGCGATAATCAAACCGCCGGAAAAATAAAATTAAACAATGAAAATTATTGTTCAAGATTTAGCAACAGAATACCAAGACGAGGGCACTGGCAAAGTCCTGCTTTTTTTGCATGGTTGGCAAGATAATTTTCATACTTTTGATTCCCTAGCGTCTCTTTTATCCCCAACACGAAGAATAATCAGACTCGATCTACCCGGCTTTGGTAAAAGTGAAGTACCGCAAGAAGCTTGGAATTTAGATAACTATATTCAATTCGTTAAGGATTTTATCGAAAAGCTTGATATTCAAGTTTATGCGTTTGTTGGTCATTCCTTTGGCGGACGAATTGTCATAAAAGGCGAAGCCACAAAAAATCTTCAAGCACAAAAAATTATACTCATCGGTTCCGCGGGTATCGCTAAAAACCGTACATTTCGCAATTCGACTTTAAAACTTTTGGCCAAAATCGGAGGACTGATAACCTATATTCCACCTTTAATTTTTTGGAGGGAAGGACTACGAAAAAGAATGTATAGTTTTATTGGCAGCGATTACCTGAACACCGGAAAATTGAAAGAAACTTTTTTGAAAATTATCTCTGAAAACCTAAGTGTAAGCGCAAAGAAAATAGCAATGCCGACGCTCTTGATTTGGGGCGAGAACGATACTGAAACACCCTTGTCTGATGGGAAAAAATTAGCCGGACTGATTGTTGATTCTCAATTGAAGGTAATACGCGGATCTGGACATTTCGTTCATAAAGAAAAATCGCAAGAGGTCTCAAAACTAGTACAAGAGTTTTTATGATAAAAAATTGGCTATCACGCTACAACTTACGCTACCCACGATTTCTCGTGTATATGCTTCAAGCGAGCGAATACAACATTCGTGATTATTTGGTGTGGTATCACAAAACAAAAAACTTTACTCGCGTGGAACAACGAAAGCGATTTGTAAGGACTGCAAAAGGACTTTTGCTACTCGTTATTGCATGGGCTTTCCTCTTTTTCCTTATTGGTACAGCAATTTCCATACTATGGATTAACACAAGTTCGCTAAAATATATTTTTCCGTTTTTGATTGTACTTTTTTCACCATATTTTTTAGCTTATGGAATAATTATTCCACTTCTCGTCATTAGAATCATAATTCAGTGGCCGGTTGAGTACTTAATAATTAGCAAGGCGAAACAAAAACTAAAAACCCATACTGCCGTGAAAATAGGCATTGCGGGAAGTTTTGGTAAAACAACCATGCGCGAAATTCTCAAAACTGTTTTATCTGAAGGAAAAAAAGTGGCGGCTCCGCCACACAGTTACAATACCCTACTGGGAATTAGTCAGTTTGTAAAAACACTGAAGGGAGATGAGGAGATTTTAGTTTTTGAATTGGGAGAATACTATCCGGGTGACGTACAAAAATTATGTGATCTCGTTCAGCCAAATATGGGAGTTATCACTGGCGTGAATGAGGCACACTTACAAAAATTCAAATCATTGGAACGAACGGTTAAGACAATTTACGAACTTGCAGATTATCTTGGAGAAAAACCAATTTATGTAAATGGCGAAAATGAGCTTGCGCGGAAAAATGCTCGCTCCGGTCATATCATGTACGATTGTGGGCATGTAGGAGATTGGAAAATTGAGAATCCGAAAACTGACCTGACTGGAACATCATTTACCCTGACAAAGAATGGTGCAAAACTGGAATTGAAATCAGCGCTTTTAGGCTTGCACCAAATCGGCCCCCTTGCGGCCTCTGCTGAAATCGCCTTGAATCTCGGACTATCTTTCGATCAGGTGAGAGATGGTATCAGTAAGACAATACCCTTTGATCATCGTTTAGAGCCAAAAACTGATACTACCGGGGTAATTACTCTAGATGATAGCTACAATGGCAACCCCGACGGGGTTAAGGCGGTAATTGCGTTTTTAGCGTCTTTGAAAGATTGCCGGAGATTTTATGTTACGCCCGGTCTTGTAGAAATGGGTCTGCGAACCGAGAAGATACATAAGCAAATTGGCAAACAATTAGCGGAGGCAAACATAGAAAAAGTTATTTTGATTAAAAATTCTGTAACATCTCACATTGAACAAGGTTTAAAAGAAAAGGGATATAAGGGCGAAGTGATATGGTTTGATGACGCACTTGCGGCCTTTGCCGCTTTACCGCTTTTGACTGTGAAAGGTGATGTGATGTTATTACAAAATGACTGGCCTGATCAATATCAATAATTTAGAATAAATACTATGAAAAAAACTATCGCGGTTATTTTTGGAGGTCGTAGCGCTGAACATGATGTATCAATCATCACTGCACATACACCCATTATTCAATCCCTTCTCGCAACGGGACAATTTGATGTTTGGCCGATTTACATCGCCAAAGATGGCTCATGGTATTCCGATCAAGCGATGAACGACCTTGCGTACTTCACGCAAGATAATTTTCAGGCATACTTGGCGAGACAAAAAAAAGTCCAAATTCTGTTTGATAATGGACTAAAAATTATTTGGCCGGGGATCAGATCGAAAACGATTCAAATTGATATTGCTTTTCCTGCCATGCATGGCACTTTTGGTGAAGACGGGAGTTTGATGGGTCTTCTACGCATGGCGGGCATTCCTTTTGTGGGTTGCGACTTATTTGCTTCTGCGGTTGCGATGGATAAGGTTTTAACAAAACAAGTTTTGACCGCCGAAAGTATTTCGGTCGTGCCGTATGTTTGGTTCACAAAAAATGATTGGGAAATAAATAGAAGTATTTGGATAGAAAAGATCGCTAAACTAAATTGGCCGGTTTTTGTGAAGCCAGTCCATCTTGGTTCTAGTATTGCTATTACCAAGGTCAAGCAAAATTCTGAACTTGAAAATGCCATCGAGGTTGCTTTTCATTATGATGATAAGGTACTTGTGGAAGAAAGCGTAGAAAATCTTATCGAGATAACCCTTCCTATTATGGGCAACGAGGAATTACAACTAGCGGCAGTAGAACGACCACTAAACAAAACAGAGTTTTTTGATTTTAGCGATAAATATCTCTCGGGAAATAAAAAGGGTGGTGGAGCGAATAGTCAATATAGCGAGATTCCAGCAAATATTGACGGGGAACTTGCGAAGCAAGTGGAAGATTTAGGAAAGAAAACGTATCGCACGCTTGGATGTTCTGGGATAGCGAGGATTGATTTTCTAGTCGATGGATCATCCAAGCAGGTTTATGTAAATGAAGTAAACACCCTTCCGGGAAGTCTTTATCATCATAATTGGAAAAAGGTTGGTGTTTCGGGAGTAGAACTTGTTACTAAATTAATTGCGTTCGCAGAAAAACGTTTTGTTTCACAACAAAAAACAACATATATCTTTGATTCAGATATTTTAAAAAAAGCAGGGGGACAAAAAATAGGAGAATAATGCCACACACGGAGAGTTGCTCTATAATTTCTAGCCTGTTATCTCAGGCGGTGCTATAGTGGTATGGCTTTTACTCATATCAAGGTATACATCTCACTAACGTATGCTCATCTTTTGGATAGTCGTTTTCATCTTATCTCTCGCGCTCCTCGTTAAGGGAGCGGATTGGCTCATCGTGAGCGCCGAAAAAATCGGCCTTGCCATGGGTCTTTCGCCGTTCATCGTGGGCGTTACAATCGTCGGTGTCGGTACGTCTTTCCCCGAACTCATCTCTTCGTTCGTCGCCGCGTTTAAGGGAGTTCCCGATGTCGTCGTGGCGAATGCCGTCGGTTCTAATATCGCGAACATCCTTCTTATCGTAGGTATCTCGGCGGTCATCGGTAAACGCCTAGTCGTAACAAAGAGCCTTATTGATCTCGACTTACCGCTCCTCTCCATCAGCACCGTGCTTCTGCTTGGCGTCGCGTGGGACATGCAGGTAACTTTGGGCGAATCTATTCTGCTTCTCGTAACCTACGGCATCTACCTGCTTTACACGGTGATGCACAAGGATATTGACCATGAAGCGGCCGGCATTACCGAAGTCCTGTCGTCCCGTGTGGAGCGAAAAGGGCATATCGTCGCGCACGAACAGGAAGCATTGGTCCCGCAAAAAATCACCGTCAAAGATATTGCGTTGCTCATTATCGGCATCTTAGGACTTGTCATCGGCGCGAAATATCTCATTGATGCTTTGGTGAATCTCTCGACAATGCTTGATATCGGCACCGGCGTCATCGCCATCACCGCAGTCGCCGTCGGCACATCGCTTCCGGAACTCTTGGTCTCGGCGAAAGCCGCCTTGCTGAAGAAGTCTGAAGTTGCGCTCGGCAACATCTTCGGTTCCAACGTCTTCAACGGCATGGTGGTGATCGGCCTTCCGGGGTTACTCGGCACACTTCCCGTGGACAGCCAAACATTCTTAATAGGTCTCCCCGCAATGGGCTTCGCTACGCTTCTTTTTGTCATCTCCGGAATCTCAAGGCAGATACACTTATGGGAAGGCATGTTCTATCTTTCGTTGTACGTTCTCTTCCTCGCGAAGCTCTTTAATTGGTTTTAAATATTTCGTACAGCCCCGTCCGTGTCCGTTGCTCCTCTAATATCCCGCGTAAAGAGGAATAGTAATGAGATAATGATGACCGCCATCATTCTTTCTCTCGTTCTACGTCACTAATAAAAAATTAAATAAATAACCAATCAAAATAATTCCTACAGCAACCACTCCAAAGAATAGTGCGAGCAATTTGGCGGTCATTACTTTTTTGAGCATAATCGCCTCAGGCAAAGATAGTCCGGCAATGGACATCATAAAAGCAAGAGCTGTACCGAGAGGTATTCCTTGTCCGACCAAAGCGAATACTACCGGTACGAGGGTGGAACATCCCGCATAAATTGGTATTCCCACTAATGTGGCAATGGGGACGGCTAACAAAGAATTAATATTGAGATATTGTTCAAAAAATTCCGCCGGAACATATCCATGTATCACGGCGCCTATTCCCACCCCGATAGCAATAACCAGCCAAAGTTTTTTAAAGGTGGCAACACCTTCTTGAAGCGAGTATTGAATCTTACCCTCAATACTTTTGGGAAGATATTCAAGAGATAACTTTTCTCCCGTAGCATCATCAAACTTCAAAAGTATTTCTTTATCCAATTTCATTCTCCCGATAATCATTCCCGCGATAACTCCCAAAGCAATTCCAAACAAGGCGTAGATGGTAGCAATCTTCCACCCAAAGGTTCCTCCCATTAAAACAAAAATAACCTCATTAACCAGAGGAGAAGTTATGATAAAAGAGAATGCTATCCCCAAAGGCATTTCCGCTTTCAAAAGACCCACAAATACGGGGATAGACGAGCAAGAACAAAAAGGAGTGACCGCGCCGAGTATTGAAGCCGAAAGATTTCCCATTCCAAACCTTTGCCTTGAAAACAGCTCTTTGATTTTATGCGGTGGCAGAAATGTCCGGATAAACGCAATAACTCCGATAATAACTAAAATCAACAAATAGATTTTTACCGTGTCATATACAAAAAAATTGATACTGCTCCCTAATTTTGAGGCAGGATCAAAATTTAATACGGAATAAATAAGCCAGTCTGCGAATTGTTGAATCATATACTTTTGCGGATTTTATCCGCAACAGCCCCCATTACTGGTTGTCTTTTTGTCTTTCTCTTCCTGCTTACAACCGGCCCCGCAAGTATTTCCACCGAAACAACACCCACCGCCCTTTTTATTCGTCTGAAAAACATTTTTAATAAAATTACCGGCAGAAAATTTCTGCTTGATATCCTTCGACTGACATTTCGGGCAAATAAATTTTTCGCTTTTTCCCTCCTCTTTCTCTTGAACCGTTGCTTCAATGTCGAAAACATTTCCACATCCTGAACATATATATGTATATGTTGCCATAGTGTTTGAACTACAGTAATTACTAAATAACAACTAATATTTTGGCGGTTTTTCTTTAGCCGTGCCGATCTTCGTTAATAATTTTTGCAATTCTTTAATATTTTTTCTGTTGAGAGAATAGTGAACCCATTTTCCTTGCTTGCGATTTATGATTAAGCCACTTTGTCGTAAAATTCTCAAATGGTGCGAAACAAGATTTTGCGGAAGTTTTAGGTTTTTAAATATCTCACAGACGCATTTTTCACCCGAGGTGAGGAGCAAAACTATATCAAGGCGGGCTATTTCGCTTAGAGTCTTAAACATGTTTAAGAGGGTGTCTTTTTGTTTGATTTTCATAAAAATATATCAATATATATTGATATATTATCAAAGTAGACGATAGTGTGTCAATTATTTTTTATAAATACTAATCAGTCTACGATACGAATCTGCGAATACCCTCATTCATTCCCCCAGAAAAAAAGGAGGGGTGGAGTGCAGTCAAGATTTTCGTGTAAAGTAAGTTCGTGCAAAGTGTATAACTATCACACTAAAACTAAGAGCATACAAAAAACTCATACTCCGCTATCAAAAAAATAGCGGAGAAATGAGTTGCACTGCATACGCCCTACAAAATTATAGAATTACTGTCCGAATACACTTTGAATTTTTTCGATCACTGCCCTCATTGATTCTAATATTGTCCCAAACTGTGATGCGCGATCGTTGGGAATCGATGATGAGGGGGGTGTAGAAGAGTAATAACAATAATTGCCTCCTGCTCCTGCCTGCCAGTAACAGTTCGACTGTACGGTACATGTATCTTGCGTCGCATATGCTTCGCAATAACCATAATTGCCTGAACCGCTCCCACTACTACTCGAACCGCTACATTCTGACGGGCATGACGTGGCACTTTCCCAAGAGTCGCAGTAGTTATTGCTGTTACAATAACCGCTCGGACCTCCGCTCCACCCGGTCTCGCATGAAGAAGGAGAACCAAGTGAAACACCTTCTAAAGAAATTGAGGCTCCACTTTCGCTTCCTTCATGACAATTTACATAATCCGATTCACACCATACGGTATAGCCAATAGCGGCGCTATTCTTTGTTGCATTCGGATAGAAACATTTTTGCATACTTCCTGTGTCACTTGTCGTACTTCCGCCATAATAAATCCCGGAGCTACCACTCACGCATGAAGTACCATTATAATATTGACCACTCGTACACGCCGTAGCGGCGACACACTTCGCCGAATCGGGCATACCGAAATCAACACTTGATGAATCCCCTGCACCCGATGACCATATATTTGAACCGCTCTGCACATTGGTACATGCACTCTTTAGCTGTTCAATCCTTGAGACATCGGCATCAGTACGAATCCATGATTGGAGCCCAAGCGAATTCCACACTTGGGTTTTCTGTCCCGCAGGAGATGTTCCATATCCTCCGTTGTATGAACCATACGAAGTTCCCGTTCCTGACGATGTCGATCCCGTTTGTGTACCCGTACTCGTTTGTGTCCCTGTGGAACTTGTTTGTGTTTGAGAAGTTGATGAAAAATCATCTCCCGAACACCCCGTTGGCCATCCACTTGAATCCCATTTCGGCCATTGCCCCGCAGGACATGAACTCACCACATTCACAGGCCTTTCACCCGATACACACGACCCTCCAATGGCATTACTATGTATTATCCACCGCGACTGATAGAGACTAAATTGCCCACATCCTCCGGAAGGCTCGCTAAACCGAGGCGCAAACCCGGTGACAACCGAGGTGACGCCAGTACTTGTGCCTTCCGGGCAATTGCTTTCTGTATAGTTTGAACCATTCGTAAGATAACTGGGATATTCGTAATCACACTTACGCTCGGTATTTAGTTCACAATACCGGCTTCCCGAATTATCCCATCTGCTCGACGCAAATCCCGGACACGAATTGGCATCTCCCGCATATGAAGTGACGCCGTTACACCCGGAAGCAGAGAGCGCAGTACAGGATATCAGCGATCCATCTGCAGTATAATAATTTTTCATATCTGTATCGAAACAGTTTCCACTCGCATCCATCGCACGCCACCCTTCGCCGTATCGCGCACACCCTGTTGAAGATCCGTACAGAGCTGTTGAAGGCGTGGATACTTCAGAGGAAGTTGTCGGGCACGACGCAATACCCGCGTCCGCTCGAGAAGCATCAATGGGATTTACATAGGTGTAATAGACCGCATCGGGACATGACCTTGCGATTTCTTGAAGCCTTGCATCAACCACTTCTTGAGGCACTTGCGGTGCCACAAGCGATGAGCCTCCTCTTCCCCATGTTATCCTCCGCCATCCTGAAGTAGTTATAGACAATTCCCCCGGAGACGATGAAGTTGCAATTGTTGATCCGCGAGGTATGCATGAGTAATATGTACCACACGCAGCAGAAGCAAATGACATTACCCGATCCTCCCCTCCTGCACATATACTCACACTTGGAGTAACCGGACATTCAACCGGTGTGGGAGGTGAAGATATTGTTGCAATGGTAGTACTCGCAAGTATTGGCGTAATTAAAGAAGGCGGTGGAGAGGAGGGAGTCGGTATCGGTAAAGAGAAGGGAGCTCCCCCAAACACAAGATCATAGAATTTTTTAACGTCCTGATTACCGGTGTCGGTTCCATATTTCTCCTGGAACTTCTTAATTGCACCCTTCGTCAAATCCCCATAATACCCCGTCACTAAACCTTCAGGATATACATCTGGGTATTTTTTCAAAAACTCTTGTGCTGCTCGCGTATTCTGAAGAGTGGTGGGAGGAGTAACTATTGAAGTACGCCAGGTCGTTTCTCGAGTACCCGCAATAAGAGATCGTATTTCCGTTTGTAGCTCATTAATAATCGAGTGAAGCGATAACATTTCGCTTTTCAATTCATTAACCTGTGTCTGAAGATCGGTGTTTTGTGCGCGAACATGTGTCGCAGACACCGATGCAAATAAAAAAACTGCAAACGTAAGGTAAAAAGCGCGAGAAATTTTTAATTTGATCATTATTTTTCAGTATAAAAGCTCACATTTTGTGCGCAAGCGAAGTTATCCACAAGTTATATACACTACATACCAAGAGCGCCCTCTTTAGTTCTCCTAAACGTTCGACACAATACAATACACCGTCAAACTTCATGAAGATGGAACAATGTTATTTATTATTTCCTGCAGTTATATACAAATACGGGCGGTATGTTTTTCCAAACAGTTTTTGTCTTTTTGAACAATCTAAACTTTTCGTCTCACAATTTCCTAAAATCAATCCCGCTTGGCAGAAACATTCCTTATACAATAAGAGAACGTAAGAAATTCTCCTCTCTCATTACAAGGGAATCGATAATAGCATCCAGCAAGTTTCAAAGACAAATCCCGCCGATGCATAAAGCATGTCGGCGGGATTCATTGTGATTTCTTTTGTTTGAATTCGTAATACGCCATGAGAAACATGGTGCATACGATGAGGGTTACCGCGCGCGTCGCGTAAACAATCGCGAGCGTATTTCCGTTTACCATCGCAGGGTAAAGTGCCAACGCACACGCGAGAAGGTTGAGCATCCACCCGCTCCATGATTCGGTGTTACGCTTCTCCGTGAATAAGTTTTGCCACGTAGGGAAATACGCCACACCAAGCAAAACTTGCGCGAGAATATTCGAATTCCACGCGTTACCGGTATAAATACCGTATCCGACAAGCAATCCGCTCCCCACAAGGTGCCATTTTTCAAATGGCTTGAAACGTAGTACACCACGCTTCCCGCAAATAATAATTCCCACAACGATAAACGATATACTCGCCAAGTCTATCGTATTGAGTATCCCCGAGCGGAAGTCTCGTTTCTCCGCGATTGCATACGTGATAAAACTAATTACCACGCCCACAAGAAAAATGAGCCATGTGGAAAGCGCAGGGGAAGCTTTCCCCTCCTTCACTTGATGTACATATCGCCACGCAAACGCGACGGCAACCAACCCTACAAGCCATACGCACACGTCTTTCACGGTGCACCTCCCTTCATTTTAAATTTTAAAAATACGTTATAACCCAAGGCAACAGTTTCTTGGGGTATAAGTGGTATAAAGAAACACAAGAACAATGTCAAACTAATCAAATCGCGACAACAGAAAAAACCCATATTTTGGAATCCCTCCCCCTCCGCCTTCGGTCGCCGAAGCGACCTATGGCGGACGAAGTCCGCTCCTGTAGGTTGCGAAGGAGACCTTCGCCACGACGTAGCTTTAGCGAAGTCGGGCTCCGCCCCCACTTATAAAAAGTTTTATTTACTATCAATCCATTTCACTCCAACTTTTTCAAATTGCGTTTTTAAATCCTTTTTTACTTCTTCTAAAAAGTCTTTAAGTTCCGGGAAGTGATGCATTGCTTCGTCAAACGCTACCACTGCTTTAGTTGCGTAGTCAGCATGAAATTCCTTTGGGATATATGCTTCCACTCCCACTTCAGCGATATGAAGAAATCCTTCTATTTTGTCTAATGCCTTCACAAATTTCGATTCAATAGTTATCTGGTCTTCATACTCGTGCCACAAAGCGTATATCCAGTCTCCGAAAGGCAGGTCATCTGTCATCTGATGCATCGCCTTTTCTTCCATAACAGCTTTCTCTTCGATTAACTTTTTGCCCGCCAAAATCTGCTCATAGGCATCAATATCACCGGTCTTGGCTTCCGCGAGGTCGTGCAAAAGCGCAAGAGCAAGCGTACGGTTCATATCTATCCGTACTCTGGATTCAGTTCCGATGATAAGCGCCATGAGTCCCAACCTCCAGGAGTGTTCGGCAACCGTATTGTTATGGGCACGCATAGATGAGCCGTATCGTTTGGCTGATTCTAGGGCTCTACTCCTTTTCAAAAACAAAAGTATGTCGTTAATTTTTTTCTGCCTCATATTTTAAATTGTATCATTTAAAAAACACATGAAAGCACAAATTTCTTTCTGCGCTCATGTATTTGGCCGTCGGTCGGGAGATTGTTCTCGCGACCGACGGCCGATGATTTATTACTCTTAGGATTACCACGAAGCAAACTTCCGGAAAAAGGCTGCTATCCTTGCCTGAACACGGGTAAGTTTCCTGAAACGCGGCGTGATTGTGTCGGATACACGCCAGACTAAGTTCGGAATTTCCCAATAGAGCTCAACCGTGACTGCTCCCGTGCTTCCATCTGCGTGCTCAGCGATACATGGGAAACGAAGATCGCCCTGCTTATTCGTCACCGCCGATTTCCATCCGGGAACTATCTTGCCTGCGAAAAACTTGCGGAATAAGGATATATCCCCTTTCTGAATGGCGAGGAGATCGGCGAGTCCGAAACAGTCCTTGATAAGAGCCTTTTGCACAAGTTCTCTGTATATAGAACCGGACGTAGAGCACCCCTTATAGTTCTCCGTCGGCAGCCACCGTCCCAGGGTACGAAGATAATATTCGGCAAGACCCGTCATTTCGAGGTGGGGATGCATTACCTCCTTCACCCAGGCAGGATAGACCGGACGGACCGACAGATTGACACGGATCAAGTTTTCGAACTTATTCTCATTTGTTTCCATGATTCGTCTCCTTCCTATTAGACTGATAGTGATTGATCGCTGATCTCGAACTCGCCCTGTGCCAGTTTGATTTCGTCTGCAAAGACGAAGCTGGTCATATCCCATTCGGGATCTGCGACTTTGTTTAACGGGATATCGAGCATGTTGGCTACAACTGCTAGCCAAATCATCAAATCCCCAAACTCTATGTTCTTTTTGATGAGGCTTTCTTCAGATTGTCTCTCATCCGGATCCCCATTTAATTGGCTGTTGTCGCCCTCTGTGAGCAATCTAAGCGACTCGGCCATCTCGGCTAAATCCTCATCGAATGCCTCGTGGACCTCGAGGTAATATCGCGCGAGCATATTCCACCATCCTCCATTTAACATATTGGCGGCATGGTAAAGTTTGCGCATGCGCGTCTGCACAGAGTAAATAGACTCTTTCAGCCATTCTGGATTGATCTCCTGGTCCAAAATTTTGGTTTTGAGACCCGGCGGACACTTACATCGGTCCTTCCCACACCGCGTACATGATCCGGGGGGATAGTTGATCGCGATTCCAAGCGCAACACTCCGCCTCGGGTACTGCGCGACCATAAGCGCGAAAGCTCGAAAGTAGTCTCGCATAAGCAGAGCTAGTTCCCGAGTTGTTTGATTTCTCTTCACGCCCTGAGCGAATTTCGTATTCGCCGCCATCCATACTACAACCGCGCGCAGGCGGGTCGGCAATGTGAGCGGAGGCTTCGTGGGTTCCCGTTTTTGCCAAGCAGCAATCGCCTGGTCGAATGACATACTTTTCATATCTTTTCTTTCGTTAGTTTCAATTACTTTCTGTACTCATGAGTTTGGTCGGAGGGCGCACAGCAATTTGTGCGGCCATCCTTGACCATATTTGCCATTCTTCAAGGGAGAATTACGTGGACGAGCTTCTCGGGCGGCGTCATGGCGATGAGTTGTTGAATCGGGTTGACGTGCGTGTGCTCACCTGCCGACAGTTGCGCCACTTCGAGGAAGTAGTCACATATCGGGGGCGGGAATTTGTGTGGACTATCAGGCAATCTACCCAAAATGAAAGACAAATCCCACCGCGTACGAACTTCCTCTTCTGAGGGCGGGTCACACAAGACCAGCCTAACACCGAAGGTACCGTCGCCTATTTTCGCCAACCAATCATTGTTTATTTTCCGCAACATGCTGCACCCTTCATCAGTAGGTTCGATTTTCTGTGCCCTTATCGCCTCCTCCAACTTCTTCCACGCCGCTTCCATCTCGGGCGAGCCGAGCACTGGAAATTTCTGGAGCAGAGCGTCCTCGCATGCGTCCTTCAGCATCCGAAAATGATTGAAGTCTAAGATTTTATCACCAGTCATGAACTCAAGTATTTCAACCAGACCGTCGATTTTTGAAGTGTGAGAGATGAGACGTTGCGCTAACACATCAAGGACTTGGCTAAGATGAAATGTTTGTGTTTGATTTTTCATACTTTTTCCTAATTTACAAGCGGGCTGTCGCCACCTGTTTTTATCAAAAAACCTGTCAATCCAACTCTTACACCTGCCACACGGCGGGTTCAAATAGGTTCTTGACAGCTAGGGAGAGCTTATTGTATAGTGCTGAAACTTCAACTGATTCATGGGTAGTTTGTAAATATCTATTTTACAACCATTAAAAGACCGAGGGAATTACAATATGAAAAACACAAAACAAAAGAACAATATAGTGGGCGTTTTAGAAAAGCTCGGCTTAAGTGAAAACGAAGCCCTGCTTTACTCGGTTATGCTTAAATATCCGAAAAGCACGGTGCAAGAACTCGCCACTCGTTCTCCTTTCCCACGCACCATGCTCTATTACGTGCTGAACCAGCTCTCCCAGAAGGGGTTGGTTTCTACCTCAAAAGACAAATGGCGCACACTCTACATCGCAGAGAATCCGGAGCGGTTGTATGAACTTCTCGCTGAGCGGGAAAAGGAATTTGAGAAACAAGCTCACGCAGTACGAGAAATTATCCCCGAGCTTAAAACCCGGTACCGACTCGGGGGAGTTCGTCCGGGCGTGCGAATCTTTGAGGGCATTGAAGAATACAGAAAAGCACTTGAGGACATCATCATTTCCCGGCCAAAAATAATTCTTGCGTACGAAACACTGGGAAAGAAGAAACCCGGACTTGAGGTACGGGAGCTCCATGAGCAGAGGCGGATTATGAAGAAAATACAAAAAAATATCATATTTTCTGAAAACAAGGAATCGGCACACTACTTTTCAAAAAGAAAATATGATGATTTCACGAAGTTCAAAAGCGTAGAAGAAAAAATCGTGAAGCACTTTGACGTTGACCTCATGCTCTACGACGGTAAAATACTCTACGCGAGCTATGATGAGCGCGAGCCAACCGCAATCCTTATTGAGGACATTGCTCTCTACGCCATGCAGCAAAATCTTTTCCTGTCGATATGGCCAAAGGCAAAAGATAAAAGTCTTCTCTTCATCAAAAAATGAAAACTGATAAAAAAATCTTTTTTATGGGCTCAATTCGCGGGGGAAGAGTTAACCAGCCGCACTATGCTGAGATTGTAGAAATCCTTGAGCAGTATGGAACTGTTCTTTCGGAACATGTGGCGGACAAATCTCTCGGCGAATACGGCGAAACTGATCTGGAAAAAGAAGAAATCCACGATCGGGAGCTTGATACACTTCACAAAAGCGACGTAGTCGTCGCTGAAGTAACCACGCCAAGCCTGGGCGTAGGATATCTTATTGCGCAAGCGATTCATTTAAATAAAAAAGTCATCGCTCTCTATAACGGAGAAGATACCTTGAAACTTTCAGCAATGATAAAGGGAAACAAAAATGTGGGGGTTTACTTGTATAAGACTCGGGAAGATTTAATCGCGATACTCAATTCTGAGGTAAATTAAAATATATTTTCTGCCCGCATTCCTCGTTCGCCTCGCTGCCGCCCTTGGCCAGGCCTCGACTCGTCGTCTCGACGAGGCAGCCACACCCGTTCGGATGAGCTTACGGCCAAAGCCCCTCCTGCGGACGGACAAAAATTCAGTCGAGATTGTGCGAAAATCCTTTTCATCCCAAAAATAGTTTTCGCAAAACCGAGTCCGCAGTGGCACCAAAATACAAACCCGCCAATCATTTGGCGGGTTTGTATTTTGGTGCCGACGGCAGGGATCGAACCTGCGACCTGACGCTTATGAAACGTCTGCTCTGCCACTGAGCTACATCGGCAATTGCGTTTCCACAATATCAAGAAAAAGGGGAAATGAGAATAGCGAAGGTTTTTATTTTAGAGAGGGTAATCAGAGAAGCTTAACGACAAAATTTAGGCGTGTTTTCAGCAGAAAAATAAAAGCGGAGGATTTCATGTTGAGAGGGCGTATCGGACGAACGCAGGTGAGGAGATAGAATGCATATTTTTAGTAAAAAATGACATGTCCCTCTCACCATGAAACCGAAGCATGTTGCGGGGGCTGGATTTGAACCAGCGACCTTCAGGTTATGGGCCTGACGAGCTAACCGGGCTGCTCCACCCCGCGGGGAAATTATACGTTTTAAACCAAGATTGTCAAAGTATCAATTCAATGGAATGATGTAGGAAATGCTAAAAATCGCCATCTTGGGGTTTGGGCGCGAGGGACAGTCACTACTTCGCTTTTTCAAACAATCACCCAAATTTAAAAACGCTGAAGTATGGATGCTTGATAAACGGAAAAAACTCGCGCTTCCCCGCGGCATACATGCATATTTGGGATCTCAATATCTCGAACACCTCAAGGAATTCAACATAATATTCCGCTCTCCGGGAATTCCATATCTCCTTCCAGAAATCCAAGCCGCAAAAAAACATGGTGTGGAAATTTCGAGTGCAACCAAATTATTTTTTGAAGAATTGAACTCACGCTTCCTCCAAAACCTACCACCTACCACCTATCAATCACCATGCATTATCGGCGTCACCGGCACGAAAGGAAAAGGTACTACCTGCACGCTCCTCTACAAAATACTCAAAGCGGCGGGAAAGAAAGTGTATCTCGCCGGAAATATCGGCAAACCCGCCCTCGATCTTTTATCTACTCACTACTCACTACCCGCTACCAGTTGTATAATATTGGAACTTTCCAGCTTTCAGCTTCAAGATCTCAACCAATCTCCTCATATTGCCGCCGTACTCGATATGTTCCCCGACCACCAAGATGCACACACAAGCGTGACGGAATACTACCGTGCGAAAGAAAACATTGCGTTTCATCAAAAAAAAGCTGACTCGATATTTTTCTTCGCAAAAAATCCTATAAGTCGGCGCATTGCATATCAAAGTCCGGGGAAAAAAATAGCGGTGGACGAAACACAATTCGATATATTCTCTCTTGGTGATCTAAAACTCGTGGGCATGCATAATTTTAAAAATGCCGTAATGGCGGCAACGATTGCTCGATCGCTTAAAATTTCGCGTGCAGTTATTACACGCACCGTGATGTCATTTCGGGGCAATGAACACCGCCTTGAACTTGTCCGTACGCTTCACGGTGTTCGTTTTTATAACGATTCTTCATCAACCAATCCCCATACGACCGCTGCCGCAATACAGTCATTCCAAATTCAACCCGCCAACTTGCGTATAAAACTCAAAATTCCCGTGGTGGTAATTGTCGGAGGGCAAGATAAAAATCTTGACTACGCTCCGCTTGCAAACGCACTAAAAAAACATCCGGTGAAACTCGTAGTGCTTATGGGAGAAAATACACACAAGATTAAACATGCGCTTCAGGGGACGAATTGCGAACTGCAAGTAGCAAGTAGTCTAAAAAATGCGGTGCACATTGCATATCGTTATTCCAAACTTAAAACTCCCTACCCTGCCGATACGCAAACAAATTCAAAATTTACCACTATCCTTTTCTCTCCCGGCGCCACAAGCTTCGATATGTTTAAGGACTACGCCGACCGCGGAGAACAATTCAAAGAATTGGTGCGCAAACTCCGATAATCATTCGGACTTATTTTTATCGGCGTGATTTTGTATTTCCCCACAGCACATGTAAAATGCAGGGAATGTCCGATATAATCTCCACAAAAGACCTTGAACATCTCGCAGAGCTCGCGCGAATCAAGCTTGACCCCACGGAAGAGGCTAAACTCCTTAAGGACCTTAGTGCAATTCTTGGATATTTTGACTCTCTAAAAGAGCTCGAAGTAACAAACGTTACACCGCTTACGGGTGGAACTACTCTTATAAACGTATTCCGCGATGACACCGAGCGCGAAAGCACCAACCGAGGCGCGGGTGAAGAGTTGTTTCCGGAAAAGGAAAACGGTTACTTGAAAGTGCCTCCGGTTTTTAAATAGAGAGATATATCCAATGGCAAAAAATCTTACCATTAAAAACTTTCACGACGGCCTTATAAATAAAGAATTCACGGCGCTTGAAATTGCGGAGGGTTATTATGCTCGCATCCGAGAAAAAGACGGCGTGATAAACGCCTATTTGAGTACACGTGAAGAAACCGCACTCCGCGAAGCGGAACAGGTGGACATCTCAATTGCGAAAAATGAAAAGGTTCCCATGCTCGCGGGAATTCCCTTCGCGGTCAAAGATAATATGCTGGTAAAAAACGAAATTACTACCGCCGCATCAAAAATACTGGAACATTACACCTCAAGTTATGATGCAACTGTAATTGCTAAACTAAAAGAACAGAAAACAGTATTGCTCGGTAAAACAAATCTTGATGAATTTGCGATGGGATCTTCTACCGAAAATTCGGCGTTTAAAATAACCACAAACCCTCATGACCCCACGCGCGTTCCGGGAGGTTCTTCCGGCGGTTCCGCTGCCGCAGTGGCTTCCGATATGGCTATCGCGGCATTGGGTTCGGACACCGGCGGATCTGTGCGCCAACCTTCTGCGTTCTGCGGTATGGTGGGACTCAAACCGACCTATGGCGCAGTTTCCCGTTCGGGGCTTATTGCGATGACATCAAGTTTGGATCAAATCGGTCCCATTACAAAAACTGTAGAAGATGCAGCGATTGTATTCGATGTGATTCGCGGAAAAGATCCACTCGACGCGACAAGTGCCGATCCGGAAAATTCCGATACATACCGCGAACAACTTTTGAATCCCGATTTCTCCCGTATCAGAAAACTTCGCATCGGACTTCCGAAAGAATATTTTATCGATGGACTCGATCCCACAGTACACTCAAATATAGAGAAGGCGATTTCAAAAATGAAGTCTCTTGGTCTTTCTGTGCAAGAAGTTTCACTTCCGCATACAAAATATGCGGTACCGTGCTATTACATCATTGTTCCCGCGGAATCCTCGTCAAATCTTGCGCGGTTTGATGGAATACGATATTCAAGAATCAGGAAGCAGGAAATAGAGGGCAAACAGCTTCAGGAACTGTATCTCATGCAACGGGGTGAAGGATTTGGCGCGGAACCGAAACGCCGCATCATTCTCGGTACATTCGTCTTGTCATCCGGTTATTACGATGCATATTACGACAAAGCACAACGCGTACGCACACTTATCAAACAAGATTTCGAAAAAGCGTTTGAGTCGGTAGACGTACTTCTTACTCCCCTCACTCCCACGCTTCCGTTTAAAATAGGGGAAAAGGTAAATGACCCGCTTGCAATGTATCTTGAAGATATTTTTACTCTCTCTCTGAATCTCGCAGGGCTCCCCGGGCTTTCTCTTCCTGTTGATAAAGAATTTTCAACGCTCCCCGTGGGATTCCAACTCATCGGAAAACCCTTCCATGAACCCGATATTTTGGGACTTGGAAGACTTTACGAAGAATCACGATAGGCTCTAAGGCCTTGCAAAATAAAGCGATTTTCAGTTATCCACAATCTTAACTTGACCTCTTGTCAAGAAAATCTAGAATAGTAGTAAGCTCTTTGATAGCTGAAAATATTTCCTGCGAGAGCAGGAACAACTAACGGCAAATCTGCCGTACAATTTTAAAAGGTCCTTCACTATTTTTCAACGAAGGACCTTTGTTTTTCTCTTGTAATTAGCAATCTCTTGACATGACTGCTAATATGAATATTATAATGGGAAAGGTCGCGCGCATAACACACCATAACATTATTTTCATGAATATCATTCGCAAAGACAACGCTTTGGCGCATCGCTTCTTTGACGGAGATTTTTGGGATCCGTTCGGTGATAGGACGAGTTTCGCGCTCTCCCCTCTTCGCCCCTCATTTCCCAAAGTAGATATTGCGGAAACCGAGAGCGAAGTGACTATTACCGCAAATGTTCCCGGAATTGATCCGAAGGATATTGAAATCGATGTAAACGAAGACTCAATTTCTCTCTCGGGAAAAATCAGCAAGGAAGAAGAGGAAAAAGATGCAAAAGTGTACCGCTACGAACGGGAATACGGAGAATTCCGGAGAGCGTTTTCGCTTCCTGTACGCGTGGACGCGGAAAAGGTGGTTGCAAAATCAAAAAATGGAGTGCTTACCATCACACTTCCCAAGTCCGGCGCAGAGAAGAAAAAGAAAGTGGAAGTGAACGCGGAATAAATTTTCGTTATCGCATATAAGAAAAATCGCCGGGGCCTCGGCGATTTTTCTTATGCTACTTCCGCGTGATAACACTCTTCGCAATATAGTATCTCTTTCCGCCTTGCCTCGCGGGAGCTTTCGGCAGAATTCGGGTCTGGTCCGTACGCAGTCTCAAATCGTGTAGCACACTGATTTTCGCCGTGAGAATGTACCACGGTATTTGTATATAATCCGTTATTTGATACGCTTCCGGCGCACTCACATCTCCGCTCAAAAAGCTGCAACCCCGTGCGACGTTTCAAACGCTCAAACGTCCGGCAATTGTGGCACATGCGCGGCAACGGTATTCCCAATTTTTTGTGAAATGTAAGCTCATCAACGGTAATGCGGAATGCACTCACGCATAATTGCCCGCACTTCTTTCCTGCATGAGCGCACGAAATAACCTCATCGGTAATAGAATCGGGAACATCGGTAATATTGTCAGGGATTTTTTCAAACGTAAGCGTAGGAGTGTAATTCCGATTTCCGAAGTCGCGCCACACATACCCATTTTTCTTAATCTCCTCCTCGTTCAAGGGAAAATACTCCTGCGCCATGGATTCTTCATATGCCACAGGTGCAAGTTCCGCAGGGAAAAATTCACCATATTTATATATGCACCCTGCTTTGTCGATATATGGCATTGCATTCATGTGTTCGCGGATTTTTGGCACAAGCGCTTCCCACTCTTCTTTGCGGTATTGCGTGTTAAAAATGCAATATTCCTTCTTGCGGAGTCCCACGCACCCAAACAAGTGATGCGAGCCACTGCATATCATGGAATATTCGATGTCATGTGAATCCTCTTGCACAAAAAGGGAAAACCGAACATTCTGCGTTCCTAATCCGCACGCATGACACTCATACATCAACTGTCCATTGTCACCCCACACCGACCAGTCATAACAATCCTTACACCCGGGAAGCTCCTGAAGATATTGGCAAAACTTCAGATTTTCTCCTTCACGTACAAAGAAGGAATCATGAACATTTTTTGAATGATCCACATAATTACCGCTCACGCGCGCATTATTCAATCCATCAATAAATTTGTTTGGAAAATTAAGGTGCAATTCCTCTGCCTGCGTTTTAATCTTTTGGTATGACTCCCACGAACCGAGATTCAATTCCTTAAATTTTCCTTGATACTCCTCTTTTGAATAAGGGCGGTTGAAAATATAATATTGCTTTTTACGAAGCCCCACGCATCCTACACAGTCGGAACACCCCACGCAGTTCTTGCAAAACCAGAGATTGAAAGAGTTTTCACAATTCTCACACCCCACATTGCGGGAACACCCCGTAAGCCAAAAGCTTTCATAACAACTTTCACACTTTGAAAGGTGCGATACATCAACACAATCACTGCATTGCGTAAGCCCGTGACTATACATGCAATCCTCCGATTTGTTGCCGTTGAAACATAAATAACAATTCTTCGGCTCGGTAAAGTTATTACTATAATCACTCCGGACACCGTTTACCACATTAAGGTTTTTAAGCGGAACTTCGTGAAGCAACTCGTTAAACTGCTCAAAAAAAGGGCGACTGAAATCATACTTCTTTCCATATTGGAGAGGATCCCACTGATCCGATACCCACACCTCTTTTTCATATACTTTATATCCCGAATCGGACTCGCCCGCCGCAACAGTAGTAGAGGCGGGTGCATACATCGAAAAAATTTCTTTCCCTGAAAAATCGCTCTTTCTTTTGTAAAGCATCCTTTCATTTCTGAATGCCATCCTCCGCTGCGCACGACATAGCCAACAAAATGTTGGCGGTGGTACTCCTATTTTTTTATAGAAATCGGTGTCTTCGGAAGTAATGGAAAATGAATTTTTACAGTTTTGGCATACAAACATATTTTACATAGTATACCCCATTGTTTAGTAATCACCACAGACAATGAGAAGCTGTCCTATGAGAAAGGGGATTTTTGATTACTTTAAATATTTAAGAATTATCGCAGCAGTACGCATGGGAGTATGCTCACTACTATCAATCACAACTCCGAACTTGGGATTTGCAATCTCATCTTTGTAATGGACATGAATCCTTTTCTTCTCCCATCTCGTAAGTGTTCGATCCCCGCGGTTATGAGAAGCAATTTCTTCCTGCGGTCGCAAGGTAAATACGTAAATAGCGTTCCTTGTTATTTTTAAATTTTTACGAAAATACTGATAGCCCTTCTGCGAAAACGGGTATGCAATAATCACGTTGAGCTTCCGTTTAAGAAAATTATTTGCAACCGCCACCGCATTCTGCAAATTCAATGGTATGGATTGTGCGAGCGGCATCCAAGAAACAAAATTGCGCAGGTCATCCACTTCAATAAAAGCGGTATCTGACATCTTCTTCTGAAGCAACTTTGCGATAGTGGTTTTTCCTGAATTAATTGAACCATTTAAGAGAATAACCATAGCGTGCATTATATCACCCAATTCGCACTCCCTGAATCTGCCCTTGATTCAATTTTATCGCCACGCTTCCGTGAATCCGCTGCGTGGTGCCTACACGCCCCCCGCATGCGGGACAAAGCACCGCAATACCAAGTCCTATTTTTTCAGGAATCCCGGTGTAATCCGCAAGAATACGAGCAATGAAACATTTAATCAATCTTCCCGTTCCCGCTTTTTGATACTTAAAAAGTTTTTGCCCGCATTTACAGGTGACGGTGATAGCGGTAATGCGTTCTGACATATCTTCAGAATACCAAACGCATTAAATAATCCCATAGCCTATCTCCCCTTCTTCCACATCACCAACTTTCCTGCCCGTATCTCTATTGAATCCGCAACGCGAAGATTTTTTATCTGCATTGCATTGATAAGCGGATTATACAGTCCCTCATCAAATGCCTCGTTGATGCCCCAAAGACCCTCCTCGGAGGTAACCCATCCTTTAAAACGCCTCTTGGAGAGATCCAGTGGATCGGAGTACATCCGCAAAGTCTTTTTTCCGTCGTCCAAAAAATATTCGTGAAAAAAAGACATCACCAGTTCCCGTACGGTCTTATATACCGGCTCGCGGAAGCGCAAGACGGCATGATTGGTTTTAGTAATCGCGCCCCAACATCCATAACGCTTAAAGAGCGCGATAACATGGTCATCATCTCCCTCTGCACTTTCGAGATTCATAATCAACGGACGCTCGCCATGGAACCACAACACCGCAGCGGCACACAATGCCCCTTCAAAACAATGCGCTTTGTATTCACGAAATACACACCGCGGTGAAAAAAGAGTTTCTCCATGCTTCTCAAAGTTGATGGGAATAGTATCGAGAAAGTCCTGGATTTTCGCGGGTGTGGTGAGGCGTTTGAATATGCGAATTTCGTCTTTTGTAAGATTCGAATGAACCATATTCCTCATAACATATCATTATGAATTCTTTCGTACCCTCCAAATCTGAAACAAACTAAATACTACGCCGGAATTGACCACTATTGCCCCCCATATGAGAGACCAATCCTGATAATAAATTCCTTTTACAAACAAAATGCATTGCACCATAAACACTGCAGAAGGAAGCACAAGAGACACATCATCTGATTTTCGTTTTGTGTGCACTAACCATCCTTGGTGATAATAACCGGCAGCAACCACTATCCAGCACACTGCAAGTGCGATACTCCATAAATTCTGCGCCTCCCAAAATGAGGTGACTTCTGCCAAACTTTGATAAATAAAATATGTGGGAATAAACACAATACCCACGGATAGCGCAATTTCCCAAAGAATTTTTTTCTTTTCTTGAAACATCAGCTTATCATAGCATTTTTTTGCCTATCTTTATCGAGATTAATCAGTTAAAAATAGTCGGACTCGCGCGCTTCTTCATCGGAATACTCGACTCCATACACTCTTTTGAAAATTACCTCGAAGTAGTGGTAAATTCTTTTGCTCTCCTTATTTTATTTTCCAAATCACCGGTCATAGATGGTTATATTGCCATTTTAAGGATTTCATCTCTTAACACCTCCGCAAGTTTTTTATGGGCTTCGGGTTCAAGGTGAAGGCCATCTATTGTGCTTGAAGCAATATATTGCCCCGCATCTATAAAATGGCAATTATTTTTATCTGCAACCTCCTTATAGAGTTTCGGCAATTTTTTCATTTTATCTGAACCCCCTATATACCTTGGGTCTGCGATGCCACTTTCAGGTATAACAATATCAGACGGACACACAATCAAGATATTCTTTATATCTTCTTTTCTTATTAAATCAATTGTTTGTTGCAGATGTTTTCCAATATCTTCCAATTCTAGATTAAATTTATCCTTAGTATCGTTAGTCCCAAGCATTATTATCATTACATCAATTGGTAAATTGCTTCTTAAAATTGATTTCAAGTGCGTAATGCCAGACCTCCAAGGATTTTCTGGGTCTACTACTACGAATGTTCTTCCGCTAACTCCTTCACTTATCACCTCATAATTATCCCCCAGTAATTTTTGCAAAAAACCCGTCCATCTTACACTTCTAGGATAACGCCCAGCTTTAGGAGCTCTACCCCAAGTGTTTGAGTCGCCGTAGCACACTATTGTTTTTGCTGAATCATTGGTATTCATATTATTTTTATTTTATCAAAATTCTTAATAAACCCGAAATACCAACAGGTTCAAAGATGGCTTTTGCAGTTTCTCACTGTGAAGGCAAATAAATACACTCCATAAAACCATCTCCTTCTTTCTTCAAAACTCCTGCACCCGTCTGAAACTTAAGCACAGAAGTTTTGATTGTTCCCATTGGCAAGCTAGTCCTATCGCCAAAAGGAGTACAACATATGATTATTTTATCTGGACTTTTATGGTGGGACTGTCTTTTACTCACATCCCTTTTAAGATGCGGAGGCGAACAGACTTGTCCACCTTCGCATATTCGCTACTCCCGATCTACGGCGGGACGTAAGAAACTGTAACGCCCCGCAAAGCGGGGCGAACAGATTTCTAACGCGCGGGCGACCGGATGGTTCACTACTCAACGCCTAAATAATTTTTAAGCTGCTTCTTCAGAAATTTCCTACCCGAACCACTTTTCAGAAATCTCTCTCTGCCTTTTGCATCTAGTTGATTTTTATAACCTTCGTAATATATCATTTCCCAATTATTCCTGGCACTTGTTGTGCGAGAGCCGTATCCAGACTGGTGTTCCCTTAACCTCTTCTCAAGATTAATGGTATAACCAATATACCAGCCCTTGTCATTCTGATTCTCTAAAACATACACCCAGTACATGTATAAATCCTAGCGCTGTCGCGTAAAATTCGCTACGGCACGTAAAAGGGTTACCTCACGTGCCAAGCTCATCACGCGACTCGCTAAGACTAAGCTTCAGCTTCATCCACTTCGACTTCTCGGGCGAAGCCGCGTGGACTTGCTTTAGCAAGTCTTTACGCGGCGCGGGCGACCGGATTCGAACCGGCGATCTTTCCCGTGACAGGGGAACGTGTTAACCGGGCTACACCACGCCCGCATAGCCCCACACAGTATAAGGAACTCTCCTTTATTTTTCAAACAGAGGACTCACTACACCATCCGCCGATCGTCGAATGGTGTAGTGATCCGGTTATTGGATTAACTTCAAAAATTCCTTCTCGCTCAGGATTGTTACTCCCAGCTTTTTCGCTTTCTCAAATTTCGAACCCGGCGCTTCCCCTGCAACCACGTAGTCGGTTTTTTTACTCACCGAATCCGTGACGTCTCCCCCTAACGTACGAATCTTTTCCTTTGCCGCGTCTCGAGACAAAGATTTGAGTGATCCGGTAAGTACAAAAATTTTATTCGATAACCTCCCCCCCACACCCGATGATACATACTTCTCTATCTCCACGCCCGCATCATCAAGCCGCTTAATAAATTTGAGGTTTCTCGGTTCGCAAAACCAATCATGGATACTCTGCGCAACCTTCGGTCCTATATCTTGAATTTTTTGTAAATCATCAAGAGTCATCTTTCGAAACACATTCAGCACATGCATTGGTTTGGAAATTTCTCCACCAGCCGGCGAACTAAGATTTGAAATTGCGCGCGAAAGCGCGGCAGCCGTCTCTTCTCCTACATGAAGGATACCCAACGCAAAGTGGAATCGTGGCAAAGATACTCTCTTTTTCTCCTCAATTTCTTTAATGATATTTTCAGCAGATTTCTCTCCAAACCGCTCAAGTACTTCAATATCTCCTTTTTTAAGCGTGAAAATATCCGCGGCATCCGTAATAAGCCCTTCATCAAGAAATCGGTCTATTATCTTTGTGCCAAGTCCCTCCATATTAAATGCTCCGCGTGCAACAAAGTGATAAAGCGACTCGCGATGCTTCGCGCCGCATACGGCACTTGAACAACGATATGCCACTCCGTCACGCGTGATTGGCGATCCATCCACGGGACATCGAGAAGGCATTGTAAATCTTTTCTCTTTCCCCGTACGCAATTCTTTCAAAACTTTCATCACTTGGGGAATTACATCTCCTGCACGACTTACAATAACCGTGTCACCGATTTTAAGTCCTAATCTTTCAATCTCATCTGCATTATGAAGTGTCGCGTGAGTGATGGTAACTCCCCCCACTTCCACCGGACGCATGATTGCCACGGGCGTAAGCGCACCCGTACGCCCCACTTGCACTTTAATGTCTTCCACTATTGTGGTTGCTTCGCGCGGAGAAAATTTATACGCTACTGCGGCACGAGGCGCTTTCCCAATAATTCCCGCATCACGAAAAATTTGAGTGTCGTCCACGGTTACCACTGTGCCATCTATCTCATACAGCAATTTTTCCCGAAGCTTTTTCACTTCTGCATGAAATGCAAACACTTCCTTGAGTGTGCGCACCGCTCTCCCATGAGGGTTTGTCTTAATCCCATACCTTCGCAAGGTTTCGTATTCCACGCTATGAGAAGGATACATCTCCATATATTTCTCTTCATTGTCCTCGTCGCCATTCACGATGCCATAGGCGAAAAAATCCAAATTTCTGCGTGAAACGATTTTCGGATCAAGTTGTCGAATGGAGCCGGCTGCGACATTCCGAGGATTCGCATACGGTTTTCCATTTTTTTCTTGCTGTTCGCGATTAATTCTTTCAAACTCCTTTTTTTTCATAAACACCTCACCTCTCACAAAAAGCTTTTCCGGAATTTTCTCTCCCGCGAGTCGCAACGGAATCGCATCTATGGTTTTAAGGTTTTGTGTCACGTCTTCACCGGTAAACCCATCACCCCTTGTAGAACCCTGCACAAGCATTCCATTCTCATAGACAAGCTCAACTGCCAAACCATCCATCTTTAAATCACAGTAGAACGGTGCGGAAATCTTCTTCCCGAGATAGTTCTGAAGCCGGTCAAGCCAATCGCGCATATCTTCTTCGGAGAATGCATCTTCGAGAGAATTCATTCTTTGACGCCCTTCACGCGTTACTTTTTTGAATTCCGGAAGAGGCTTTCCCGCCACGCGTTGTGTTGGAGAATCCGGAGTAATAAGTTGCGGAAACTCTTTTTCTAAATCAAAAAGTTCTTTTTTGAGAGAATCAAGCGCCGAATCGGAGATAAGCGATTTATCATGTACGTGGTACTCATACCGATAGCGGTCAATCTCGCGCCGCAAATGGGCAATACGGGTTTTTGCATCAGATACTTTCATAATTGCCTAAAAACCCGGAATAAACGGATTTACGTCCTGCACTTGGAAAATACGACTTGCATCCAAAAAAGTCCCGCTTGATTGGATAATGGTCGTCGACGCGTTACTGCATCCTCCGTCACTTTCTAAAATTTCTTGCTGCAACTCATTGAAACAACGCACGTCCACCGTAGCTCCATTGCTAAGGAGTGATGGCATCGGAAGTGCATCGTTTGGATCGGGGTGTGTTCTGCTATAGAGCGCCCATTCAATTCCCGTGTCCGCCGCAGCGATTGCCCGGGTTGAAGATTGAAAATCCGCCGACTGCCGTATTTGCGCCACCATCAACATTCCCGCAACGGTGGTTGCCGCAAGAAATATCCCTCCCAATGCAAGAATAGAGAGCATCATCACCTGTCCTTCTCGTGTGCGAACTTTTACATGTGCCATTTTTTCTCTCATATTCATACTCTAATTTGTTGTCTTCCCTACATTAATAAGAGAACATGTTTTTGTCTCGCCCACCTGCACTGAACCATGTCCCTCGGAATTCCTGCAATCATCATCAAAAAACTTTTCGTACGAAGAATTTGGCAATTCATCCACGCAAAACGCCCCTTCTGCAAGCGTTACAATCGTTCCTTCTTCGGATCCTCTGAAATAACACACATTGTCCATTAGGGGAGCAATCATATCACGGCACGCGCCACCGTCGGGATTCCCCTCTACCGTGCCCGGTTCCACAAGAAGACTCTCACGGGGAATATTTCCCCTTTGAGCATCCGTAAGATCCTCCCAGCGAGTGCATGGCCTCACTTTA
The DNA here is from genome assembly GCA_024654525.1 of Patescibacteria group bacterium. Lineage (GTDB taxonomy): Bacteria > Patescibacteriota > Minisyncoccia > UBA6257 > 2-01-FULL-56-20 > VGJV01. Next base: position 65,802 of record JANLHI010000013.1, on the reverse strand, counting down.
TTCCCCACAACCGCCATCATGAAATCTTTCGGCTCTGCAGTTCCTTCGGTATTTTGTACAAATTTTCGTACTCGGAGTGCGGGTGGCTGATCATCAATAAGCCGTGCGCTTACGGTTGTTTGAAGACTCATCGCGCTCCCCGAGATACCCGGATCATCCGAATTGGGAGCCACGCTAATCTTTATGGTAATCCGAGGAGGATATCCATCGGGCTGATTGCTTACGCTGGAAACATCGGAACCCGGTTTGTTTCCGGAAATAGAAAATTCCAGATTTTGAACCTTTACGGATCCTGATGAAACTTGCTTAAACACAGTGAGTGCAAATTTGCCCCCCGCGGTCAATCCACGCTCAAGGCGATTATTACACGCACGATATATCACATCTTCATTTTTCGGATTTTTAAATCGGAGCGCATTGCCTTGTAAGGGGATAATAGCCGGCGCTCCATCCACGACACCGAAACAGGTACTGCCAAAACCACCGACATCGGTTTGAAAATCTCTTGCCACACGCAGTTCACGTGCAATCCCCTCTATCGCCTCACTTACGTTTCCGTTCGATACAAGAAGAAGTTGTGCCTGCCGTTGCGTGCGAAGCGCACGAGCGAATCCCCCCACCGCAATCGCCGTTACCACCCCAAAGAGCCCTATCGCCACCAAAAGCTCAATAAGCGTATACCCCTCACGCCGCAATTTGGAATTTTTTATATTCATGGTCTTGACCAGTTATACAAGTGGTCTTCGACATTTACCGTAAAATTTCCTCCTCCGCGCGTGGTCCATGCCACCACAGAGTTAACACGTAATTCATTATCGTTTACCGGTGACACCGTTACTCGCCTTCGAAACACGGAGTTTGTCCCCGTATCATACTCATATTCACCGGAAGACACATCAAATTTTAGTGGACGTCCCGCACCAATCATAATATCCCCCACCAGCACTTCTCCGGGGCAACCGGAATCACTCGGGGTCACCGATGGTATCTGCGCATCAATTTCGTATGTTTTCTCGGCATTAAACCCCGTACTCCATATGCAATTTTTGTTAAAATTCTGCCCGTGCGCAACATTCGCATCTATTACATTTTTTATAATCTCTACCCCCTCTATGGCAAGATAATTCGCAATATAGGTATCCGTTACTACACGATTAAGTCCCAATGAACTCGCAAGCAAGGTAAGTAACCCTAAAAATCCCACCGTGAGTAAACTCAAAGAAATCATTGCCTCGATGATAAAAAATCCTTTTTGTGCCTGCAGTATGCGCATATGTCTGTATATCCTCATACGGTTATTCAGAAACTTACTTCACCTGCGGACGTAACAAATATTGATGACGACGCACGCTCGTCTTCCGTGATAAGATATATTCTTCCAGAAAGCGCGCCGGGGTCTGCACTTCCATCCACCCAAATGAATGTCTGGGGATCGGGTGCGAGGAAAAATATGCGCTTTACCATTCCCACTCGGGTTGCACTGTTAAAAAATTCCACTTCTTGGGGCAATTCAAACGACTCAACCGTATTCTTTTCGAGACCGTTTCTTCCTATCTCCACTTGCTCTTTCCTTAATACGCCATCCTTAAGACACGACCCCCCAAGCCCTTGCGATACCTCTGCGGTAGGTACGGAATACGAAAAAAGCGTGAGTGAAGATCGGGAAGGAGGTAGCGCTTCATTTACGTCCACTCCATATCCACACGGACGCCCCAACGACCCGCGAGTACGCGTATTTAGTGTAAGTGATTTTGCCTTGAGGATAAATTGCCCTATCTGGGCTTTCGACACATACATCTCGGTTTGTCTTCGACTTACATTCGAATAAGAAATCGTATACGCAGAAAGCAACCCCACGATGGAAATAATCACTAACGACTCGACAAGAGAAAACCCCGAGCGTTTCCGAAGACGCGATATGCAACGAGTGATGGTAGACAAACTCATTTGCTTTATTATACCCCACTACGCGTGCATCCCGCACCGAATCACCACCATCCCGCAAATACACCGAAGTACCACTTCACAAGCTCCGATCCGCCAAAGAAAAGCATTGTAGCGCCAAGCGCAATAAACGGTCCGAAAGGAAGAGTCCCATTAAGCGTATTTTTTGCAGTCGCTATCTCAAGTATTCCGGCAATCGCCCCAAGGACGAACGCGATACCAAGCAATACCGCAATATCAGGCCATCCGAAAACCACACCAAGCGCCGCCGCAAGTTTTATATCCCCCATGCCCATTCCTTTCCCTCGAGTTGCCACCGCAAGTATCCCAAGCCCGAACGCCCCCGCAAGAAACCCTAAAAGTTTATTAACCCATATGTGCGATTGCGCGAGAAGTAAAATTCCATACGCTCCAAGAAACGAACCGCCCGTTCCATTCATTACCGGTGTAAGAATTGCGATTGCCATTCCCGCTCCGATAAGCGCCACGTTGCACTCATCGGGAATAATACGAAAACGGACATCGATAAGAGAGAGGAGAAGCAGAATCAGCAACACAAAAATCCAAACAGTAACAAGAAGATAGTAGGAGGTAGGAGGTAGGAGGTATAACGATGCAATACGAATGGGAACGAGTACAAATATGGCGCCCGCAATGATTTCAGCGAACATATATTGTGGGGAAAGTCGCGTGTGACATGAACGGCACCGTCCCCGCTGGAACAAGAAACTTATGAGCGGTACAAGTTCGAACCATCGAAGCGTTTTTTTACAATGAGCACATCGAGAACGTCCGCCAAGCGCGGTGCGCGAAAACAAAAATCGATCCGGATTATAACGAAGCGCAATCACATTTATAAAACTTCCGAAAGACAGTCCTAAAACAAAAAGGATAATCGACACCATATTGACTCATTCTACCTTTCTCTTTAAAAGGGAGAAAGCCCTCACACATATTCAAGAATGTAAAAGTCACTGTGAAAAACAAAAACCGACGGTGAAAACCATCGGCTTTTGCCACTTTCTCTTTTAAAACTAATTTCCGTTTCCTACGCAATAAAACCCTCCGCTACCTCCGCATGCTGTGCCATCAATCGACACTCCGGTTATTACAGGAGGATTTCCTCCATCAGATGTTCCCGACAATGAAGACTTCATCGCCTTGTTATTCGGATCCTCAAGCAACGCGCCTAAATAATAGGCATTGTATGCAGGACGAGAATAGTGGTAAATGGGACTCGTTCCTACGGCACTGTTATAATTCGGATCATTGGGAATTTTCCCTGCCCCTACGCCCGCGCCTTCAAGGGTCTGGGACAAGGCAGTCCACCCGCTTGCAGCTGCGGGATACTCACCGTTCTTCTGGAAATACAGCTCCAATCCAGTCTGTACGCTCTTTAAATCCGCAACACGCCTGGCATCACGCCCCGCACGCTGTGTCGGACCAAGACCCACTAAAATGACGGAAGCCAAGATACCTATTATAGCGACTACAATCAATATTTCGATAAGTGTAAACCCGCCTCTCGAATATGTTTTCATGTTTTCCATTATATCATTTCCGACCTTTCCATACTTGTGGATAAGTATATCACACTGCCATTTCTATCCGAAAGACGAAGTGAGTTGATAGAGCGGAAGCAAGATAGAGGCGAAGAGAAGCCCCACAAAGATACCCACTACCGCGATAAGAAGCGGTTGTATGAGATTTACGATATTATTAATCACATCATCCGCTTCACGTTCATAAAATGTCGCTACACGACTGAAAATCTGACTTAACTGCCCGCTCTGTTCTCCCACCGCAAGCATTTGCGGTACCAGTTTCGGAAAGTAGTCGGGATACCGCGAAATTGCTTGGGAAATAGTCTCTCCTCCCCGCACCGATTCCGATACCTCATGCAATAATTCTTGATATAACGCATTTGCCACCACATGACTTACAATCTCAAGCGCTTGCGCAACAGGAATACCTCCTTTTAAAAGAAGCGAGGTGGTATACGAAAACCGCGTAAGCACCAGTGGCAAGTAAATTCTATGTATCAGCGGGAAACGCACCTTTGCATCGTCGAGCACCGCACGCCCTTCTTTCGAGCGGAAGTAATCAATACCCACAATCCCGCCGAATATTACCCCAATAAGCACCAATGGCCACCATGCTCCCAAAAATTCTCCGCTCCCGAGAAGAATTCGCGTAGTAAACGGCAAATCAATACCGGACTGCTCGAATACGGGGCGGATTTGAGGAAATACAAACACCACCAGCACAAGCGCTACAACACCGAACATCCCCACGACAAGTGCCGGATACGCCATCGCCCCCATGGTTTTCCGCGCAATCAAATCTTCTTTTTCTGTATAGTCTGCAAGAAAATCTATAATTTCGTCGAGTTTGCCGGTGGTCTCCGCCGCACGCACCATCGCCACATAGAACTCGGAGAAAACGCCTTGCCTACGCTCAAGCGCCTGCGAGAAAGAAAGTCCCGAATCAATACTTTCCGCAACCTCAAACACAGCCTCTTTCAATGTGGGGTTTACCGTTTGCGCCTGCAAACTACGCAACGCCGCATTCAAAGGAATACGCGCCTCAAGAAGTGTGGAAAGTTGGCGAAAGAAAATAACCTTATCTTTTCTTTTCACCCCTGTGAAAATTCCTCCGATTCTTTCATACCACGCTTCCTTCTTCGTTGCTTCGATACTTAAAATAAAAAGCCCGTGTCCCGATAAAATAGCGGTTGCCGATTCACGATTCGGAGCTTCTACAAACCCCACCTGATCCTCTCCATCTTTGGTTTTTGCTTGATAGTGGAATTTCATTCCGTGTGGGACCACGTTACGGTTATTGCGCCATTGGGGTTGTCATACATTCTATACATTGCTTTGTATGAAAAAATAATCATCCTCGCGACTACGCTTCTTGCACTACGCTAAAACCTTTCGAGAAGTATTCTTAACTCCGCCGGATTCATGGAATATAACTCTGCGTTCTCAAGCGATATTTCTTTATTCTTCACCAATGTTGCCAGTGCGCGATTCAACGTAATCATTCCCTCCTGCAAGCTTGTTTCAATCACCAAATCAATCTGATATATTTTCCGCTCCCGAATAAGATTTCGAATCGCCGGATTGACCAACATTATTTCCGCAGCAGGAATTCTTCCGCCCGATATGCGCGGCAACAGGCGTTGGGACACAATCGCGACAAGTGTAGCGGCGAGCTGGGAAACCACCTGCCCCTGCTGTTCCGGCGCAAAGCTGTCGATAATCCGATCTATCGTCTGCGATGCGGAATTGGTGTGAAGCGTGGAAAATACAAGGTGGCCCGTTTCCGCCGCAGTCATTGCGGTGGCAATAGAAGCCGCATCCCGCATCTCTCCTATCATGATGACATCCGGGTCTTGCCGGAGCACCGTACGCAACGCGTCATCGAATGTTTGCGTATCGTTTCCCACCTCACGCTGAGAGATGATTGCTTTGTCTTGCGTAAAGAGATACTCAATCGGATCTTCAACGGTCACGATATGATCGGCGCGCGTATGATTCACTTCGTCGAGTACTGCCGCAAGCGATGTGGATTTCCCGTGTCCCGCGGGACCTACCACCAACACGAATCCCTGCGAAAGATTTGAAAAGTCATGAAGAATAGGGGGAAGCCCAAGTTCTTCTATGGTACTAATTCTTCCGGGAATGACCCGAAGCGCCGCCGCCACGTACCCGCGTTGATAATACACATTCACACGAAACCGTACTTTATCTTCCAAATTGTAGGCGAAGTCAAGCTGACGCTCTTTAATAAAACGCTCTTTTTGTTCCGGCGTAAGAAGTCCGAATACAAGCCCTTCTGCGGATTCGGGAGTCATAATCTGTTCTTGTTGAAGCGGTACCAGCGCACCGTCAACGCGAAGCGTAGGCCTTCTTCCTACCGCAATATGCAGATCCGAAGCGTTCTGTCTCGCCGCCGCTACAAGAAGTCCTTTTAATTGTTCGTGATAATCCATTTTTTAAATCCTCCGAAATCTTATTTTTCTTATTGATACCATTAAATACTACCATACCATGACGGTGCGCCCGCAACTCGCAAGAACCAAGTCTTATTCTTCCGTTTCTCGCACCACCTCTTCAATCATCACAAGTCCCTCAAGCGCTTTCATGACACCATCCTGTCTCATTGTTATCATTCCCTGATCCTTTGCCTCCTTTGCAATACGCTGAATGGAAGGAGAGGTGGTAATAATCTCTTTAAGCGCATCAGTCATTTCAAGTATTTCAAAGAGCGCAATACGCCCGGTAATTCCCCTTCCCTTACACACATTACATCCCGGCGCATGGAAAATTTTATATGGCTCGCGATACCGACTTCGAATATCCTCCGGAAGTCCCTGAAGCGCTTCGGTAATTACCTTTACCACTCCGGGAGACGCAGGTTCACTCACTTTGCATGCGATACATAATTCTCCGACTAAACGCTGGGAAAGCATAATATTCACCGATACCGGCAAAAGGAACGGTTCCACCTTCATATCCATAAGACGCGATACCACACCTATCGAGTTGTTTGTGTGCAATGTCGAAAGTACGATGTGTCCGGTAAGCGCCGCACGCACCGCAAGCTCGGCGGTTTCGCTGTCGCGAATTTCTCCCACCATAATTACATCGGGATCTTGCCGAAGAATTTGCCGAAGTCCCGATGCAAAATCATATCCTATTTCGGGATGTACTTGAGACTGATTTACGCCTGATACCAAATATTCAACAGGGTCTTCCAAACTTACGATATTCACCTTGTCACTGTTTAACCGTTGCAATACGGCATAAAGCGTAGTGGTTTTCCCAGACCCGGTCGGACCACTCACTAAAATCATCCCATATGGACGCGAAAGATTTTTTTCTATCACCGCAAGGTTCCTTCCGGTCAATCCTAATCCATCAAATGATTTTAATCCCACGGAAGGATCAAGTACGCGCACCGCCACTTTTTCCCCTGCCGGCGTGGGAAACGTCGCAACTCGAAAATCGATATCTCTGTTTTGCACCGTCGTGCGAAAACGACCGTCCTGCGGTATGCGTGTTTCATCTATTTTAAGATTCGACAATACTTTGATGCGAGATATGACCGGATGTGCAAGCTCGATGGGAAGCGATGCCGTTTCCTGCAATTCTCCGTTGATACGAAACCGCACGCGGAGATAATCCTCCTGCGGTTCTATATGCACGTCCGATACTCGCTGTATCACCGCCTCCTCGAACGTGCGCGCCACCACTCGTATTACCGGAGCATTCTCCATATCGGTTTCCGCCATTTCTTCAAGCCGTATTGCACTCCTACTTTTCCCCTCCGGCTTTATGCGTAATGATTTCACCGCGTCATCTATGTCGTTGCGATACGGTGAATATTTTTGGAGTACCTGTTGCCAATCCCCCCATGCGATGACATAGACACCAAGACTTGCCTTATTCGCACGAGCAACAAATTTAAGCGCTTCTTGCGCCTTTTGATCGTCGGGATTCATCATTCCCACAATGAGCAGATCGTTCTTCCTCCCCAAAGGAACCACTCCGTACGTTCGCGCGGTGGTCTCCGGAATAATCTGCAACATTTTTTCATCGAACTTGCTGAAATCTATTTTTTGATAAGGAACCTTAAGAATGGCACTCTTTACTTGCGCAACTTTCACATCATCCGCAAGTCGCTTCGTATAAAGAATATCTTCAGCCGACTTGCCGGTAAGCAACGCCTCGCGCTGGACCTTCATCACCGTACCCGCATCAATCAGCGTTGCTTTCTCAAGCTCTTGGAGCAATCGGTCGTTCGTCATAGCTCAAGAAACGGATTTTTTCTTCCGACATTCAAAGGCTCGGGAAGCGCCGTGTATTGTCGCAATGCTTTAAACGCGGGGCTGGTTACCACCTGTCCCGGATTCAGATTGATTTTTGAAAGTGCTTCCGTGTTTTTAAAACCCTCGGGTGTTACAAACAAAGTGAAATCGGGATTTTTGAAAAAAAGATAATATACCGAGGCACCTACCACGCCAAGAATAACCACCCATACAAATATACTCACGATACTGATGGTGCTTTGTTGCTGTTCTTCTTCAATAATAATGGCCATGAAAAATTATTTATCTTTTTGATAATACGTCATAACCTGCAAATCGACCTCATAAATATCTTGTTTCGTCTGCTTCTCTGATGCCACAGGTGCGATAGATAACGCAATAATATCAAACACCCTGACGTTTAATTCGAGTTTTTCGAAAAAATTTTTTATATTATCATAACTCCCCGAAAACCGTGTCACGAACACAACCCTGCCAAGATCGTGTAGAGAGACTAAATCCTTGGATTCATTGCCTTTTGAATCTCTTATGGGTGCGCCGCCGTTTTCATCCGGAGTCGAGATTGTGAAAGATTTCCCTCCCAATGTCGAGTCTTGAATTAACCCCGCAAGTTGCGTAAGCGCTCCTGCTACATCTTGCTCAAACGGAAGCGTAAGATTAATGACTCCCCTCAATTCGCCCTGAGTATTATATGCACTGATCAACCCCTGTACCTTGCGCACCGCTTCCTGCTGACTCGCTACAAACTCTTCGCGTGTGGTTACTTCACTTTTAAGTTTTTGCACTTCTCCGTATGCCGGTTGAATAAAATTCAGAAACGCCACGAATGCCGCCGCAATAAGAAGGAGCGATACGATAAGGCTTAAAAAGCGTTTTGTGGTTTGTTTCATTGAGTTATGCTCGTACTAGTTATTTGCATGCCCCTCTAAAAACCCCGGGGTAAATGTAATGGATACTTGGAACGACCACCCTCCTTTGTCATTTACCGCAATATTACCGAACGATACATTCTCTATAACTTCATCTTTTTCGAACACCGCAAGTTGCTCCTCCACATCCCCGATGCTCTTTGCTACTCCGCTCATTGTTATTTTTTCAGATTCTATGGTGGCGGAAAGGCTCTGATATACCACATTCTGTTGCGTGTGTTCTTCAAACCACTTAAAAAATGGAGTTATCACCACATGATTATCCAAAAGAGATTTTATATTTACGATTTGCGAATAGAACGAAGTTATTTTCTCTTGCTCCGCAAGCGGTATCTGCTGTGTGAATACCTGTATCTTTTTATCCAAATCTCTCTGTTTGGATTCAAAATACGGCTTAAATCCTATTGCGATTCCTCCGTATACCAAAATACTGATAATGAACAACGTTCCAGAAAACATAAGAAGTTGCGACGACCACCCCGGAGTTCCGGAAGGTTCGCGGCTTAAACGGTCAATGACTTTTTGAGGAAGTGGCATGATAAAAATTCAAAATGGAAGCTTGATATTATATAAATTCCCGCATCGCAAGACCCATCGCTACGGAAAGCACCGGCCCAATTTCGGACGCTATCGGTTGTAACGAAGGAGCATACTCGAACCGTTCAAGCGGTAATGCCTTCACGATAGGCAACCCCATATCCCGCTCAAAATAATTTTCAATGCCGGAGAGATTTGCTCCTCCTCCCGCAAGTACCACACGTTCCGGCTTTGGGGCGCCGGGAAACTGACTCTCGTAATTAAACTGTGCCTTTTTAATCTCATTAATTATAGCATCCAAAAACGGCAACATGATTGTGGATAATTCATAACCCTGTCCGGCATTTCCAATACCCCTTTCCTTTTTCAACTCTTCCGCGCGTAAAGGATTGATATTAAGCCCTTGCGCAAGCGCTTGTGTAAGCGATGAACCCGCAAAATCACTTTGACTCACAAAATGAAGAGAGCCCTTTGTGGCGAATGAAATACTTGTTGATCGACTCCCGATATCCACTATCATCGCCGGAGTAGGATCTCCCATGGTAAGAATTCTTGCCAAACTTAAATTTTCTATCTCAAGCGCTCGAAGCCGAAGACCTGCAAGGGTAAATAGCTTTTGATATCGTTTAATCTGTTCGCGCGGTACCGAGATAAGAAGAATTTGGTTGTGACGGACTCCTTTTGCATCACTAAACTCTCCCACTTTCATCCAATCAAGCGCCACTTCGGAGAGAGGCTGGGGAATATAATCCTTTGCCTGAAACGCAATGGTTTTCTTAAGTTCCTCGGGACTCATCACGGGAAAATCCAACACCGTGGTAAACGCCGCAAATGCGGGAAACGACGCAATTACTTCGCGCGCCTTTGGCTTCATTTTTCTCACAAGAATTTTCAAAAGTTCCGCCGCCTCCTCTTCAAAAATTTTCAGCGTGCTTGTTTGAAGCGCATTGTTTGCACGCATTAAATACCCTCCCAACTCAAGCATCCCGTAATTTACAAGTAAAGGAAGATGCTCCCCTTGTTTTACCTCGACCGCCTTGATGGAAGTCGTGCCGATATCCACTCCGAGGTAGAGAGGAAATGTCGCTTGTTGCAGGTTGTGAAATATATTCCACATATTTCTATTATACCCCCTCTTGATACACGCACTAACATTACCACGCAACATCGCGCAATACTCTTTTCATTTTTTTACGATTGCGATTCGCGCGATATACTAATATCGACATGTGGCCACGTATCACGGACTTCTTTTTTCCTCCCTTCTGCCTCGCGTGCCATGCTCCGCTCCCCGATGCGTCGCAAGGTCTTTGCGCATCATGCACATCTTCTATTTCACGAGATTCCAACCTCCGTTGCGGCGAATGTTTCGCGCGACTTCCTGAAGGAAAAAAAATCTGCCATAAAAAATTTCCTTATATTCTCGGCGCCGCCACGCGCTATCACGACGCGCGAATACGTGCATTGATTCACGGACTTAAGTTTCACCATGCGCACGCCGCCGCAACAACGCTCGCGGAAATCACCGTGCGCTACTGCCGAGATATTCCTCTGCCCTTACAATCCTTCACTATTCTTCCCATACCGCTTTCCACACGACGCGAGAGAGAACGGGGATATAATCACTCCGAACTCATCGCAACACGCATTGGCGCCGCACTGGAACTGCCTGTGGCAACTGACATATTAGTAAGGACGCTACACACACAACCTCAAAGCCATCTTCCCGATTGGGATGCACGACGAAAAAATATCGCGGGAGCATTTATCGTACCCGTCACATCCCTCGCGCAAGGAAAAAATTTCATTCTTCTCGATGACGTGATTACTTCCGGGTCCACGTTCTTTGAAGCATCAACCGCACTCAAACACGCGGGAGCTCGGCGTATTGTTGCTCTCGCGACTACGCGCGCATAATACAAAACATTTTTTAGTGAGCGGGCGAGGAGAATCGAACTCCCATCTTTTCCTTGGCAAGGAAATATAATGGCCACTATACGACGCCCGCATTGCCCTCCGTAATTTTAGCGAAGGAAAGCTTTTACTCACCATGGCGCGCTACTTCTTCGGACAAGCCCGCGTAACCCGCGACGGTGAGTTTTAGCCTCCCCATTCTACATTCTTCATTCCAAATTCTCAACGGCTGGTCCCGGGAGGCGGTTCTGTAGGCCCCACTATAAAAGGATCTCCCACGGGACCCCGAAAAGGCTCGCCATTCGATTGTAAAGATGGAGGTTGCCACGTTTCTCCGTTTTCACTTCCCTTATTTATAGCGGCATTCTGCCACCACATCCATGCAACCACCGCAATCACAAACGCAATCACAACCCAAATTATTCTCCGAGGATTATGCATATATTTTTATTATAACAATTCGAATTTACTTTTTGTCTGTTCTATAGGAATGCCCCATATCAAGACAGGCCTCGAACTTTTGAAAAAATATTCAGCAAACTCCGCAAATGGTTCGATAAACAAAAAAAATGGAATTATTTCTGACGATTTACAAAACACTTTGCCCAATAAGCCACTTCCTCGGGGTGCTTATCCGGAGGGAACACGGGATAAAACATTTTAATAATAACTCCGTCCTTAATCACAAGCGTAAGCCTCTTCAGAAAAATTCTACCTTCAACTTCCATAGTGGAAAGTCGGAGTGCCCTAGTTAAAAGCATTTTCTCATCACTCAAGACTTCAAAGGGCAAACCTAAACGTGCCGTCATCTCCTTCTGATACTCCTGCCCCTGGGTACTTACCCCAAACAAAGAAAATCCCAACTTGGACAACTCGCCATACTGGATTGCAAACTTTAAGCACTCCGGGGTGCATCCTCGTGCGCCGGGAATAATGTTCCAGCTACTTGGCAAATCAACACCGGGCTTCCCGGTCATGGGGTAGCAGAAGAGAATATGTAATCCTTTTTTGAATTGAGAGGTTGAAACTAATTTCCCGCTCGTGGATGGTAAATCCATTATTGGAACTGGGAGGGAAACTAGGTGATCTGCTCCCCCATCGTCGAGCGGGCGAGGTAGATCAAAGGGAAGCTCCGTGAGATTAGTGGTCATATTTATAAATATTATATTACCTTCCTCGGGACACTAATTATAAACAACGATTGTGTCCCCAAGAGGAATTTCACGTCGCTACGCTCCTTGAAACCCTGCGGTTTCAACGCTTCCGCCACGGTGAAACTCCCGTTTCCCCGACCCCCTTCCCATTCAATTCCTCGGGACACTAATTATAAACAACGATTGTGTCCCCAAGAGGAATTGAACCTCTATCTCATCCTTCGCAGGGATACGCTCTATCCGTTGAGCTATGGGGACATCTTATCTGTGTGCCGGGGTATTATCCTAAAAACGAAGCAATTCTTCAAGTACCTCGACCAATGACCTATCTTCCTGCGCATGAACAACTTTTTCATTAATCAGCGCATTGAAATCTCCAATATGCCTTTGAGGAACTCTCACATGCAAGACAATGCGTATGCGTCCTCGCGGACGAAACGTAAACACTAAATCTTTTTCACTCTCTCTCACGCTAAAACTTGAAAACTCGTCCCACTCGTAGCGCGTGTTATTAATCGCAAGTTCTTTTTCGTCGGCGGAAAATTCAATAATGTTTGGTTCGCGATGCCCCCATATCAGCACCAGCAATTCCGCAATCACCACAAATGTTCCGAAAAGAAAATTTCTCTGCCACGCGGCGAGCGCGACAAACCCCACCGCGACAATCATGGTGATCCAATACCACGAGATTCCCTTTTCCCGATATTCATACTCGGGGGCTTTCCAATGTATCGCGCTACTCATACCATACATCCTACACCGCGTACTTTTTCTCGTACACTCACACCCCTCAACCCCCATAAGTGTTGTACAATTACTCCATATAATAACCCGTAACCAAATACTCATTTATTCGTTACCTATGCTGGATGGCGAGAAAACAATAATCAAGAACGCCGTCAGGGGTGAGGCCTCAGCTTTTGGCAAACTCTATGACTTTTACCAACCGAAAATATACCGGTTTGTACTGTTTAAAGTAGGCCACCGTGAGGAAGCCGAGGACCTCACCCATGAAGTGTTTCTCTCCGCATGGCACAACATCGGCGACTATAAGGATTTCGGGTTTCCGTTTTCAAGCTGGTTATACCGCATTGCACGGAACCGCATCATTGACCACTATCGCACCGCAAAGCCGACAATTTCTATAGACGCGCTTGACCCTGAAAATTTTCCATCTCCTTCGCGTGATGCATTGTCGCTGGAACACAAACTTGAACTCGATAAAGTGCGTGTCGCATTGAAAAAGTTGAAGCCGGAATATCAAGATATTATTATCACCCGATTCATCGAAGAACTCTCTATAAAGGAAACGGCGATGCTTCTAGAAAAAACAGAGGGTGCAGTAAAACTTATGCAACATCGGGCTATAAAATCGTTACACGCGATTCTCTCTCAAGAATCATGAAAAATATTTTCACCACACTTAAAAGTCTTCGGGCAATCGAATCTAGTCCCGAATATCACGCTCACTCCCGTAGCGTCATTTTGAATACCTCTCCCAAAGTAAGCCGTCCTCGAATAGTGTGGGGTTGGTTTTTGGAAAATCTTGAAGTGGGCGCATCGGTTGCCTTGGCGGGATTATGTATTTTCCTTCTTTTTGCCGGATTTTCAGTATGGAGATCATTCTCTCCATTGAGCATTTCTCGCCTTGACCTTGCGGGACTCCGGGCGGAAGCACAAGCAATAGATATACAAATTAAACTCGCGGGTCTTCGCTACGAAGAATCGGCTCTCCCCATAATCACACCCGTCTCCAGCGTCGAGACCACCATCGCGGAGGTGATTCCCTTCCAGTCAGCAACCGTCTCCTCTCAAACTCCTGACTCCTCTTCTGTGATTTCTTCGTCCACAAGCGACGATACAACCAGTACAGCCCCTCTTACTCTTGATGAAGCATTGCGACAACTCTCGGAATAACATACTTATGAAATACATTGCACGTATCGCTCTCTGCGTAACCGCACTTTCTTTTGCATCCTCCCATATGATTGCACATGCGGAATCCCCCCTTCAGTCGTCTTCATGTGTTGTTGACACAAAGGTATTCGACGCATTGCGAAAATTTTCAAACTCGAACAGCCAAGATGCGATACGCGAAGAACTTGAAGTGCGCAGAAGCGCCATTTTTTCCATCCTTGATTGTCTTGACGAGGAAGTGCAAAGACTCCGCACAGACATGGAAGGCATCCACGTGAACGACACCACAATGCAAACCGTGTATGAACACCTCATCATTTCCCTCAATGACGCTTCGCGATACTATCAAACGGAACGCGAATACATTGCCACTGCAGGAATTCAAGGATCTAAAGACATCGCCCGTGATGTGAGAGAATGGAGAATGAACACCTTCCTTCCCCAACAAGAACGTATTCGCATGTTTATTGCATGGGCTAACAATAAAAGATTTATGGATATCGCTTCCAATCGATTGCAGGAACTTCGCAGAAATGTACAACTTCTCAAGATAATTGACCAAACTGGTATACAAGCCCTATTCGAGGAATCTGCCTCTCATTTCCAAACTGCGCAAGGATTCAATGCACAAGCGGGATCCGCACTTATCAATGGAAGTAATCCTTCTTCGTTTATAAAATATTCCCTTGATGCACTGGCAATCACCTATCAGACATTCATCAAATTAAGTGACTCTATCAACGTAATTCTTCCTCAAAGGAATAAATAAGAGATTACACAAACTCCTAAAATCAAAACACCGCCTCCTCACAAGGCGGTGTTTTAAATTCAACTAAAGAAAAGGCTTATTGAACTGCCTCTTTCAAAAGCTTTCCTGCTCGAAACTTAGGCTTTGTCGACGCGGCAATTTGGATGGTCTCTCCCGTTTTAGGATTCCTACCTTGTCGAGCGGCACGCTTCACTATGCGGAATGTACCAAAGCCCGTGATTGCTACATCCTCTCCACGGCCTAATGCCTTGGTAATCGTGTCGAAAACTCCTTCCACCGCACGATGCGCTGCAGCTTTCGTTTCAATTTCTGCGGCTTTCATTACCGCTTCTACCAATCCATCTTTTGTCATTGATATTTATTACCAAACAATTAAGCGACCTTTTGTCTTTCAACCTCGCAACACATTTACTCTACCAATTAGTGTAGCAAAATCAACCCCTCTTTGCACATCTGAAACCTGAATTCATTTTTCCTCATTTATCCAACGTAATACCCAATGCGTCAAGTATCGGTTTGATGTCCTGATACGAAGGACTTTTTGTGAGATCAAACTCACGATTCACTATTTCGAGATGCAGTTTTGCACGATCTCTATCCCCTTGTATAAAATACGCTATCCCAAGTTTTGATCGTGCTTCCAAATCTTTCACGTCAATTACTACCACTTTTTCATATAACGCGATTGCTTCATTAAGGTGTCCTGCATCGGCAAAATAATTCGCCACCACACGCATTTCATTATGATTTTTCCATATTCTTCCCAATGCTTGACCCTTTTGTATCTCGTCATACCCCTTAGTAAGATTGTTTGTGGTAAATAACACAAGTCCGTAATAAAAATGGGCATCGGCTACATCCGGATCGAGCGCTATGGCTTTTTCCAACAATGCTTGAGCCTCCTCATTTCTTCCTTCAAGCACATAGGTTTTCGCAAGTGAAAAATAAACCTCTTGTCTTTGAGGACTTAATTGCAACGCAATCGCCGCTTCTCGTTCCGCCGCAGGAAGAAGCACCTCCGGAGAAAGATCGGATATCTGGTTATACATATCCACCAGCGCATAGTGGTTATATGCGTCCTGCGGATGCTCCTGCACTACTTCCTCCATCGCACGAATAGCCCTCCATGCATCATCGGAAGATATTTTGTCGGGATTGTAAAAATACGCCTCCGCGACCGCAGTCGCATAATCACGCTTAAGATTCCATCTGTATGGACTCCAATTATTCAATGCTTTTTTAAAGTTTTGAATAGCAACAGTGGGGTGCCCGTTGGAGAAACTATTAAATCCAAGGAACTGATAATGTGACGCTTGGAACGAAAGTATATTCACTCCATAGAGAGGGATGATAACGGCAACAACTCCCGCAACGAGCATTCCTTGAGACACTCGGACATTTCCTTCCTCTAAAACGCTGGCGTCGCTTTTTTCCCGCACGCGCATGCCATCCGTAAGTCCTATTACGAGATATAGCATGAGAAGAGGTCCTATGGTTTCAAACACAAAAAGACTTCTTACAATATACGCTACAATCGCGGCAACCATAATACTCCCCCATATACGATTGCGCATCCGCCATAATCCAAAAAATAACGCAACGAACACCGCCAAATATGCAAATCCCAGCAACACGCCTCCTATCACAAGGTATTCCAATACAAAATTATGAGGTTTATCAAAGCGAGTCTCTCCATAATCCGACTCAAGCGCACGAGGATCATAATGCTTATTGAATACTATGTTGAAGTTATCCCATCCCCATCCAAGCAACGGACGCTCTTTGAATCCTTCCCATGCCGCATTAAGTGCAATAAAACGAGGCACAAGAGAGCGGTCATTAAGGGAAACACTCTGAAACCGCTCAAGACCAGGAACCACGCTCCACAATGAGTGTGTACGCGTGATCCAAAACACACTTCCTGAAATAAGTATTAAAACGCATATCGCAATATATATCGTTCTCTTTCCAAATACTCCGGAGAGAGAAAGAGGGCGTACGGCAAAAATTATAAGCAATGCTACGGCTCCTGCTATCACCCCAAGAATATCACCTCGCGTTTGCGTAACAAACAATGTCCCCACATTTACCGCAAGGAGCAATGCAAGACCCCAATACGCCATTTTTTTTCCTATGCGCGCTTGCCATAATTGTAAAAATAAATATAGGGTAAGAAAAATATGTGGCACAATATACCCCGCGAGAAATGTGGGGTTTCCGAACGTGCTTCCCGGACGCTTTCCTCCATCAGCGCTTATAAGAAATCCGGGGTCATACACCTGAAAAAATGAGATGATTCCCACTATTGCCGCAGTACCAAGCGACACATAGAGAAACTTATTCATTTTGATCACGCGAGCAAGTCCGCTTATCGCAACGGTTATTGCGAGAAGATGAAGTATGGTAAATACGCCAACGGCACGTTCCTGCGTAGACCAAAAACTCCTCCACGGATCCACTCCGGCAACCGTGGTAATAATCAATACTGTTCCAAAACCCGCGAACACCTTCATAAGCGGTGTCCACGAAGGACGGAACCGCTTGTCATATATCGCAAGAATAAGCCATGACACGAAAAAACATTCGGCTACTCCTTGGAAAAACAAGCTCTTTGAAAGTCCGTAAGGATATACTCCCCACCTATAATAAAAAAGGGGGGTACCTACAATCAGCACATAGAAGAAAAAATTGGTTATTTTGAGAAGTGTTTTTGATTGCATTGAAATATGCGTCTATTGAGGGGAATTCGAAATTCCCAAGGCATCCAACACCGGCTTTATACGCACGGCGTAATCTGGCAACTTACTCATGTTCACACGAGCGGCAACATCACTTAAATACTTATGCGCATTCACGATATCTTTTTTTTGATAATACGCCAATCCAAGGCTTGTTGCCGACTGTAGGTCATCGGAGTTAATGCCAAGCGCAGTATGATAGGCAAGTATCGCATCATCGACATGCCCCGACCCTGCAAAGAAATTCCCCACCACTCTCGCTTCATTGAAATTTATCCATTCCCTCCCCATATCAATTGCGGTTTTAATTTCCTTATATCCAAGATCGAAATCTCCCGTGCCATATGCCAAAATCCCATAATAGAAATGTGCATCGGGGACTTTAGGATCTTCGTCGAGCGCTTTTTTAAGCGCAATAAATGCACGATCATATTCCCCTTTTATAGTGAACGTCTTCGCTAAATAGAAATATATCACCTGTCTACGCGGACTTTGTGTAAACGCAATATCCAATTCTCGTTCCGCGGCTGCCGTATATTTTTCTATATCTATACGCGCCACTTCATTGTAAAGATTTGCAAGTTCGTAGTGATTAAACGCGTCATGAGGATGCTCATCCCTCACTGACTCCATTGCGGCAACAGCATCAAGCACATCGGCGTCTGACACGGTTCCCGGATAATTAAAATATTGGCCTGCAACCGCAATCGCATAATCTCTCGCAAAGTTCCATGAATACGGATTTGGTATTGCTACCGAATCTTTGAAACTCTTTATTCCTTCTTTAATATCTTGTTGTAAAAAATAACTGAAACTCCGGTATCCCCGATACGATGCCATTACCTGCCCCCCATTCACATACCACGCAAGAATACCGCTTCCAATCACCGCCACCGCAACCGTGACACTCCGAATATCCCTTCGGGAATGCGATAATAAAGCATTTATTTTTTCTTCCTTCATGGAACGAGAAGTGTAACTCTTGTGCATTCCATCTATCATGCCAAATACCGCATACACCATAACAAGCACTCCTATTGTCTCAAATATGAAAAGTCCGCCGGTAATATACGCAACCAAAAGAGCAGGGAAGACAAGTATCCATATTTTATCTCCGCATCGCAACGCCTCGTATGTTGCGCTCGCGAATAGTGCGCATAATGCAAGGAACAAAAGAATTCCTCCTCCGACAAGATATTCCACTAATGTATTGTGAGGTTTATCGAAAAGAGTTTCATTATATGAATATTCCAAACTGCGCGGATCGTAATGCTTATTGAATACAATATTGTAGTTTTCGGGACCCCATCCCAAAATTGGCCTCTCAAGAAATCCGAGCCATGCCGCGCGAAGCGCAAAAATACGCGGCGCGATTCCAGAGTGTTCCAGCGCATCAAGAGAAAGGGGGATGGACTGGAAACGAGAAAGCCCCGGCACATAAGACCATACCGGAGACGAGCGCGTGACAAAAAATATTCCGCCCGACACAAGCAGTACAGTAAGACAAATTGCATATGCTCTTCGCGAATTCCACGGGCGTGGAAAAAAATGAGGAGGAGAAAGAAACAGCGCAATAAAAAGGACAAGGAATCCCGCCATGAGCGCCACGATATCTCCTCGTGTTTGCGCAAAGAAAATCATGACGATATCGGCTATAAATGCGACTCCGAGAAAAATCATTTTCGATTTGAAATACCGAGGAGATTCATCCTCTTTCTGCATACCTCTCGCCATATCCAATACAAGATAGACAATCAAAAACACTTGAAATACCAGATATCCCGTGAGAAACGTCGGATTCCCAAACGTGGCCCCCGGACGGCTTCCCGGATCTTCAATAAGTAATAGCGCAGGAATATGAAGTTGGACGAACGCAATCACGTCCAGACATAGCGACACGGCAATTGAGGAATACCACAATTTTTTCCAAGGAATTTCTTTCGTGAGAGAAGAGAGAATAAGCGCAAAAGCAAAAAGATGGTAAAAAGCCACCACACCGGCGCCACGTTCGTAGGATGACCAAAAACTCCTCCACGGATCTGCGCCGAATAGCGCCGCAAGAGAAAGTACCATAAGGAACACTCCTCCTGCAATAAGCAAGGGGGTTTTGCGGGGACGATACTTCGGCGTGGTATAGGCGAGTATCGCCCATAACGCAAACATAACTTCAATCAATG
This sequence comes from Patescibacteria group bacterium, assembly GCA_024654525.1. Classification (GTDB taxonomy): domain Bacteria; phylum Patescibacteriota; class Minisyncoccia; order UBA6257; family 2-01-FULL-56-20; genus VGJV01. Next base: position 45,887 of record JANLHI010000013.1, on the reverse strand, counting down.
CCTGAAAAAACGATTGCTTCACGATAATATAGGGATATACTCCCCACGGAAAATAGAGAAGAGGCGTACCTATAATCACCGCGAAAACCAGCGTTTTGATAATAGCGATGAGTGTGTTTCGATGCATGGATATATTCCCCTTTCAATCTTGCTCAATATAGCAACGCACGCATAAATCAGCAACCAGCAATGGAGAATGCAAAAAAACAATAACAGCCCTTTCGGGCTGTTATTGTTTTCAGATTCGACGCAATTACGCCACCGAATCTTTTTCTCTGCACACTCTACTAGTAGGTGTACGAGACAGAACTGATTGTAACCGGTACGGCTGCCGCAGGAAGTGAAAGTCCTGTAGAGCCTCCCGACAACGCGTCAACCCATGTCACGTTACCCGCAGCAGAAATCGTTGCAGACAAGCTGTGCGCCGTGCTTGCCGATCCGGCTGCAACCAATACGCCGGATTGCGCAGTGTTGAGGCGGAGCGTAAAGCTCTTTGACGTATTGGCAGTCAGACTGTAATTGCCAAGATCAAAGGACAAGCTTGTCGTTGACGATGCAATCGGGTTATATGTTGTCCCATTGTTCGTGTCGTAAAGTGTCACGTAACAAGTGGCACACGCTCCCGTTGCTGTCGAGGTTGCATTGTAGAAGTTCGTCGTTGACGGAGCTGACCCCGCAAACGTGATAGTGACCGAACTAAGTTGCAATGCTCCCGCTGAATCGGCGGCGAAGTTAATCGTACCGATATCGTCAACTGCAGTTTGCGTGCGTGCAGTTGTTGCCGCATTCGTACCCGTTACCGTAAGCTTCGTGCGCAATACTGTTAAAGCGTTGGCATTCGGCGTGGTAAACGAGATTGAAGACGTGTTGTTCGAAGTGGATCCAAGCGCCACTATCGTTTCGGCAAGCGTGTCGTTTGCCGTATCGGTCGAAGTCGCGATCTTGAAGACGTGAGTCGTGTTGTCTGTTGCTCCCGAGGAGTTGTAGGACGACACATCACCCTTCAAGACAAGCGAGACCGCATTAGACTGCGGCACTACGACCGGACTTGTGAAGTGGAACGCATAGTAGTACCCGAAACCAGGATTCGAACTTGATGCCGCTTCGTTTGCTGAACCCGCTGTTGCGATCGCATTCACAAGATCGTCAGACGTGTAAAGCTTCAAGTTTCCGAACGCCGACTTTGTAGTGGACGTTGCGGCTACCTGTTGAAAGACATTCAAGTCCGTAATCTTTATGTCTTCGATGTTCGTTGTTTCCGTAAGACGGAATGCGGCGAGTGTGATGCCGTTCGATCCCATCACTATTTGTCCGGCTGCCGGAGTAAGCGATGAGTCAAGCGATACATCCACCGTGGACTGGCCCGCAACCACCACATCTTGACCGGCTGTTGAGGTACAGCTTACCGCGGTATACGAAGACAATCCAGAACCTGAACAACCACTAAGCGTGGTGATCGCGGTTTTGGTTCCCGCCGATGCTGACGAGAGTACGTCTGCATACACGTCAACATACGTCGTGTTTCCTGCAGGCACCGTAAACGGTGTCCCGGAGAACGAGTATGATCCGCTGTTTGCAAGCGTTTGCGTCGTGTTTCCGAACTGGCTGTCGCCAATTTTTACTTTCAAGTTCTGGAACAGCGCGCCAGCGGCACCCAATGCAACCGTAAGGTTTGAAACCGTCACGCCTTCAGCCGATGAAGCCGAGAACGCGTACGATCCAACCTTCTGATTGCCGGCGCCTTTTGCAACAGTTACCGAACCTACGGCAGAATTCTTCGCCACCGTAAGCGCGCTTGACGCGAGCGTCAATGCACTACCCGATGCTGAACCGCTTGAAGCAGTCGCCGAAGAAATCAACCCCTGCAAGTTCGACGAACCTGCGGTGAGAGTCGCTTTTACTGTCGAGAATGCCGCGGTTACCGATTGCACGTCACCCTTCAAGGAAAGCACCCGTGTGGTGTTTGCCGGAATGATGTAGTTAATCGGAGAACCCGAAGATCCGAAACAGTTGGTTGCCGTCGTAGTTGCCGAGGAGAACGCGGTACCCGTACAAGTGGCGGTGGTTTGAAGCGACGAGATTGTCGTTCCTACCTGCCCACCCGCATCGTCATCCAAGTGCACATTCTTGATCATGTTATCAAGCGTGCTTGTCGCGGATGTAAATGCAAGCTGGAACGTAAGCCACTTTACTTTTACCGGTTCACCCGCCGCGTATACGGTGTATTTTGCAAGCGTGACACTTGTTTGTCCCGTTGCAATGTTTCCTGTCGGCGTATCAGACGCCGCAGTCACCGTTACGCTTCCTGCGTTGATCGAAACCTGTGTTCCCGTATTCGACCCCGCAGTAACCGGCACATTGTATTGTGAGTCAACCGCGAGAATGTCATACGCGTTCAAGATTTCGAACTGGAAATTGAAGTTCGGAGAACCCATGACATCAGCATAGACCTGAACATTGTTCGAGCCCGTGTTGATGGTTCCGGGAGCCGCCGAAAGATCAAAATATGCTTGGCCGTCAGCAGAAAGAACCGGAATGGTCTGTCCTGTTTGCGTGCCATTCACATAAAGCTTGATGTTCTGTATATCCGACTTATTGGCAGAACCGATTACTTTAAAGTTGATACCTTTAAGCCAGATTTTGCTGTTTGAACCCGTCAAGCTCCATGCACCGACGATTACATTCTTGGTTCCTGCATATACCGTCGTACCGATCGAGGACGATGCAACCGTCAACGATGCGATTGATGGGTTTGATACAGAAGTAACCGTGAACGTGTTGCCGTTAAGAGGGAAGCTGCCCGAAGGGGTAACCGCCGCACCTGTGGCATCTGTCGCCGATACGTCAGAAGTGCTAGTCATAGCAAATCCAACCGTATTTCCCGCATACAATGCCTGCGCAGGGTCAATCGAAAGAGTAAGGTGTCTTGTCTGTCCCGCGGCAATGTTTAACGAAAGCCCCGGGAACGAAACCACGCCGTTTGAAATCGACGTGTATTGTGAGAGAACCTTGCCACTTTCTTCAACGTATGCGCCTGAAATTGAACTGTCGGAAAGCACGCCTGTTTTGTGAAACTTAAGCGCGTTCACTGTCATACCACTCGCCGTTCCCGCCGTAAGGCTTACTGCAAGCACGGGAACCCGTGCCGCCGCACTCCCCGAAGACGAGATAAGAGAACCCGCTGCCGGATTCTGCGAAGAAATGCCTACCGCCAAACCGGCTGATGGAGCTGGAACTGACGGAGTTGACGGCGGTGTCGACGGGGTGTTCGGAGTTGACGGCGGTGTCGACGGGGTTGCGGACGCGAGCGAAGAAATCTTCGCACGTGTCACAGGCCCGAAGTATCCCGCTGGTGGCGACACATTGTGCGCCGCCTGCCACTTTCCAAGTGAAGTTTGCGTCAAAGGACCGAAAAACGTAGTTTCGTTCCCCGGAGAACCCGCACCACTGTCAGCAATCTTTGCGCCGTTTGCGTTCAACCATTGCTGAAGTTTTTTGACATCGTCCCCCGTACTTCCCACGGTGAGGTCGCGAGTAATATCAAGAGATGAAGACATCATAGCTGTCCCTCCTTGTGCAGTATTAAGCTGCGCTTGGAGTTGCTGAATCTGCGCCAGAAGTTGCGCAATCTGCGCCTGAAGATCAGACGATGATTGTGCATTCGCTGCCGGCACGAAAAGAAGTGCTCCTGACGCCCATACAGTGACGGTCGCCATGAGCGCAATTGAAACAAATTTCTTACCGAATGTACTCATTTAGTTTAGTTTCTTATTTTCGACATTTATCCAATTATCGACCTTAATCATCAATGGCATTACAAAACGCACATAGAAAAATCCAGATTGTTTTGTAAATTCCAATGATTATTTTAGCCGTCGACCTTTCCAAAATTTCCATAACTCTTCCCCTTTCAATTCGACCCTCTTTGTCCGTGAGGATAACAGGAGGATTGTCAGAAAAAGAGTTTTAATAACATAACCCGTGGATCAAAAAGCGATAGGACTATAAAAACAAAAAAACTCGCTTTCGCGAGGCTAAGCAAACAGCATAAACTCCAACTACTATGGTATCTGTCTTGGGATATATTCCCCAACCCAAATTCCATCAGTCGCAAATTTAAAACTGTTCTTTGGCTCAGCCTCACGCCCCATACTCGCCTTTCGGCGAATTGGAACCTGAACCACTTGCCGGACACTATACCACAACCTTGAAATTGTGCCAATATCCAGCTACTAATGAGAACGAGGATGTACTAAAAAGGTTACTATACCACTTCCGGATACATACCACTTTCCATACTTTCAAGAGAATCTTCATGCATCTTCTTTTGATACGATATTCCGGGACCACCCTCCCCCATACGATCTAGAACCCCCGATTCGACAAGATTTTGTAAATCATAGCGTAGCGTCCGCTCACTTATAGAGGGGAAATGCTCAAGTAAATCCTTCATACGGCAATTGCCGATTTCTTCGACAAATTCGGCAATTGAGTCTTGCCGTGTTTTTGCCGATTGCCTATCTTCCGGCGCAGGAACATCTTTGCCGCTTTCCGACACGGAAGTATTGATGGAACGTTGTTTGTTTTTTTCAGAATCATGACCCGAAGAAAATATTCCTTCTATTTCCGAATCTTCGTGTACACCACTACTAATTGCCGATTTAAATAGTCCTATTTCCCTCAAAATAATATCAACATTTGCTTTATTCAAATTACCTAAATCAGATCCCATGCGGAGATATGAAACCGCCCTATTGGTTATATTATGAAGCTCTTTCGAATCCTTGTTTATAGAAGACTCTAAAATATCCAATGCACAGCTTTCTATCTTTGATGCGAATGCTGGTCTTGCATATGCGGCAATACGGCAAAGCGCGTAACTTATCTCATATGCCTTTTTATCTATTATTACCTTTCCGACATCCTTCATATTGCCGAATATATTCCCCTCTTATTTGTTTGTCAAACAAAAACCAGCAAACTCGAGCTCTATAAACTATTTTTTACCAAACACCTCGCCTGCTTCTTTAAGGGTTTCCGGAGAACCAATATCGTACCAAGCTCCCGGTGTGCGCCATGCATATACGGGAACTTTTGTATAAAGCCATTGTATAAAACGTCCCGGCTGATCTTGACTGTTACCCTCGTCAAGATATTCGCGAAACAAGGGGAGAATATTACGGGGATAAAAATAAAGTGCGGTAGCCACAAGCGTACCCGATGGATTTTCCGGCTTTTCCTCGAATACCGAAATAATACCTTTCTCATCGACACTCACCACACCAAATTTCTTTGCGGTATTTTTATCCCCCACATCATACACTCCCAACACCGGAGCATGTTTTTCCGCACACACATCTCCGAAATCACTGAAACTCCCGCTTATAAGGTTATCTCCCGCAATCACCACAATATCGTCGTCAATCTTCTCTTTGTCGAGTATAAAACGGATATCACCTAATGCGCCGAGTTTATTCGTATCATCCGTAGAACAATCACTTATAACGTTAAGGGGGAGCAGAGATTCCTCTCTTTCTTTATGCCATGCAACAAAAAGAGGTAAAAATTTTTCATTGGTTACCACGATTATCTGCGAAATTCCTTGTATCTCCTCAAGACGATCTATCACATAATCTATAATGGGACGTCCCGCAACCACAAGCAGATGTTTCGGTGTAGTAAGTGTAAGAGGGTATAGGCGTGTTGCATATCCCGCAGCCAGAATAATTGCAATCATAGACACATAGTATGACATGCTCCTTACAACGTCCAATTCATAACCGCGAGTGCTATCACCGCGATTGCCGCAATAATACCTATCCAAAGAGATGCTTTTGCTTCCACTACCCCTCTTTCCTCTCCTGTCGCAAAAAAAATTGCGACAAATCCCATAAATAAAAGAGTACTTGTACCAATGACCTCTAAAGGCAGACTTGCAACGACAACCCCGTATTCCCCCACTAAGAACGCACCGAGCGCATTCCGCAAAAAACGCTGTTTTCCTTCCCTATGCGTTATCTTCGGAACTTGCGATGTCGTGTACCGCGTCGCACTGCTACGAATCAAGAAAAAAACAAACGTCGGGATTACAAATAGTAACGGCAACAGGTGATACGCCACTCCTTCGATGAGCATCCCCATTTCAAGTGATCCGAGAAAAAGCATGCTTACACCAAGAACTTCCACCATTTGTTTGCGATCGATGAATACCAAATCTTTTATCCCTAACAAGAAAAAAAACAAAAAACATACAATTACAAATCCCCACCACGAAACTCCAAGGCCAAGACTCAGAAATAACATCACGAGAAACAACCACAATAGCCGTCCCGCTTGAAAAAAAGACCTTCCATAGAGATAACATGCCACCGCCACAAAAAGCCACGCCGGAAAAAGATACCATGCAACACCTGCGATTCCCGCCCTACACGCTAACCACCAGGGAATTTGATTTGAAATTGATTTTAACTTTGTCACCATCCTTTATCTCTCCTCTGATAATTTTATCCGCAAGTTTATCGAGAATCACTTTCTGTACAAGCCTCTTCAAAGGACGCGCTCCAAATTCCGCGCTAAATCCCTCTTTGGCAATATACTGCCTCGCGGCACTGTCCACTCGAATCCCGATATGACTGGCCGCAAGTCTTCTCTCCAAAAGACTGATTTGAATATCGACTATTTTTGAGATGTCATTTTTACCAAGTGGGTTAAAAATAATAGTCTCATCAATACGGTTAAGAAACTCGGGGCGAAAATTTTCCTTAAGCGCTACCATTACTTTGTTCTTATATTCCGATTCTTCAGTGACGCGTGCCGCAACACCATCCTCCAATGCGAATCCCAAAGATGCCATTGCACGCAAATGATCGCTTCCGACATTCGAAGTCATAATGATAATGGCATTCTTGAAGTTGACCCGCTTCCCCTTCGCATCGGTCAACCTACCGTTATCAAGCACCTGAAGCAACACATTGAATACTTCCGGGTGAGCTTTTTCTATTTCATCAAAAAGAATAAGGCTGTACGGCCGGTGTCTTACTATTTCCGTAAGTTGACCTCCATCTTCATGCCCTACATATCCGGGAGGAGAACCGATAAGTCGACTTACCGTATGCCTTTCCATGTATTCGGACATATCGATTCTCACAAGAGCTTTTTCGTCATTAAACATAAATTCCGCAAGTGTTCTTGCAAGCTCGGTCTTCCCCACTCCCGTGGGTCCCAAAAACATAAACGAACCAAGCGGACGGTTCTCGTCGGAGAGTCCCGCACGTGCGCGACGAAGTGCGTTTGCCACCGCAGTAATCGCATCCCGTTGCCCCACTACGCGTTTTTCAAGCACCTCTTCAATTCGAGTAAGTTTTGCGCTTTCGGATTCCAAGACGCGAGTAATAGGAACTCCGGTCCATACTGCCACCACCGCCGCCACATCCTCTTTATCCACTGATTCTTTAAGAAATCCCTCGTCTTCTCCCTCTGTTTTTTTCTTATTTTTCTTCCCTGTTCCAAAATGCTTCTTTTCAAACAACATATAATCTTTTTCCGCCTGCGGTAATTCGCCATACATAATCTGCGCAACCCGCTCAAGATTACCCTCGCGCTCCGCGATATCCGCATCTTTTTTAAGCGTGTCTATCTTGCGGCGAAGTTCGTGCAAAGTTTCAAACTTAATTTTTTCCGTATGCCATCTTCCCGAAAGTTCGTCATTCTTTTCTTTGAACTCCTTAAGCGAAGCATCAATCTCTTTAAGACGAGATGCGCTCTTTGGCTCGCGCGCCAATGCCTGTCTCTCTATTTCTAAACGCGTTAATTCCCTTCTCACCGTATCAATCTCTTTCGGTAAACTTTCGGATTCAAGACGACGTGCCGCAGCCGCCTCATCAATCAAATCCACCGCCTTGTCGGGTAAAAAACGGTCGGTGATATACCGCGCCGAAAGATTGACCGCTTCTACAATTGCCTCATCGCTAATGCGAAGACCGTGATGGATTTCATATTTCTCCTTAAGCCCTCGCAAAATCGCGATGCTATCTTCAATAGTCGGCTCTTCCACAATGATCGGCTGGAATCTCCGCTCGAGCGCGGAATCTTTCTCTATATATCGCTGGTATTCCCGAATTGTTGTCGCTCCGATCGCATGAAGTTCTCCGCGCGCAAGCGAGGGCTTGAGAAGATTAGACGCATCTACCGCTCCTTCGGCAGCTCCCGCACCCACAATGGTATGAATCTCGTCAATAAAGAGGATGAGTCGTCCGCTCGCATTCTTTATTTCTTTCATAAATGCTTTAAGCCGGTCCTCAAACTCTCCGCGGAATTTTGTTCCTGCAATAAGCGCACCAAGATCAAGCATAAGAATTTCTTTCCCCTTCAAAGGCTCAGGAACATCTCCCTGTACAATGCGCTGTGCAAGCCCTTCTACGATTGCGGTTTTTCCCACGCCCGGCTCACCAATAAGCACGGGATTATTTTTGGTACGTCGCGAAAGAACCTGCATCACACGGCGCAATTCCTCTCCTCGTCCTATTACCGGATCAAGCTCGCGCATACGCGCTTTTTCCGTAATATTGATGGCATATTTCTCCAATACTTGAAACTTGCTTTCCGGCGTCTCGTCCGTTACGCGTGTAGAACCACGAAGTTGCGCGAGTACCCGAAATGCCGCGTCTTTTCGCGCACCAAATTGTTCCAGTGTCGCTTTCGCCGATGATGCGACATCAAACACCGCAAGAAGAAGATGTTCGCATGACACAAATTCGTCTTTCTGTTGCGCAGCTATCTTTGCCGCCTGATCGAGCACTCTCATGATTTCGTGAGACAGATAGAGCTGCCCCACGCTTGAACCGCCAACCATTTTTGGAATTTTATCCAACTCGAGGCTAAGCTGTTCGTGAAGTTTCTCGAGATTTACCCCAAGACGTGTAAGCACCGGCCCTACCAATGATTGAGAATCATCAAGTAACGCGGAAAGCAGGTGAATTACTTTCAACTCGCCATGATTATTCCGCGCGGCAAGTTCTTGCGCGTTCTGAAGAGCTTCTTGGGCTTTAATGGTAAAACGATGAAATTGAGGCATGATAAAAAATTAAAAAATGAAAACTGTTCGTTCCGCAAACTCCGTAACTTTATATTTTGACTTTTGCACTTTCATTTTATTCGATTGGTCTCTTTGCGAGCGTAGCGTTGAGCGTAATTACCTTCCCCCCGCGTTGAATCTTAAGTGCAACCACATCACCCACCTCGTGAGTAGCTATCATATCTCCAAGACTATGGTCTTTGTCAACTTTCCTCCCATCAATCTCCAAAATAATATCCTCTGCAAGTATTCCTGCCTTCTCCGCAGGAGATCCCGGAGTAACCGCTGGTCCACTCTCCGATCCTCGCACTAACGCACCGTATTCAACCGCCAATTTCTGTTCTTTGACGATATCGGGAGTTATTGAAGCATATCGCACTCCCAAAAACGGAGTCTGTATCTCGCCGGTATTTTTTACCGATGTAATTGCTCTTTTTGCTCGATTTACGGGTATTGCAAACCCCACGTTCTGAGCACCCGATGCCACGGCAGTGTTAATGCCAATGACTTCTCCTTTCAAACTCAGGAGGGGTCCTCCGGAATTCCCGGGATTGATTGCGGTGTCGGTTTGAAAAACACCTGTAATAGTTTCAACGGTTCCCCCTCCCGATGCGGTAACAGTACGCGCAAGCCCCGAGATGACTCCCACAGAAACGGTGTTCCGAAATTCCCCAAGCGCGTTTCCAATCGCGATTGCGGTCTGTCCCAACTCCACCGAATCGGAATCTCCGATAGTTACCGTAGCAAAATCCATTCCTTCTATTTTTAAAATCGCGAGGTCTTGTACCGGATCTCTCGCCAGCACCTTCGCATCATACTTCTTTCCGTCGTTCATAAATACGGTGTATGACGCTTTCTCATCGCTTACTACGTGCTTGTTTGTAATTACCATCCCGTCAGCCGAAATAATAAACCCACTCCCTCCCCCCACATCCTGCGAGCGCACTCCTTTCTGACATGGCGTAAAAAATTGCATTCCTCCGAAAAAATCTTGAAACTCAGGAGGAAGGTCTCCAAACGGATTAGATGCACAGTTCTCGATAACTGGGACATTCTTTGTGACAGTGATAGAAACCACTGCCGGTTCTGCTTTCTTCACTGCAGCAATCACTGCTTTTTCATAATCAAGAACCGGTTGATAAAGCGGTACGGTTTTTTCGGAAGAAACAATGCTTGTAGCAGATTCCGAGGTGCTTGTCGCTGACGGTTGGAAAAGTGACGAGACACCCTTTAATATATCGTCGAAAAAATTTGCCTGCACCCGCGAGGCTCCCATGTAAGAGAGGAAAATCGCCCCAATCGCAAGCCCTGTAACAAAAATTGTAATATTTTTCTTCATGACACTCTATAAAAGAGCCTACGAGAAGCTCTTCTCTATTATATGAGCAGGCCCGACATCCCGCAACCATTATTACATTTGTCGCACTATTTTTCTTACAGCGTTTCCCGCGCGAACAATCTCATCTTCGGTGGTATAAGCGCCAAAACTGAATCTGATGCTTTGCCGTGCGCGCGTCGCCGAATACCCAAGTGCCCGAATTATTCGTGATGGCTCTGTTGCCCTGCTACTGCACGCAGGTCCCGCAGACACCGCCACTCCCATTGTGCCGAATCTTACCAACATCTCCTCGGCGTACATCCCCGGGAAATAAACATTCAGAATATTAGGCAACGTCCGGAATTTGGAATTTTGAATTTTGAATTCATCTATTCCATTTATTTTCACCTTCGGACAAATCTTCTTAATATCGCACCACAATTTCTCTCGAAGTTTTGCAATTCTCCGCGTTTCGCGCATACGCATTGTTGTTACGCGTCGTACTGCTTCGGCAAATCCCACAATACCGGAAACATTTTCCGTACCTGACCGCAATCCGAACTCCTGCCCACCCCCGGTCATTACTGGAATAAGAAATGGAGAATTGGAAGTTATGCCTGATTCCTGATTCCTTATTCCTACTTCGTGTGGTTTTTTGCGTATACACAGTACTCCCACTCCCTTCGGTCCATATATTTTATGAGCGGAAAGCGTTATCATATCAACTTCAAGTTTCTTCATATCGCACTCTAAAAATTGGAATGCTTGTACCGCATCGGTGTGGAATAACGGGAATAAGGAATAAGGAGTAGAGAATAGAAAATTTTTTCTTTTTTCATGATTTTTATTCCTTTCTTCTCTGAAACTGCGGATGACCTCTGCAATTTCAGCAATTGGTTGCACCGTGCCTATCTCATTGTTTGCATACATTACCGAAACCAGTATCGTTCGCTCATTCAACGCCTGTTTCAACTTTGTTATATCAATCACTCCTTCGCAATTTACCGGAATTTCTATAACTTCGCATCCTTCCCTCTCAAGATCGTACGCGGTTTTTTGTATCGATTCATGCTCTAAAGAGGAAATGATAATACGAGGACGAATAACGAATTTTGAATTGCGAATTTCGTGTGATTCATGATTCGTGGTTCGCAACGCTTTCACCACTCCTCGTAATACAAGATTATTCGCCTCTGTTGCGGAACTGGTATACACCACCCCTTCGAAATCCGTACTGATAATTCGAGCAACCACCTCTCGCGCATTATCGATTGCGGAAACCGCTTCTTGTCCGAATCCATGCAACGAACCCGAATTACCGAACATATTCGAAAAATAAGGAGTCATCGCACGCAAAACCTCCGGGGCAATCGGGGTTGTCGCCGCATAATCCAAATATATCTTTCTCATGCGTCCATTCCGCATATCCTTCCTTATAACAATAATCTAGAAAAGTCGCACCGTAGGAACCTGAAGTTCGGGAAAAGTAACCTTACGCAATTTTCCCGTCCCTCGTTCCGGCACCATAAGAAACCCCTGCCGCCGATACAAATCATAAAGATCCTTCGTAAGTCTCACATCCTTCAAACAATATTCTTTGAGTTCGTCAATTTTCCCTGCACGGTAAAGCTCGGGAGCCTCGGATCCTTTTTTATCCTTCCCTCCTCCAAGATTCGCTTCCGCTACTTTGTTTAAGCTTATTCGTGATCCTGTTGCCATTTCAATTTCTTTAAGCAAGTCGACACGGTCTTTTTTCCAAAGATCCGGTTTTCCCCCTTCTTTAAAACGATTGAAATATGCTTGGAGTACCGGAACGTCATATCTATTGATGCTGAATCCCACGATGCGATTCGCACCTTCAAAAAGGTCGGCTACTGCGCGCATTTCGGACTCCTCAAGACATATATAGTTATCTTGGTTATAGGAATATATCCCCACTACAGAAATTTTAAGCGCCTCAAAATTATCCCACCCCACGCCGGGATCGGTAAAGAAGTTTTGCGTTTCTATGTCGAACACTAAAGTATCCATAGGAGTAATCACGAATAATGCGAATTTTGATTTTAATAATGCAAATCCATTTGTGTTATTTGCCTGCGATTCGCATTATTCGCGATTACTCCTACACGTGCCTATCCGCCACATTCGATGCCGCATAACTTTCAGGTTTTGTTTTCGCCTCAAAGTTGTGCGCACGAACCATTCCCACTACCTCTTGAATCATCACTTTCGTCGGGCCATGTTCACCGACATCCACATGAATTTCAAAACCGAATTCCGGAGCAGATGCAGCCTTAAGCTCCATCAATACCTCTTTTGCGATATCAAGTGACATAAGCGCTTCCTTAATAATACGATTTCGAAGCGTGTGAATTGAAGCATGCTCAACTCGTTTCCAAAAATATCTTCCTCCATTTCCTATTCGGTGTACCACGATCGCCGTAACAAAGTCCGCTTTGTTTTCGGGAAGTCTCTCCGAATCGGTACCGATAATTACTTTATATGCCCGTGTCTCATCCTCTTTCATAAAACGAATAACCTCCCGCACCACCTGTGGCACGGAAAGATTCATACCAAGAGAACTGTTGAAAAAATCTTGCATTGCATCCCCACTATACTCCAACGAAAGAGCAAGCGTCAATAAAAATGCCCGCACATTCCGTGCGAGCATTATCATTCTCATAAAACATATTTTTTTCTTTTCTTGACTTCGATAACCCCGGCGACCAGCGCAGAAATATACAAAATAAGCGCAATCGTCATCGTAAGATTCGGAATAAATGATGATTCTGCAATATAAGGAAGACTCATGCCTGATTTCTCTGCAAGCCATAATCCTCCTAATGCCATAAAAATAACGATGCCCAAGGTTACGCCTATCGCCAACATTCCTACGACAACATATAAGATAAAGATTGCAATTATTCTAATAATGAACTCTAGATTCATAAAACCTCCATTTGTTAATTTCTATGGCAACACTCGCCATATTATTCTAAGGCTATAAACCTCAGTGCTTCCCACATTGTACCCCCAGCACTCTTTCGAACAAAAACATGTCATTCGCCTTCCTCTTTGAGTGCTTCCACATTCAAGTTGATAGATGAATTCCAATCTATTTCCGGAAATTTCTTCAGAAGATCGTGAATAAATTTTGCGAGCTCGTGATATCTTTCGTTCGTCTTCCCTTCAAATTTAATGGTGAGGTATGGTCCGTTCTGTGAATAGCGCACCACAAACATCGCATCGGGAAGATTAAGACGCACCCCATCACCCGCACGCTCATCATCAATCACTTGCGCATCAGGATACGCCGTGCGAAGTATCGGGCTTATTTTTTTTATCAATGCTTCCTTATTTTCATCTGCGCAATACACTTTGATTTCTGGACTTGAAGCATAGTGCGGCAAGACGGCAACCGCCTGCGATAATGTTTGTTGCGTACGCGCCAAGTAACTCAAGAGTCGCAGTGTCGCATATAATCCGTCATCATGATTGTAAAAATCTTTCGAGAAAAAGAAATGCCCGGAAAGCTCACCAATAAACGCCGCCCCAATTTCCTGATTTTTTTTCTTGAGGAACGAATGTCCTACGCGCCACATGAAGGGAATTCCTCTGTGCCGCACAATGGTTTCTTCGACGGTCTTGGAACAAAGGATGTTGTACATAATTGTCGCTCCCGGATGATTGTGTAATACGTCCGTAGCAAATATTGCAGTGAGTACATCATTCCAAATGATATCCCCTTTTTCATCCACGATACCGATACGGTCCCCATCGGCATCATAGGTAAATCCTATATCCGCATGCGCCTCAAGCACCTCCCCGCGGACACGCGTCGCAATTATCGACGACGTAGGATCGGCAACCCCCAAAGGAAACGACGGGTCAACTTCGCAATTCTTCTCAATCACCTCGCATCCCGCACGCCTTAAAAGATCCGGCGCAAATGCCCCCGCAGTAGAACAGCTCGCATCCACTACCACTCGAAGTTTTTTTCCTATCATTATACGAGAAAGAAGATCGCGATAATATTCTTCGCGTATATCTTGCACGGCAACACTCCCATGCACCGGCCCTTCTTCATAATCTTCTTCTTGTACCATTCTCCTTAACTCCTGCATCCCATCACTCACAAGCGTTTCGGAAAAATCATTTGCAAATTTAAACCCGTTGTATTCGGGAGGATTATGAGACGCCGAAACAAATACTCCTCCTTTGCAGGTAAGATGGTATTGAGACCAATAAAATGTCCCCACAAGCGTCATTCCAATATCAACCACCTCAGCGCCCGTCCATAAAAGTCCTTGAATAAGCGCCGCGCTGTAGGTAGGACCCGTCGCTCGCGAGTCTCGCCCCACCACAAGCCGTGTAATTCCATGACGCTTCATATATGTCCCGTATGCTCTCCCAAGATGCTCTGCAACTTCGGGGCTCAAGTCTTTCCCTACAAGACCCCTAAGGTCATATCCTCTGAAAATTCTTGGATTTATATTCATATATTCGTGGCATTATAACGCTAATAGCATTATACTGCATTCTCATCGATGCGCGGACACTTCACACTTTGCCGATTCTGTACGAGAATATAGACACTACACATAATCCAACTATGTCGAGAGATAAAACGAAAAAACGAAATGGAGAGGAACAATCTCTCCAATCACGTCTGCACGATGCTACCAAAAAAAGTATTCTTGCCATCATATTCATAGGCATCGCCGCGATACTCGTCCTTGCTCAGTTCGGAAAATCGGGCCCTGCGGGAGTATTGCTTTACAAGGTATTTGAAACATTTCTCGGCGCAGGATATATAGTGCTTCCCGCGACGCTTTTGTTCGCATCGGGAGTATTGCTCTTCTCCGAAGGAAAAAGGATCGTTGCCACTACTTCTCTCGGGGGTGCGCTTGTCCTACTTTCTCTTCTCGGTCTTATCGAAATAATACTTCCCGGAAAAGGAGGGTGGGTGGGACTGGTGTTCGGCTCATTGAGAATCCCCTTTGGCGACACCGCCGCACTTATTCTCAATACGGTATTTCTTGTGGTAGGAATCCTTGTTGCCGCCAATATACCCCTTAATTTTTCCCGTCTCCAAAAACTCTTTGCGCACAACAAAGATCAATCGTATACATCAAAAGCAGAAATAGAATTCCCTGATGATGGTGGAGAGGAAAAAGAAGTAGCTCCCAGAAAAAAACAGGTGATTCCCGCAGAGCCATCCGAAAAAGAGGAAGAGGATGAGGATGTTGTCATTGCAGAACCTCACTCTATGAAAGCGCCAACAGGTAAAGCGCATACCGCAAAGATTTCAATGCCCAGCAATTACACTCCTCCTCCCCTCTCTCTCCTTCTCTCCGGCATTGAAAAACCCACCACGGGAGACCTTCGCGCAAATGCGAACATTATCAAGCGCACTCTTGAATCATTCGGCATCTCGGTTGAAATGGGGGAAATTAACATCGGTCCCAAAGTAACCCGCTATACATTAAAACCCGCGGAAGGAATGAAGCTCTCGCGCATTACCGCGCTGCACCAAGATTTGGCGCTTTCGCTTGCCGCGCATCCCATCCGTATAGAAGCACCAATCCCCGGAAAGTCGCTCGTAGGGATTGAGGTTCCAAACAAAACAGCCGCACTTGTTCGATTAGGAAGCCTTATGACATATCCCGAATTTCAATCGGCAGGATTGCTTTCATTTGCTATTGGCCGCGACGTAACAGGAGAACCCATATTCACCAATATAGAAAAAATGCCTCATGTACTTATTGCGGGTTCCACCGGCTCCGGGAAATCGGTAACAATCCACTCACTTATTATTTCTCTCTTGTATAAAAATTCACCTTCAACGTTGAAACTCATTCTTATTGACCCAAAACGCGTAGAACTTTCCATCTATGAACACATCCCCCACCTTATCTCTCCGGTTATCACGGAAAACAAGAAGGCCATTGGGGTTTTCCGCTGGGCGATTGCGGAAATGGATCGACGCTACGATATTCTCCTTAAAGCCGGGTGTAGGGATATTAAAAGCTACAATTCCACCCACAAAGAAGATTCGCTTTCGTATCTTGTCATCGTTGTCGATGAGCTCGCCGATCTTATGACCTCATATGGCCGCGAAGTTGAAGGATCAATCGTCCGCCTTGCACAAATGGCGCGTGCAACCGGTATTCACTTGGTACTCTCCACACAACGCCCCTCTGTGGAAGTCATTACCGGACTTATCAAAGCAAACATTACTTGCCGTATCGCACTCCAAGTCGCAAGCCAAATAGACTCACGGACAATTCTTGACACGGCGGGTGCAGAAAAACTTCTCGGCGGCGGAGATCTTCTTATGATTAGCTCCGACATTTCTAAACCGAAACGTATTCAAGGATCCTACATCTCGGAAGCGGAAATTAATGCGGTCGCGGATTTTATCCGTGATAATAACGAACCGTTGCCGAGCGAAGAGATGCCTCTTTCCAATAACAATCTTCCTCCCGGAGGCATTCCCAATAATGAGGTGAATTTTGAAGATTTCGCGAATGATGATGACGACGAACTTCTCGACGAAGCATCTACCGTGGTATTTGAGGCAAAACGGGCATCCGCCTCTCTTCTCCAACGGCGATTGAAAGTCGGCTATGCGCGCGCCGCACGTCTTCTTGATATTATGGAAGAACGGGGACTTATCGGTCCCGGCGATGGCGCAAAACCTCGCGATGTATATTTCGAGAAGTTTGAACAGGGCAACGAATCTCCCGCGTAAAAGGAATAATTCTTAATTCTCGTGCATACCCTCTTACCGCGTAGATTGCGGTTATTGATAAGACGTTATAAGTTATAAGTACTATGACCGAAACTTCCCCTCAGCAATTTGGAACTTTTCTCCATGAACGAGTCCGCGATAAAAACTGGACTGTTGAGAAGCTTTCTCAAATGTCGAACATTTCAATTGCCCACCTTGAGCACCTTATTGCGGGGAATTTTGAGGCGCTCCCACCTTCCCCATATGTGCATGGGTATCTTCATAAACTCGGTACCGTACTTGATTTCGACGGAGAAGCATGGTGGCGCGAATTAAAAGCGGAAGGAGTGGTAAGGGCGTCCGGATCTTCAGATGCCCTCCCCATAAACAGGTTTAAGGAAAAATCGTCAGCTCCCATGTGGATTGCCGGAGTGGGAGTGGTGTTACTTATTTATCTTGGCGTACGTTTTGTCGCAATCTTCGGTACACCGCTTCTCATCGTGGAATATCCTCCGCGCGGCATTACTCCCGCCGAGACGGAGGAAATTACGGTTCGCGGTTCTCTCTCGTACGGAGAGAAAGCAACCGTAAATGGCGAATCCGTGCCTGTGAATGACCAAGGTGATTGGGAAAAACGCGTCATGCTCCACGAAGGACTCAATACTATCGAAGTGACGGGGACACGCTTCTTAGGAAGCACTGCAAATGTAACCCGCCAAGTGCTCTACACTCCGGCAATCGTTATTACTACTAGTACCGCTCAGTAAAATTTATACTCATCAAAAAAACACCGGGATCCGGTGTTTTTTTTGATATACCTACGATATTCAGAAAAACTATCTACTCCAGAATAAGACGCGCGCTTCCTGTTGTTTCACACGTGATAGCTCCTTCTACATGTTCCTTATTATCCCCATCATATTTTACCCATTGAGAACCGCCCCACGCCACTACTCCGTTATCTTCCGGGCTTGTCCATATTTTGAAAGTTCCTCCGCCCACATAACGCTCATATCCTTTCTGCACACATATTCGGTTGAGTGTCGAAGAATCGTGATACACTGCTCGGTCTATTCCATTTTCATGAAGAAGGGGATCACTGGGCTGTCGGATTGATTCATATGCGGAATTTACATCTATAGAAGAACTTCCTCCGCCGCTTACCACTGCGCGTACTACGCGCCACGACACATTTCCGTTTGAATCCGCTACCGGCACACGATTAGAACTTCCCGAACCGGGATTTACCCATCCGGGAACATCGGGCGCCGAGGGTTGAATCGCACTCACCGTCACCACTCCTCCCGCTGAAGGAGTCACTGTGATATATGATCCTGCAAGAATACTGGTTACAGGCGCCACCGGCTTTTCCCAACTTGCCACGCCACCTCCTTTGTTGGTAAGCACATCACCGCTGTTTCCTCCTTGAATACGAACTCCTCCATTGATATTCAACACAACACCGCTCGGATTGCTCCAATTTTCCGGCACACTGCCAATCATCACCGTACCGTCGGGACCCCACGCTTGCGCAGACCCAAGCCGTAAACTTCCTCTTTGCACATCAAAAGCCCATTCCTCGCTTGACCCCGCTTTAATAGCAAAATTGCCTTCGAGATTGAGCCCTCCTATTTTTGTTTGCGTAATACTCCCCACATTAATCGGCGCGGGAACATTTTCCGAAGGAGGAGTTTGCGTGGGCGCATTAAACGTTTGCGCCGAAAGATATCGCGCACCGGAACCTATCATAAACGCCACGATTCCCACGGCAACAAATGAGGATATTTTTTTAATACTCATGAATAGTTATAGTATATCATTTTTTATAATGATCCCCATGATACATTCCCTTGTGCGTCTGCATGAGGAACCCCCCCCGAACGATTAGTAACCCAGCTTGGAACCGAAGGCATTGAGGGCATAATGGCATTTATTGTCACATCCCCGGTACCCGCTTCGGGAGTGATGCGCGTGTTCGAACCTGCGATGATTTTCACAATCGGTGCAACAAACTTTTTCCACTGCACCACGCCATCGCCGACGTTGGTAAGTACATCCCCCATATCTCCTCCTTCAATAAGGAGGCCTCCTTCAACGGAAAATGCGGTACCCGCCGCGGGGCATGTTCCCGATCCGACAGATACACCCGTTCGCGACCACGCTTGCGCACCACCAAGAGAAAGGCAATCGCTCGAAGGAATAAATTGCCACGAATGAATTCCAAGACCTCCTACAATCAACTTCCCCGACTTGGCTTGCACCAACGATCCCTCGTGAATAGGTGCGGAAGTATTTCCGCTTGTTGGTGGCAATGTCGGCTTATCCCATGCAAAAAGAGACGATGTATTCCACCCCGCAAAAAGCGCGACCACCGCTACCACAAGAAATGCAATATTGTTTTTTTCTTTTTTCATTAATTAATTTGAAAGATCGTTAAGCGTTTGCGATTGCGATTGTGTCAATGTCGGCAATTTTCCTGCGTGAACTTTTTTCGCTTCCGCCCGAGCCGCAAGCGCGTTGAGTGTTGCCACTTGTCCCGCGGTAAGACCCGGTATTGTTTCTTCTTGCGGACGATTAAAAAATGAACGGAGACTCACCCCTGCCACGATTACAATGAATACTGCAACACCAATAATCACCCATGTGTTCTGCTTGATTACATTGTTCTGCGTCTCGTTCTCCATTGATATTTTTATTATATTCTATTTTTCTATCCTTCAACTTTCTAAAGCTCTCTATAGTTCGGCGCGGGACGTTCCGGTGGCTTTGGTAACGCGGGCGTTGACGTCGCACCCTCGGGCTTATCATCAATAATAAAGGCAATATTATCATTCGTGACAAGCGGTGCGCCCCCCACACTGACCGCTCCCGGGATTATTGATTCTACATTGATTGTTGCTTTGTATTCAGCTCCATTAGTCACCGACACCGGAAACCCCTCTGGATCGGTATTGCATAATGTTGACGTGGCAACTCCTCCTTTGTTTTTTGAATCCGTAGCATTCACGGTTACCCTGCACTTTCGGAATGCGCGAGCGAACTCACCGCTCCCCCATGTCGCCCAATTGAGGGTTACTTTCGAAGTCCCAAACGGATATCTCACTTGCCTTCCGCTATTTGCAATCGCACTCTGCGCTTGCGCCTCATATTGAAAATTCATCACTGCGAATACCACTACGGCACACGCCATAAGTATTCCACCTCCAATCCACCGAACATGCTTACTTAATTTTATTTTTTTGGAAATATCAAATCTATTCATAAAATTCCTTCTCATTTGTAGTAATTATATCACATTCTTTCCCTCAAAAAGGGGGAGTTGTCCCCCGTTGTCTCTACACGTATACTATTCTTATATTTACTATGTCCTGCCTCTTTTGCGATATCGTTTCTAAAAAATTACCATCGCACACAATTTGGGAAGATGCTACACACCTTGCATTCCTCACTATTTTTCCAAACACCGAGGGGTTTTCTGTGGTAATTCCAAAAACTCACTATCCGAGCTATGCCTTTGACGTTCCCGATGACGTACTCACATCGCTTATTCTTGCCGCGAAAAAAGTGGCAAAACTCCTTGATGCGAAGCTTGACGACGTCGGCAGAACAGGACTCATCTTCGAAGGATTTGCCGTAGATCATCTTCATGCAAAACTCTTCCCGATGCACGGCACAAAAATGAAGGACTGGAAACCCATCAAATCCAACATCTCTAATAAATATTTTGAGCAATACGAGGGATATATTTCATCGCACGATGGCGCCCGCGCGGACGATTCCCGCCTTGCCGAACTCGCGAAAAAGATACGCGGGTAAATGCGGTGGTTCTCATTGCCCATGTTGCTCCAGCATCGAAATTGAAACAAAAGCTGGACAAGCTTTGATATATACAGATGTTATAACTGTAATATAATCAAAGTACCATGAAACACATTCTTCAATTTTCCATCTCAAAAGGAGATATTCACTACATCGCGCAGGGGGTCGATGTCCCCATTGTTACGCAAGCGAAAACATTTGATAAGCTTGCTGAAAACATTAAGGAGGCGACGGAACTTTATTTGGAAGGCGTTCGGTCGCATCCCTCCTCTTATTTGGGACTCTGACTTGTCGGCAATGGTCCGAATTTAATCCATCCTACTATTTCACCACCCCATGCATAGCTGCAGAAACGCGTGGTTTCGGGGTCGTAGCGGACTGCGTCCCGCCGAAGGCGGATGTCCCCTTACATTTCCTGTCACTATGCATAAATTTCGTGATCATCAACATCAAGGAAAATAACACCATCATCCACAAACTCGAAGAGGATGCGATATTTCCAACCAATAGAAAAACTCCACTGACGCTTGAGTTTGCCGTGGAGTTTGTGCGTATCAAGTCGCGGGTCAAAGGAATTCTTCCTGAATATCGCTTCTCGCGCTTCTGCTTTCGCGCGCAAAAGCGACGGCAACTTACGATATGATTTCGCAAACCGTGGGTGATAGTAGATTTTCATATTCACTCACCGCAAATCCTTAAGGGAACGGAGAACCGGCAGCTTGCCTTGCTTCTTTAGTTGTTTCGCTTCCCGTGACCATCGCAACATGTCGGCGGCACTGACCTCTTTTTCTCGAACTGTCGCATCAAGAAACTTCTCATACTCTTTTCGGGTAAGCACCACCAACTCTTCGCCCTTAGTTATTTGTTTCGGGATCGTAACGGTTGCCATGTTCACATCCTACCACAGGAACGCCCGAAACATCAATCATCGTCCTCTGAGTCCTAATGACTATACTGTGCACAATCTGTGTACTTCCGCCTCTCCAACCCATACGCCGCAATGTCTAATCATGGATTGACTTTTTCCTATTTTATGTGCTATACTGGGGTTAGTTCAATGTAAATTGGCATAAGTGTTCTCTCGGATGAAAGGGCAAAAAACTTGTGCCTGCAAAGGACTGCAATGATAGATTCGAAAGGATTTTACAATGAAAACTCTGACTGGCGGATTCACCGCCATTCTTTTCTTCGCCTACGCGCTGGTCGGGGCTTTCGCGTCCGGCACACCAATCACATTCGAAAAACCCAAAATTCCCGAAATCCTGAAGGTAGGAAAAGAGGGGAAATCTTTCTTTCGTAAGGAGGGGGCGAAGCTGGTAAAGAGTGTGGGGTGGGGGTTTGGTTGTACCGATATAGATGGAATATCATACGACCTTGTCGGGATGTTCGGACGTGACTTATCGTTTGAAGTTGAGATCAACGCTGATAGCGACTGGAGCGAATCGGAAGCGATTGAATTCCCCAGAAAACTCATCGCCGCTCATTTCAGAGGAGAAGAAGTAAAACAAGGAATTCTTTCTGTCTTCCTTGCCTTACCCTCTTTCTTCGCGGCGCATCCCAAAGCCGACTATGGGTTCGGTGTGAATTGGGGAAACGAGATCACGGGATACCAGGCGTTCCGGTATAATGTGGACTCCTTCAAACTTATACAAGGCACCGACGGCACGTGGTCTCCTCCAGCATGGGTACTCGGCGATATTTCGCTGGGGTTCGTAAATAGCGTATTCGTACGTTACCCCGGACTCCAACGCGCTCGCCTTCGATGGTGGACTGGAACGGAGTTCATTGACTCCAACCCTGGCTATTCTTACCGAAATGTTAGGCTGGCCAACGTCGGAAAAAAATCAGAGTTTGAAGGCTCGCCTTACAGTGTGTTCGTCAGCGGCGCGGGAGTACTCGCTCTTCCCGCAAAACCCATCTTTGAACAATCCCTCGGGATTCTCACTCTTGAGTTTTGGGATGACGTGAACTTAACTGGCATCATAGCACGGTACGACGCGCGCACGGGAACACGGCTCATGGGAGAGCAAGAGGAGAGGGAGCCGCTTATCACCGCCATCCGATGGACACCGCAGCTGTGGGACGGAAAAAACCCAGCAGCGGAGATCTTTGTTTCAGGAGAAGCAGGAGATGAGGTCGTATTCGAGCAATCGCAAGACCTCATACACTGGCAGTCAGTCCCACTCGGACCAAATGCTAATGTTGAGAGTGGCACTCTCGGAGTACATGGTGCTCTCAAACCTCTCAGTTTCTTCCGAACAAGATATAACAGATAAGGTTGCATCTGTTTCAAATTTTTCACGCAACCCAACAAATAAAGACCCAAGCTTCATGCAAGGGTCTTTAAATTTCTAGTCAATACTATTTTAATTTCCTCTATACTCTCCAGTAGTATTTGCGCAATCTCCATTCACAGTTGCCGAGCACACACGTGCCCATCCTTCAAGAATACTTTTTTTGATATTAAGAACTCCTCCATTTTCAGGAGCTTCTGGATAGCTTTCGCTTCTCACTTTTAGTGACTCGTCAAACTTCACCCACCCTATGTTCGGACTCCACGCCCAGCCGGTGAGCGCGCGCCCTGACGCTTTATCAACATCAGGTCCCTTCACCTCCATACTTACACCATAGTTCACGCTTCCCGCGTGATTTTCATTCGAAAAACTAATCCACCCTATATTTGATGACCATGCCCAGCCGGTAAGTTGGTAGGGAGCTTCGCTCGTGCGGAGGCCGTCATAGGGCTGAATGTCGAAAGGTAACTTTTGTTTATCAACATCAATCATATATGGCGGATCCTGCTTTCCATTCACCACTGGTTTCATTACTGGCATCGTATTCCCCAGCCTCACCCAATCATATTTCACCGGCGTGCGATCACATCCCTCCTCTTGCTTCGGACTCTGGCTTGTCGGCAACGGTCCGAATTCCACCCATCCCACCACCTCACCGCCCCACGCGTAGCCGCAGAAACGGGTGGTTTCGGGATCATACCGTACACCGTACGAGTTACCATCTTTCGTCGTCCCCGACAATTTTATCCATCCGTCCCACGGATTTTCTGAAGGGGTAGACACTACTGCTACTACTTCTTCCGGAGGAGGCATTGCAACTGTTGCGGTTACCGTTTCGGTTACCTTGGTTCCTGCGGGATTTGCAGTATTCCAACACTCAATAGTAAATGTTTGACTTGCGTTGAGCGGCGCAGTAGTTGCATTCCCTTCTTTATTTAAATTTCCTTGAAACTCTCCTGACTCCGAACCAATTGCGGGACGACATGCAATCCCTTCTTCTGCGGAGAGTACCTCAATTTCCACTTTTCCGTGTGCGCCATTCGCCGCAGGAACATATTTTTGATTTTTATAGTCTGTAATACCCGACCATGAACCTCCTCCGCCTCCTCCGGGAAGCTCTCCATTTCTTGCGTCCCCCGCACCCTTCCCGGCAATGCCCCCTGCGCCACCTTCTGCGCCGTCGCCACCCTTTCCTGCCGCACTCGCAATTGCATCTTTCCCTTGCTCCCCAGTTTTTGAAACACCACTAATTTGGTCTTGAGCCCACCCGATAAAATATCCCGATCCTCCGCCTCCTCCGCCCGATGCATTTCCTCCATTTCCCGCGCCCGGCGCGTATGCCACACCACCATAGCCAAGACCGGGAACACTTACCGGAAAGGAACCCGTATTGACCGTCCCTATCTGCGGCGTGGCTCCACTGCCGCCACCACCCGCACCTACCGCATAGGATTGTCCCTGCCACACCGTGCCAAATTCACTGTTGCCTGCTCCTTCTGTTTTTATAAGAATTGATTTCCCTATTTCCGAAATACCTCCTTCCCCCACGATGATGGAATATGTTGCGCCGGGGGTAACCTCGAGAGTTGCTTCCGCATATCCTCCGCCTCCCCCGCCACCGCCGGCACCGCGAAGATATTTGTTATCGCCCTGATACCCTGTTCCTCCGGCTCCCCCCGCACCCCACACTTTTACTTTTATATTGGTGATGCCCTCGGGAACCGTCCATATATAATTTCCCGGCGTATCCATTATCACATTTTGTTCTGCGTGGCTTTGAGGAGAAGATACAATCATCGCCACCACACCAAGCACCGCGAGAGATGCGATTAATTTTATGTGTGTGCTTATTCTCATGCGTGTACGTTTTTATTTTGCATCCCAACAAAGTTTTGCGGTGGCGCCTTTTTGTATTTCCGCAGTTTTCGCTTTGCTATCACAGCTTCCTGTTGCGCTAATATAAAAATCTACTTTGGGCGTGTGCGCTTTGGATGACGGAGGTGTTACCGATATTACGCCAGGCACCGAACGACAATAAAGGACATTACTCTTTGAGTAATTACTTCCCATGTTGATAAGATTAAAACCGCCAATCGCATATCCTTCAGGACAACTTGCACTTGTTATTTGCTCATTGGTCGGCGACGTAGTTCCTCCCCATGGATTTTCCGCGACTGTTCTTGAATATTTTTCTGAAGATCCTGCTTTCACATCACGGCAATAAAGCGATGCCTGTCGCGAATAATTACTTCCCAAATTATCCAAACTAAAACCCACTATGACAGAACCACTAGGACAACTTGCATCGTCAACCTTTAACTGCGTAGTGGATAAATCATCTCCACCCCACGGATTTTCCACAGTGGTTTTGCGCCATGTGGTTACCTCTCCAAGAGTTATGCCACTCACTACAGGATGGCAATACACATCTCCAAACTGAGAAAAATTACTTCCCATATTTTCCAGGTTAAATCCCACCATCACGGAACCATCGGGACAACTTGCGCTACTGATCTGCGTTTGCGTGGGAGTACTTGTGCCTCCCATGGGATTTTGGACAACTTGTTTTCGATGTACCGAGGGAGGATCATTGACAAGACCTCCTTTACCATAAGAAGTAGAAACTATCGCCACCGCAAACACGACACCAAGAAGAAAAATTATATTTCGCCAAAAAAATACGTTCTTCACCATTAATAAAAGTATATCATATCCATTGCCCCCGACGCATTAAAAAAATGAAAAAAGCGACTCGTTATGTGAGTCGCCTTTTTTTGATTGATTCATTCCTCATTGCTGACAACTGCGCCGCATCCCGTCGCTTGCCAACACAACGGCTGCGAAGAGACCGACTACCCCACAGACCAGTCTTTCCAAAAGTCCAAACTCCGCATTTGCCGAAGTAATGAAAGCGGTAACCGCAAACGTCCACAGCAAGTAAAAGAGGATGGAAGCAAAGGTTGGTGAGGGAGCGAGAATTGTATGCATCAAGTTTTTCATAAGCTTTTTTTGATTGGTAATGTTCGAGTCTAACGGTGTCTATATTATACATCATATTTGACATTATGTCAAGTATAGTGTTTTGATTGGTAATTTCCGCCCTTTTCCTCTTCCTTGATGTGATATAATTATCGTTATGACACCTGCAACAAAAGAGAAGAAGGAAATGAAAGGGAAAAATGAGAAGGAAAGCAATGGCGAGCTCGAGAACCTCATTTCCACGCTCCGCGATAAATTCGGCGATGGCGCGATTATGAAACTTGGCGAAACACGCAAGGTTGACGTCGCGGTGATTCCTACGGGCTCGTTTTCTCTGGATCTCGCACTTGGCGTGGGAGGTCTTCCCCGTGGACGCGTTGTCGAAATTTATGGACCGGAATCAAGCGGAAAGACTACACTCGCATTGAACGTGGTGGCGCAAGCGCAAAAGCAAGGAGGGAAAACTGCTTTTATTGATGCGGAACATGCAATGGACCCCGAGTATGCCGCGCGGCTCGGTGTAAAAATAAATGACCTTCTTATTTCCCAACCGGATAACGGCGAAGAAGCGCTTAACATTCTGGAAAGTCTGGTGCGATCGGGAATTATCTCGGTGATTGTGGTGGATTCGGTTGCGGCACTTACCCCTCGCGCGGAACTTGAAGGAGAAATGGGAGCGCAACATGTGGGACGGCAAGCACGCATGATGGCGCAAGCGCTTCGCAAACTCACCGCGATTGCGAATCAAACGCAAACTCTTGTTATCTTCATCAACCAACTTCGCATGAAAATCGGCGTGATGTTCGGCAACCCAGAAACCACGCCGGGAGGCATGGCACTCAAATTTGCGGCGTCCGTCCGTCTCGATATTCGCCGCATTGCGCAGGTAAAAAAAGGAGAAATGGTGGTGGGTAGTCGCGTAAAAGCAAAAGTAGTCAAAAATAAAGTAGCGCCTCCTTTCCGCACCGCAGAGTTCGATATTATGTATAACGAAGGTATTTCTTACGAAGCAGATGTATTGAACGCCGCAATAAAATACGGTACCGCAACCAAATCAGGTGCAAGTTATTCATTTGAAGGAGAACGTCTCGGTACGGGTTTTGAAACAGTGCGTCTTAAGCTCAAAGAAGATAAAAAGCTTCTAAACGCAATTAAATCAAAAACCGTGCAGGCAGTTCTCTTATTCGAAAAAACCGGAGGAACGCCCTCGGGGGGAGGGAAGGAAGAAACGGAATAAAATAACATCCCGCACCATGCGTTTAAACTGGAAAAAGTGGCCATATTGGTTGAGGGGAGGGGTGATAGGGGGAGGGGTTGCGGTTTTATCAGCTGCCCTCACTGAGTTTTGTGGATCTGTTGTCGGTCTTATTTGTATATTTTTAGCAGCTCCATGGGCACCACTTTGGCCTATATTTTGGTCTTACAAAATTGCCAACACCACAATCTTTCTTATTACGGGAACAATCATTTGGTTCCTCCTCGGCTCACTCATTGGCACATTCGTTGGATATTTCAGAAAGAGAAAAGGGTTAAAATAAAAAGGTCTTATCTGCTACCACAGACAAGACCTTCCATGTTTTTTGTGTCGAATCAAGGCGCAACTGCACGATAGAATCGTGTTGCGCGTGATGGTGTTGGATCGGTGAATCGCACAATGCCATTGGTGTTCACAAGAAACGCCAACGCATTCCAATCCTCAAGGTTCGTCGATGATTCAACGGCATACGTCCCATTCGGACCAGCAAGTTGGAATACCGGAGAGCCATTCTCAATCCCTGCAGAAAACAGGGAAAACGGCTCCTGCAATCCTCGGAATCCCACTATAATATTTGTGACTGTTATGCGGGATTGTACCTCCGAGAATGGATCGAGACGGAACCCGAGCATCCGTTCCTGTTGCGCCTGAAGAAACGGAATTGGAAATGAATGTCGCCTCATTCCCGAAGACGTTACGCGCTCATCAAGCGTTCCCACGATATTTGTTCCGGAATATATCGAGAACACGCCCTCCGCCCCTGGACTGCTCGTAAACGCAGCTTCGAAGGAGAGGAGATTTGCATTGTTCGTGGTCGAGAGTTCTATTGCAATCCACACGGGTGATTCTGTGCCAAGTTCGAAACCGGTGGAATAGATGTTCTTTTCCCCAGTACTACTCTTCATAAACGTCACGCTGGAGAAATCTACTGGTGTTTCGGCAAACGCTTGAGTTGTTTCGGCAAATGAATACTCTTCACACGGAGCATCGGGAACCCCCAATACTCGTGATGTGGCATTCCCCGTAGGGTATTGCGTTACCGCACTGAAACCCCCTCCCTCCATACTCAACGGGAAACCAAGTCCTTCCGAACCTTGCTGTCGGTTGAGAATCGTATTCATGTAGAACTGATTCGGCCAATCATGAGAACTTACTGTTTCATAGCATGTTCCACTGACTGCTCCGGAACCAGGAGAATAGAACACTCTTACAGGCACCTTATTCTCATCAAGCCAGGTGACGTTTACATTGTATGCGTTTCGAAGAGCCCCCTCGGTGAACGAGAATATTTCCCCGCTCGTTTTGAAGTCGTGAGCAAAATACTGATCGCTCCAATCGGCTCGTGCTCCATATTCCATTCGTCCCGCACCATCGAATCCCACAAAGGGATCCAAGAAAGTGAGGTGGACTATAGCAGAAGGAAAGCTCGACTTAATAGTATCGCATGCCGCTTGTATCAGGGTTGCACCGGCACTGTATGTGATGAGATGAACGTTTTTCCATCCATCAGCAACGATGCAATCTCCTAGATTAACGCCCTCACCCCTTGCATTAAATAACGCAGTTTCAGGACCTCCTTGAACGAGAGGGATATGCGCTTTCTCCGCCCACTCGTACGGATATACCTGCCAATTGTTCACGCCGCGAGATGCAAGATTGTCCTCAATAGCTTTCGCCATATCATCCAACCAGCGCAAATCAATCGGCTCCCACGCAGGAATCCACCCATGCGTCACCACCACCAAACTGTCTTTCCCATCTTGTTTTTTTGGACATGCACCGTAGGTTGGCTGTTCCGGCATTGTTTGGTTCAATTGCAATTCATCTCGCGACACCGTTTCAAGTAAAACAGGTCTCAACCCAGCGTTATCAATACCAGTATTCGGTGCCAGACTGGTATCGCGGTTAGCGGATCGGCAACGCCACGCAGGACTATTCCAACCCCCACCACGCATCATCCGGAATGTTTCAAAGGGGAATGCGCCAGAGGGATATGAGGGACCCTTAGGATTTATTCCTTCAGGAAAACCACCATGCCAATCCCAGCACCATTCCCATACGTTTCCATGCATATCGTAAAGTCCCCATGCATTGGCTTGTTTTTGTTTAACGGAGTGAGAATTCCAACCGCTATTCCCCCAATACCACCCAGCACGATCCAAATTTAGATCCACAGGAGAGGACTTAACGTGCACAATTGATCCGGTGTAAAAGGCAGTGGTAGTGCCAGCGCGACATGCATATTCCCATTCTGCCTCTGTAGGAAGTCGGAATCCGTTTGCATCCCAGTCACAGTCAACTCGATCATAAGCACTATTGCGGTATATATTACCGGTCACGGTATAACATGGAGTGCGTCCCTCCATCTCACTTTTGGCATTACACCATTTCGCTGCAGAAGACCAACTGACTTGAGCAACTGGATGTATCTCATCTCCATGCTCCGTAATACGGCCATTGGTACCTTCCATAAGATCAACATACCCATGTTGCAACGCCCATTCTCTCACTACATCCCATTGATCCTTTGTTATCTCTGTAGCAAACATAAAGAATCCCCGACTAATAGTGACAGTACGCTGATTCTCTCCCTCCAAACGACCTGGCTCGTTCATAGGACTCCCCATCACGAATGAGCCACGCGGGATAGCAACCATTCCTTCAGGAGCTTGACCATATACTGAAGCGGCGACAGCAAGAGCTGAAGCAAACAATTTCATTTTTTTCTTCACAACTGTTTTCCTTTTATTTCTTTTATTAACTTTTCAAACCTCTGTTCCTGCACAAACTCCGACTTACTCAAGCCGAAGTGCGAGAACCTATTTTTATATTACCGTGTGCCGCTTTTTCTATCAAAAACCAGCGGTTCACCATAAGCGGCGAAACCAGTTTCGCCGCTTATTACAACCTCTGTACCATTTGTTCGAGTCCTTCTTGAGACGCGCTCATCAGCAAATATCCGCGGAACCAACCGTACACAAACTTTCTTGCCCCCACTCCTGCCTGCCCCACAGGCGGATTCCATTCAAGTGCGCGCGCGGGTATACTCCCTATGCTTATGTCATGAAATTTCCCTTTAGGGGTACCCGGATCTGAAAGATAGAAGTTGGCAATTTTCGGAGAATCCTCAAGAGGTGCGGCATCGTTCTTCAGAAAAAGCCAATTTTCTCCGGGTCTTAACGCAAGTACCAACCCGGGCCATATTCCTTCTTTGTCTCGATATGCAAACATAACAAATTGATTCTCGAAATATTTGGAAAAAAACGCGGAATCGAGCACATCCATATCAAGAAGAGGGAGAAATTCGGGAAGCGGAACTGTTGTTCCGACTGTATTCTGCGGCACAATTTCAAGTAGCGTGGAGGTGCTATTGCGTGAAGGCAGTACTTCCAAAAGACGCTGTACAGGAGTTTTGAGACTTGCCGCATCGGCAATCGCGCCTGCGGCTATGAATGATATTGTGTGATCGGCGGGTTTTCTCCACATGGAGAAATTATTGAGTCTTGTCGGAGACCCTAATACTTCGGGTTCGGATACCGGCACGGAGGACGTCACCACGGCAACCACTTCATTTCCCGTTTCGGTATTATTCTGTTCGGAAAGAATATCTCCCGGAAAAAACCCTTGGAACGAAGGTAGTGAAAAGTTTACAAAAATATACGCAAGGATTCCCACGAATGCGACGGCGGAAACACCTGCAAGCGCCAACCATCTTTTTTCCACCGTATGAGTGGTAGGTGCCGCATGACGCTTTGCATAGTTTTTCGCTTCGGCATCGGGAGACACAAAAACCCGTTCAGGTTTTAATTTTACTTGCCCCACGGATAATCCTCCGCTCTCGTGAAGAGATTGAAGATCGGACTCCATGGTACGTATAAACACCTCCGCGGGTGGCGTAGGAATCACCGGAGGTACCGGACTATGAGAAACATTTCCTTTACTCGCAAACGACTCGAGTTCCATTCTCCCATTTTAGCACAGCTAAAATGGGAGAATTAAAATCTCCATTGTAGTGTCGCTAGAGTTGTTTGATTGAAAGCCCGATTCGGTCGTCATCCGCGCGAACCACCTTCGCACGCACAAAATCTCCAAGCTTTATCACGTCCGTTACATTTTTTACGAATCCCTCTTTCAATTCAGAGACGTGAATCATGCCGTCTTTTCCGCCACCCAAATCCACAATCGCTCCAAAATCAAGAACTTTGATCACCGTTCCTTCGACAATCTCCCCTACTTTCACTTCGCGTGTCAGCGCACGAATTTCCGCAACCGCCGTTGCCACATTGTCATGATTGGGACCCGCAACAAACACGCTTCCGTCTTCCTCAACATCGATTGTTGCAAGCATATATTTTTTAATCAGCCCATTAATCATTTTTCCGCCGGGACCGATAAGCAATCCTATTTTTTCAGGATCTATTTTAATCGGAGCCACCGCCGGTGCATAAGGGGAAAGTGTGGGACGCGCTTCAGAGATTACCTTGCGCATCGCCGCAAGTATTTCAAGACGTGCCTTCTTCGCTTGCATAAGCGCTTTCTCCAAAATTTCAATCGTGAGTCCATCAACTTTTACATCCATCTGCAACGCGTTAATTCCCTCATCGGTACCCGCAACTTTAAAGTCCATATCGCCATGATGATCTTCCGGTCCTTGAATATCGGTAAGCACTTTAAAATTCTTTTCGTCCTTCATCATAAGTCCCATCGCAATACCCGCCGCCATCTTCTTCAGCGGTACCCCGGCATCGAGAAGAGACATTACCGACGCACATACCGTTGCCATCGATGACGATCCGTTTGAGGAAAGAATTTCGGATACTACGCGAATGGTGTAAGGAAAATCCTCAACTGAAGGAATTAAGGGTTCAACTCCTTTTCGTGCCAAATTACCGTGCCCTATCTCCCGTCTCCCCGGCCCCCCCATTCTCCCCGTCTCTCCCACGGAAAAATGAGGGAAGTTGTAGTGAAGTAAGAATCTCCTTTTTCCTGTAGTTTCAATTGTCTCGATAAGTTGTTCCGCTCCCGGTGCCGCTAACGTAGTTACCGCCAATGCTTGTGTGTTGCCCCGAACGAAAATCGCCGAACCGTGCGTACGCGGCAAAAGCCCCACCTCTCCATCCAATGCGCGTAACTGATCAAGCGCCCTATTGTCCGAACGCCGTTCTTTTTCCAAAATATTAAGGTGAACGATATCATTTACCGCCTCGTCAAAAAGTTCTTCGATAATTTTATAGTGAGTTCCTTCAATCTTTTCCGCAATATGCGTGTGAAGTGCCGATTTAAGTTCGCGTAATTTTGCGGAGTGTTCCTGCTTGGTCGGCCGTTCGGCCCCGAGCTCACGGTCGAGGGATTGATACATCGCTTCTTCAAGACGTGGTTTTAAAAATTCTTCGACTGCCGCACGAAGTGCGGGGTCTATCTCCGCAAGATGCACCGTGGACTTCGGCAATCCAATTTCTTTTACGATTCCCAATTCAAAATCGATCAGTTTATCAATTTCTTTTTGCGCCTCACGAAATGATTCGAGTACCGATGCTTCGTGCGCTTCATATCCGCCAAGCTCAATCATATTGATTCGTCCCTTCGCACCCGCGACAAAAGTTTCAAAGATCATCGGCTCGTTTTCTTTTCCGTCAACAACCACTCCCCCAGATGAACGCATTTCGGAATTTGTCGGATTCACCACAAACCGATTCCCTATTTTCGCGACACGCACCCCTGCCACCGGCCCATTCCACGGAATATCCGACATCGCAAGCGCAAGCGATGCGCCCATTAAGCCAAGAAATTCCGGATTGTTTTCTTCGTCGTAGGCAAGCACGGTAAGCACCACTTGGATTTTTCGGCGCATACGGTTATCAAAAAGAGGTCTGATCGTCCGATCAATAAGCCGTCCCGCAAGTACCGCCTCTTCGGATGGCCTGCCTTCTCGCCGCATAAATCTGCTCCCAAGTATTTTCCCCACCGCATAGAAACGCTCTTCGTAATCCACGGTAAGAGGCATGTAATCAAGCGGCTCGTCATCCGGCGACATTACCGCAGTCGCAAGTACCACCGTATCGCCATACCGCACCATAACCGATGCATTCGCCTGCCCCGCAATGGGAGAAAGCTCAAACGACAACTCTCTGCCTCCTACTTCGATTGCATATTTTTTTCTTGATAGTGCCATAATTTTTATTTTCTAATAATTGCTCTTGGAATGTCTTCTATATTAATAAACTTATCCGCCGCCTCTTGGAGCTTCGCTGAGGTGCTCCTTCGAAATGCCGCAACCTCTACAAGACGTCCCACTCCCCACTGAAGATAGTCGACAAGCGGAATAAAATCTCCATCTCCCGTCACTAATATCACCACATCAAGGAACGACGACATCCGAATCGCATCCACCGCAAGTCCAACATCCCAATCAGCCTTCTTTGATCCGCCGGCATATATCTGAATATCTTTTGTACGAAGCTCTATACCCGCTTTTTCAAGCGCCTCAAAAAATGCAGATTCGGAAGAAAGATGCGTCCCGGTGGGTACATCGGGACGATTTGCTTTTTGAGGAAGTGATTCCACAATCCCCTCACTCCGCACTACATACGCGATTGAACGAATAAGTTGACGACTTCCTACAAGGTGCCTCACCAGCTCGCGATAATTCACACGTCCGTGATGCAAATTTTTCGCGGAGTGATAAAGGTTTTGAACGTCAATAAAAATTCCTACGCGCTGGTTAGAATAATAGTTTGGTGTTGCCATTTTGCTTGAGAAACAATCCTTCATGCCGAGTAATTCTCGACTGCATTTGCCGAATGTTTCAGGCCGAGGGGGGAACAGGTGGCAAGGAACAGAATAGTATTCTCTTCCCTCTCACATGTGCCCGACTCGCCTCATGAAACGTTACGGGATTGTTTATTTATTTTTTTAATCCGAGTTTTTTAATAATTTTTTCGTACACCGCAGGTGATTTACGTTTTAAATATGCAAGTAATTTTCTCCGCTGGCTTACCATTTTTAAAAGACCGCGTCGTGAATGATTGTCTTTCAAATGTTTCTTAAGATGGAGCGCGAGTTCATCAATTTGACGCGAAAGTACCGCAATCTGCACTGCCGCAGACCCAGTATCCTTCTCGTGCGCTTGATGTTCACCTATAACTTTTGATTTAACACGCTTCGTAAGCATGGCAACATTGTAAAACACAATGCGGAAAATAGCAAATAAAGAGGGGTCAAAGCGATTCCTCGCCCGACCCCCGGTTTCCCCCATGGATGGGGATCTGACGTAGAATGCCGTGTAGCATCCTATGATATGTGTCGCCTCCATGCAGCCCTAAAGGCGTACGGCACATGAGACCCAATGGGCTTCGTATATATTATTTCTATTTCGGATAATGTTCAAGATTGGAGTATATATTTTCCGACAGATGTTTCGTGCTAAAATATATACCATGGCAACCGAGGCGGAAAATATTCTTCAAGACTATCTGAATTATCTTGAAATTGAGCGAAATCGTTCTCCTAAAACAAGAGAAAATTACGAACGCTACCTTAAAGATTTTTTTGCATCCGCGAAAATCCACACCATAGACGACATCACTGAAACGCGAGTCCGCGAATTCCGCATCGCATTGGCACGACGCAGTGTACGTGGAAGCGATCACGAACGCACACTGAAGAAAGTGACACAATCATATTATGTTATCGCAATCCGAAATCTTCTTAAATATCTCGTAAAAAGAGATTGCGCGCCGTTTGCTCCCGATAAAATAGAACTTCCAAAAACTCCTTCGCGTCAGATTGAAGTGCTGGACTATAAAGAACTTGAGCGCTTGCTTTCCGCCTCGAAAGGAACTTCTCCCCGTGCACTTCGCGATCGCGCGATTCTCGAATTGTTATTCTCAACGGGACTCCGCCTTTCCGAATTATGCTCACTTAACCGCACTATTAGCCTTGAACGCGGAGAACTTACTATCCGAGGAAAAGGTGACAAACTTCGCATTGTGTTTCTCTCCGAAGGAGCGAAAAAAACCATTAAAGCATATCTTGATAAACGAGGTGATGCGGATGCCGCACTTTTTTTGAGTTATACGCGCATGGGGAAACCTCTTTCTCGCGTTACTCCCCGCGCGGTGGAACGCTTGGTACATCAACGCGCGGTCGAAGCGGGAATCTCCAAGCGAATTCACCCTCATCAAATACGGCACTCCTTCGCCACCGACCTTCTCATCAACGGCGCGGATCTTCGTTCGGTACAGGAACTTTTGGGGCATGCGAATGTCGCCACCACTCAAGTGTATACTCACCTTACCAACCAGACACTTCGCGACGTACATCGCACATTTCATGCACGGCGCAGAAAATAATTGCCTTACTCGCGGATGTATTCATTTCTGAAAAATAAAGGTCTCCACTTTACGGTATTCATCACCGGCGCATGCGTACTGGTGCTGGAAATACTCGCCACGCGCATTCTTGCGCCTTATTTCGGCAATACAATATTTACCGTTTCAAGCATACTAAGCGCCATCCTTGCCGCGCTAAGCATCGGTTATTATGTCGGCGGAATATTTGCCGAACGCACGCCATCATTTCAAAAATTTTTCACCATCATCGCAATAAGCGGCGTTACCGTGGAATTTTTCTATCTCATTGGCGCATCACTCCTGCCTTCGTTCGGCAATGCACTCCCCATCACCTCGGGTCCCCTTATATTCTCTATAACGCTTTTTTTCATACCGGCACTCCTCTTGGGAATGCTGTCTCCATATGCGGTTAAACTCCAAAGTATATCCTTACCCGATCGTGGCGCAGGAGATGCCGCAGGAAAAATATTTTTCTGGTCTACACTTGGAAGTATTGCGGGATCTCTCCTCGCAGGATTTGTATTGATTCCCCACTTCGGTACGGATTCGATTATGCATGCGACCGGAATCATACTTATTCTTTTGGGAATTCTTGGACTGGCATTGCTTCAGCGCGTTTCCGCGGATAATCATATTCTTGGCATTGTCGCCATCCTCGGTGTCGGATCAATACTCACCGCTTCATTATTCGCGACTCCCACACACACGTATGCACTTTACAGAAAGGATGGGGTGTATGAAAAAATCACTGTGTATGACGGGACATTCCGCGAACGCCCCGTGCGATTCCTTGTGCAAGACCGCACCTCTTCCGCAGCAATGTTCCTTGACACTCAAGACCCTTTGGATTTGGTATACGATTACACAAAATATTACGCGCTCTATAAACTCCTCGTACCAAACGCATCGCACACTCTTACCATCGGGGGTGGCGCATATTCAATTCCCAAAGCATTCCTTGCGGAACTTCCGAATGCAACAATAGACGTCGCGGAAATAGAATCCGCACTTCCCGATGTCGCACAACGTTTTTTCAATCTCCCCGACAATCCCCGACTCCGCCTTTATGAGGAAGACGGGCGTCGCTTTCTTGCAGATACTTCCACACCATACGACGTTATTGTAAGCGACGTATATTATTCGCTCTATTCCATACCGATGCATTTCACTACGCAAGAATTTTTTTCTCTCGCAAAACAAAAATTGAGCAGGGACGGAATATTTATCGCAAACGTCATAGGAGATCTTGTACCGGAACCCCCTTCACTTATTGCATCTGAAATAAAAACTTTTAGGAGCGTATTCCCAAACAGCTATTTCTTTGGTGTTAATACTCCCGAAGGGCAGCAAGGGCAGAATATAATATTCCTCGGCATCAACGGAGAGAAACTACTCGACGTACACGCGCCTTCTCTTACGGAAAATTCTAATCCCATACTTCGCTCGCTTTCCGAACACCTCATCGACCCGGAAATGTTCAACCTCGACGCGCATCCGACTCTCACCGACGACTACGCTCCCGTGGAATACTTCACCGCATCGGTGCTTCAAAGAAGCATATCTCAATAATATACATCCAAAGAATCCATTTTCTCTCTTCTCCTCTCAAGACCTTACATCACTCACGATCGTGAGTGATGTAAGGTCTTCCACATATTCAGAGTTCTCCTGCGTTATCTTGCAATACCGCAGCAACAAATAATTCCGAATTCAAATAAGATGGGATAAACTCCCGCGTTTCCCCACTTCGAATATTTCCACAAACTCGACCAATCGCAATGCTGCGATATCGTCAAGAAATGAGCGTGGAATTTTTACCTTTCCCACCCACACGCTTTTTTGAATCATACGCATCTCAAGGTGTCGCAGCGCCGCACGAAGCCAATCTCTTTTTCTTCGCTCACGTTCGGGGATATCAAAAACTACAATCACAAGTTTCTCGCCGCCCTCTTTCTTGTGACGTGATATTTCTGGAAATTGAGAATCTTCCGAGGATTTGAGCAATTTGAGCTTTTTCAATCCCTGCGAAGTAATACACAACTTCTTATCTTTCATATTTCCCTCTTTGGCTATCAATCCATCTTTTTTTAAGCGCGAAACGAGCGTGTAATAACGTTGCCGTAATCGCATTTCTTCTGCGCGTTCACGCTGCCGTTCTGCGCGCGCGTCTTGCCGACGATCCAGCGCATATTCCATTTTTCCCCGAGATGCACCATACCCCGCTTCAAGAAATGCGGCGAGGATATCTATGGCGAGTGCGGGTCCTTCGCTTATTAATTCGAGAACTTTTTGAGAAACTTTGGCGCGTATAGTTTTCGCTCCCCCTCTCACGCCATCTCCTTTATTGTGTGATTTATTCTCCATTACCACTATTCACTATAATAACATTACCTTACATCACTCACGATCGTGAGTGATGTAAGGTAATTCAAACCAACAAGCAAGTATCAGCAACCATATATTTCATAATAGAAATTCGATTGTGCTGGGGGAGAGATTTGAACTCTCATAATCTTGCGATCGCTGGCTCCTAAAGCCAGTGCGTCTGCCAGTTCCGCCACCCCAGCGTTATCTCCTTATTATTCCACCACGCTTTCTATTGCATGGATATAATAATAACTCCTAATCCTGTGCGCCTGTCTGTCCTTCCTGCCGGATAGGTAGGCGGCAGGAAGGTTTGCTAGTTCGCCAGGAGGGCTTTACCCCTTGAAACGATAGGGTGAAACCCTTGAAAAATCAAATAAACCCTTATTTTTCCTTATATTTCCTCGCTTTCTGTATAATTGACATTATGCCATATTTTATGGTATAATATATACATCGACATGAGGTGATGCAAGTTCGCCTCCAGACCTTTAAAAAGTTCAAATTATGAAAACATTAGTCCTTATCCTCACGGTGATTGGAATCACCGTGCTGGGCGCGAATGCCCAAACCGTGTTCGTTGCCACGAATACGCCAACCGCAACGAACACATTCGTGTACAAACAAGTGGTGCATAAAGCCACCACCCAGCCGCGGGTGACCATTACTGCGGCGCCGACATTCCAGCCACGGACGTCGCAGTGGCAACAACAAGCACCGCGGACCACGGCGGGATCAGTGGGCGCGGCACCGAACGCACAGGTTGGGACGGTACAATCCGTTCCCCGCTTGAGTGGAGGAGGTGTCGGCGCGGCCCCGAACGCACCGCTATTCGGAGGAAATAATGTCCGAAACAGTGTGGGGCGCCGATGGACAACGTTCTTGGGCGGGCTCATCAGCGTGGACACAACCCCCCCGCCCCCGCGCTACACCACTCATCCGCAATGGACCACCGTCCAAGTTCTCCCGGGTCAGGTCATAGAGACCCATGAGATCAAGAACGGATTCGGGCAGTCCATCACCGTCCGGCAAGGCAAAGGAGGGGTACAAAACCTCTCCGGACAAATCCGGATAGGCGGGAAATAGTCAATCACATCAAGGCGCAACTCACAAAGAGTCTGCGCCTTGAACATTTAAATTAGGAAGGAATTAGGAAGTCGGACTTCCTAAATTTGCAAAATAACCCTTATTTTTATAACCTCCCGCGTGCTATTGACTTTATTATGATTTTATACTATAATATATCCACGATTCTAAGTGGAATCGTTTGCAAAATTAAAAAGTTAAAACGTCCGAAATTCAGTTTTTATGAAAAACATCTCCGTCCTTCTCGTCCTCACGCTCTCTGCTTGTAGCACGTTGGGGCAGCCTGCGCCAACCACCACAACAAGCATCACCACAACTATACCCACCACCGTCATCCCCGCCGCGCCGAACCCCGTCATCGTCACGAATTTTGTGACCGTGACGAACTACGTCTCGGCAACGGTAACCGCCCCACCCATGCTTATGCAGGTAGAGGTGACTGACAGTCAAAGTCGCTTCGTCCGGTTCTACGGCGAAAAGGAACTGGCGGAAAAGATGGATATCAAGTCCATCCTCCCCAAGTTGGCGATTCAGCGAAAAGGTGGGAGAGCGAAAAAAACGGCGGCGAGCAAGGCGACAAACGCGACGCAAGTCGCGACGGCGAACACAGCAGTGGTAGCTGCGGCTCCGCTCTCAATTGGAGCCGCACCGAACACCCAGACCCAGCATATCCCGATAGGGGCAACGCCAAATGTCCCACTGGTCCCGATCGGGGCAACACCGAACATTCCTCTGGTTGCGAATCCATAACGGAATCGCACCAGAAAAATTTGGCACAACAAAAAAAGACACGCAACTCCTTAAATGGAAGCGTGTCTTTTCATTTTTACAACCTCATTTTTTAATATTTTCACCTTCACAAAAACAATCCCACCCCTTTAAAGGGGTGGGATAAAAAACCAGCACTAGTGAGTTACTAACAGCCTTGGAATCCTGCTGCGGTATCCGCGCCGAAGATACTGCCGATGATATAAGGGAATCCTCGTGCAAGGAGACCAATTACAATCGCAACTCCTGCGTAGATAATCTGATGATTCGCCGTTTCCACCTTTTCCGCGTCGCCACCTGCCGTTACGTACTTGATTGCCGCAAGCACTACGAAGAGCACTGCGAGAATAATCAAAACGTAGAAAATCCAGTTAATGACTACACAAACAATGCCAAGCACTCCTGTCGATGTCGTTGCAATAGTAGGAATATTGCCACCTTGGACTTGCCCGACGGTTGTCGGATTCGTCACTGTCGGCGCTGCCGCTCGTGAAAGCAATGGAAGTACTATCGCCATTGCCGGCATAACCCAACTCGTTAATTTTTTCATAATTGTTCGTAGAAAAATCGCTTCTCTTCGACCTTTCGGCTCTCTTTCGAAAGAATTATATCATATTCCATATCAATGCAAGTCCGTATCATCAACAGCTTATAAGCGATCCATCCGCTCCAAATAGCGATGCGATAACGTAGGGGAACCCGCGTGCGAGAAGCGCTACTACAATACCCACTGCCGCATATATCAATACTTTATGCGCTTTTGAAAATTTTTCATCCTCGCTCCCTGCGGTCACATACAGGAATGCCGCATAAAGAACCATGAGGACAGAGAGTATCATGATAATGACAAACGCATAATCAATAATCGGACAAAGGATGTTATCAATCACCTGCTCTTTATTTGCCGCGATTGTAATTCCGGGATTATCTCCTGCGGGACCCGCAAAAACCCGCGATGCCATCGTAATGCCCGTTACTATCGCTGGTGCAAGGAATTTCTTCATGGGAATAAGTATACCAAAATTTATTGGTTAAATATACTCATAATCACCGGCACCACGGAACTTGCAAGTAATACCGCAAGGAATCCCACCGCCGCATACAAAATAGTTTTTCTTCCCGTGGAGATGCGCTCTTCATTTCCCGCGGAAGTAATCATAAGAAATGCACCGTAGAGTACCATGATAGTTGCAATGGGAGCGGCAATCGCAATGAGCGCGGGAGCAACATTGGCAATCATCGTTTGAAGATTATCCGCACCGAGAGGATTGGTGAGTTGCACATCGGCCGCATGTGCGACACGCAGAGAAAAGAATGTGCCTGCTATTAGTGTTAAAAATCCTTTCATATATGTGTATTGTATATCCTCTTCGGAAAGTGGCAAAAATTATTGTGCGGGAGGTTCGTCGGTAGAAATATATCCACCTGCCGGATTGCTACTCCCGGGGTTGAATAAACTTGGATTATTCGTCTGCGAACCTTCGGGAAGTGGCGCGGGAATATCAAAAGAAGGAGAGGAGGAGGCAACCTGCAGATTTTCTGCGGGCGGAGGCGCTACAGGAGGAGGTGCTTGCACCGTACACGCCACATTGGGCCAGTTCACCCCGCCCGGTTTATTCGGACCGTCGATGGCAGGATTGTTGCCGAGTACCCAAAGGAACGTATTTACGATAAGGAATGCACCAAGCGCCATCGCAATACCGATTATGGTACTTGTGAGAATCGTTTTTCCTTTGCTGATTCGTTCCGTAGAACCACCGGAAATAAGAATCATAAACCCTCCCCATATCAAAAATAGAGGCGCAATAACCATGACTGCAACCGTCATACCAAAATAAATAAGATGCTGAAACAAACTTAAGAGCTGACAGAGATCCACACAATCAAGTCCCGTACAAGGGAGAATCGGATTGTTGTCAGATGGCCAGTAGGGAAAAGAAACTTGCTGTGCACTCGCCACAAAAGGAACGGTGAGCGTAACCACTACAACAAATATAAACATTCCAATATGCAAAGGTCGAACCTTTGGAATTTCCTTAAGGTTAGACCTTAAGAATCCACGCTTGGGATTTTGAGTTGTCATTAGTTATTAGTTATAAGTTATCTACTTTGTAAAAGTTGTGTCACCTGCGCCTCCGCGCGTCGGAGTGCGGTGCGAGAATCAGTCTTTCCGGCAAGCACGCTTTGAATTGCGTCATCAAATACGCCGACTATTTGATCATCTCCGGGAGAAAGCCACGACCGCGCCGTAAGCGCCTGTCGCGCAAACACATCCATATCGGGAGTACCGATGTATTTTGCAATTTCGCTTCTTAATGCCGGCGATGCAGTTATCTGTCCCACCGAAGTACCGGACGAAGCAAGATATATTCCCGCGAGCGCAGGATTGGTGGTTACTTCTGTCACAAAATTCCACGCCCAATCATTCGCCCATTTGCTCCACTTCGACACCGCAAATCCGTTATATCTCGCGAAAGATACGGGCTGACTCGATCCCCCCACTTGGGGAACAGGCGCCGTTCCCACGCGAAGAAACGGATTTTTTTTCGTGATATAGGCGAGCGCCGAACGGTAATCCACAATCATCGCCACGTTTCCTGCGGCAAACGCATCGCGCGAGAATGTCATCGCATCATTCCATGTATATGCCCCGCCACCTACATTCGCAAATTGAAGATAAAAATTGAATGCGGTGAGTCCTTTATTTTTATCGTCCGATCCGAACATTGCGGTACTGCCATTTATGTCGGTGAGCGGCGCACCGTTTTGAAGCATGAGAAGTTGCACAATGTCCGCGGAATTTGCCACTGACCGCGATGATCCCCCAAGCGCAGTTGCCGGACGTGTAATACCACCGCCCGTCGCACGCACGCGAAGCACATCAATATCACGCACAAACTCATCCCATGTTTCGGGAGGAGTAATAATTGCAGCTCCATCGAAAAGATTTTTATTATAGAGCAATGCAAGCGTATCGATTGAAAGCGGTAGCGCATACACCGCACCTCCCCGTACAAAATCGTCTTCAATCACCGAGGGAAATAACGAGCGAAGTTGCGCGAGCGTAAACACCGATTGTGGCGCCGGTACAATTTTATCCAAATTTCGGCGCAAGTCGCGATTACCAACCATAAATACATCGGGACCAACTCCCGCCGCAAGCGCATTGAGTAGCTGTGATTGATACGTCTCTTCCGGAATCTGGACATAGGACACCGTCACGTTCGAATGTGTTTTATGATACTCGTCAAATACCAAACTCAACACTTTTTGAGGTTCCGTCCCCCATACGGTAAGCGCCACTTCCGGCGGTTGCTCTTTTCTCCCTCCCAAGAAAAACAAGGATATGATTCCTACTACCGCTACCACCGTTATACCAATCACGATAAGTTGCCGTTTTGAAAACTTCATAATATGTGTTTAGTATAGCAAAATTTCACGAACTGATAACTAATGGCGTGTGACAGACAGCCCAGAAACTGAACAATCCAAATTCTTGTCTTGGATACTTGAACCCAAGAGAAACATTGACTTTTTCTATATTTTATGCTAAAATAGCGACAGCTTTTACGAGTGTCAGCTTGCCCTGTTTGGCGAGCACTGTGGGTTCTGCGGGACGCGGAACCACCATCCAGCCCAGCTGGACTGCCATTCGTTTCGTTTTAGTTTTAACAATTAAACATCAGATTAACTGATAGAAAGGGATGGCAGTTATGCCCAAATTAGATGTGGAAGTTCGCGTGCCCACCAAAGTCGCGAATGGAAACTACGCCACAACCGTAGTGATTCGCCTCCTTGGTGGAGGATGGCCGGGGGGTTTCCCCGACCATGTGGACGTCACGCTCTTTGCGGGCGAGACATCAACACCGAAAAGCATCCCTACGAACGGGAACACGATAATAGATTGGGACGTGGGTCCTCTCAGACCCGGCTCAATGTATCCGGTACGTGTAACCGCGGGAAGGTTGGTATGGAATCGCAGGATCATCACGCCTGCGGGACCCACACCGAAAACCGTCGAGGAGATCGAGGCCGTGAAGCAAGAAGCTCTTGCGAAGGCGGCGAAGTCCAAAGCGGAAATCGCGGAGGCCGAGAAGAAAGTCGCCGAAGCGAAACCAAAACACGCTCCCGCGAAACTCGCGGTGAGCGCCGGACGGAAAGGGGATAACAAGTATGTGCTCGTCATATTCGTCTGCGATGAGCATGGACATGGAATTCCCCACTTCCACGGAACGCTACGGGACAACGGCAAAGTGAAATCCTTTGCCACCGACGAGCATGGGAGGGTGAACTACACCACGGAAGTGTTTACCGATGCCACGCGTCCCCACTGGATTGAGGTAAGTGCCGGAGTAGGGCACAACCTTAATTGGGGCCAAAAGCTCTACAAACCTTCTTAAACAATCAACCAATCAC
This sequence comes from Patescibacteria group bacterium, assembly GCA_024654525.1. Lineage (GTDB taxonomy): Bacteria > Patescibacteriota > Minisyncoccia > UBA6257 > 2-01-FULL-56-20 > VGJV01. The sequence continues at coordinate 1,431 of JANLHI010000013.1, read as the reverse complement.
AACTAAATCGGCGCGCATGCGCCACAACGAAAGAGAATTATGAAACGACTATGGAATTGGATGAAGAGGGCTGTAGGGGACACAGGAAGTATAGTCATCAAGTTCGGGAGCGAAATATTAACCTCGTTTCTCGGGCATGAAATCGGCGAACGCGTGGGAGGCGGCACTCACGAAACACATACGCATACACAGCGGGCGGCAACCATCGCGGGAAAAATCCTGCGTGAGATGACACCGAAAGTGAAACGTGAAACTGTTCGCGATGCACTCGACTACATCGAATGCGAACGGACTGGCTCGGAAATCAAGAAGTTGCTCGCCAGAGCTAACTTCTCGGTAGATGCAAATGGCCATCCGAAAGCCCGAGGAATATATATCCACAACAAGACACCGTACTTCGAGAATAAGCTCGCGAAGTTCATCGAAGAGGTTGCGACCGTCAGCGGCAAGGAAGCGGTTCTTGCACTCGACGATATGATCCGCTTCGATCCAAGCGAGGACGCGTTCTTCGCAGAGTACGAGCTGTGGAATAATGACGGGTTCCTCCAGCCCGCGCGGTATTACTGGAGTCAGTTGATGAAGCTGAAGCCAAAAATTGAGACGACATGTGACCGGCTCACTACCGGCATCCGCGCAGTTGCGGATGAAATCTCAACGTGGAAAGGAGCGAAGCGATGAAAACGGTCATCAATAAAACGTTTGACGCCTTCGAGCGGCTTACCGAAGAAACCTTCGGCGTAGGCACACGCCCCACAAACTTTATCGTGGGAGTAAAGGATATCCTCGAAGGATTGTGGAATTCCTCAAATTACCACGTCCAACGGGCGCTCTGGGCAATCATCGGGATGGGAATCGCAACGCCGATACTGTTGTTCTTCGTGGCTCTCATCGGGTCACAGGAAGCAACGGCACTCGTCGCACTCATTCTGCTTCTGGGGTGGTTCGTTGCGGTACCGCTCATGGCATTCGCCATGTGGCAGGACCCGCTCCTGCTCCCCCTCATCGCCACTACGCAAAGTGGCCGCGCGGCACTCGCGAAACTAACTGCCTACATCGGTATCTTCATTGCATGCGAGTTCGGGTTCGGCTTGTTCGTGTCAGTTGTCCCTGTGGCAAATGATATGTTCATCGTCGTACTCATTCTCCTTGCGGGAATCACCGCAGTCGGTTGTTGGCTCGCAGGGTGGAAAGGTGCGGCACAGGCATTGGGATTCTTCATTGCAATCCTGATAGTGGTGCTCTGTCTTGGCGGACTCACATCCGCCAAGACACACCTCTCCAAAGTTGTAGCGACGATGGAAGGCACCCCCACCTCCCCCTCCCAACCTCCCTCTCCTCCCCAAGAGTACATCGTGTACTCGGGAGACGGGTACTGCTCCCAGTTGCCTGCAGGATTGCAGGTAGCGCCCATCATTGTGGACACAAAGAATG
>JANLHI010000028.1 GCA_024654525.1 Patescibacteria group bacterium | reverse complement strand
GTGCAGGCTTGTCAGAATTGCAAAACACAATTTACGATTGAGCCGGAAGATTTTGATTTCTACAAAAAAATAGACGTTCCTCCGCCGACGTTTTGCCCGATTTGTCGGATGCAGAGACGGTTTAGTTGGCGAAATGAACGGACGTTGCATCGGAATACTTGTGCAAAGACTGGAAAGACGATCATTTCGGGATTTGCTCCTGATTCCGGGTATTTGGTTTATAATCGTGACTTTTGGTGGTCGGACGATTGGGACCCACTTGAGTATGGTGCAGAATATGATTTTTCAAAACCATTTTTTGTGCAGTTCCAAGATTTGATGAAGCGCACCCCACAGCCGGCGGTATTTAATGCGCGCACTACCAATTGCGAATATGGAAATCATGTGGGGGAATTGAAAAACGGTTATCTTGTTGCGGCATCATGGGGAGGGGAGAATCTTGCATATGTAAGCAGGTCTAATTTTTGCAAGGATTGTCAGGACACATTTGGTATTTTTAACTGTGAATTATGTTACGAACTTATTTCAAGTGTTAAATGTTATCGAACTCATTTTTCTCAAAATTGCGAAGCATGTACGGATTCAATGTTTCTCTTTGATTGTAAGGGATGCTCGAATTGTATTGGGTGTATCAATTTACGTAACAAATCCTACTATATTTTTAATACTGCATATTCAAAAGAAGAATATGCGGAAAAGATAAAAGAACTTCAACTGCATACCGCGCATGGCTTGGAAAAAATGCAACGACGATTTGAAGAACTGAAGGAAAAGCAACCGCATCGATATGCGATATTCACGAATTGCCAAAATGTGACGGGAGATTCGGTATATGGTGCGTCGAATTGTAAGTGGTGCTTTGATATTGAAGGAGCTAAAGATTGTAAATATCTTATAAACGGTGCCAAGATGGAGGGTGTGTACGACGGATATGGAGTAGGAATCGTTTCCGGGCTTATTTACGAAGCAATAGACACAGGGGATCAAGGGGAACGGATGTGCTTCGATGGAATTGTATGGAGTAGCACCAATGTATACTATTCGTATAATTGCATGAATAGTGAAAATCTTTTTGGCTGTGTAGGGTTGAGGAAAAAGCAAAATTGTATACTCAATAAACAGTATTCCAAAGAGGAATTCGAGAAATTGAGGGAAAAAATCATAATGCATATGCAGGAGGTTCCCTATGGTGGTGCAAAGGGAAGGATATATAAATATGGAGAATTTTTCCCTGCGGAAATTTCTCCTTTCGGGTACAACGAAACCGTGGCACAGGAATATTTTCCTTTAACCGAAAAAGAAGCGAATGAAAAAGGTTTTTCATGGAGAAACTCCGAAGCGCGGAAATATGCGATTACCATAAAACCGGAAGAGTTGGCGGAGACAATTACGGATATTCCGGACTCAATTATAGATGAAGTTATCGGTTGTGCGCATAAAGGAACGTGTAACGATGGTTGCCCTACGGCGTTTCGTATCGTGCCACAGGAGTTGCGGTTTTATCGACAGTTGCACATTCCCTTGCCGCGGCTTTGTCCGAATTGCCGGCATTATGCACGGCTTGCCAAGAGAAATCCGCCAAGATTATGGAATCGAAAGTGTCAGTGTGTTTTGAAAAATCACCGTCATGGTGAAGATAACTGCCATGAGGAGTTTGAAACTACATATTCCCCAGAGCGGAAAGAGGTAGTGTATTGCGAAGCCTGTTACCAAAATGAAGTTGCCTAAAAGGTTAAACCTTAAGAATTCCCAAAGGTTTAACCTTAAAGAATAATGAATCCGGAAATAAAAAATAATTCGACAAGCTCACTACAAGTTTGCCAAGCATGCAAATCCCAGTTCACCATAGAACCGGATGATTTTGCATTTTGCACAGAGCTCGATGTGCCTGTTCCCGATGAATGCAAATGGTGTCTTTGGAAACACCTCTTGTCATTTTGGGTGTTCGGGCGGTTTCGAAAAGCAAAATCTGCACTGAGTGGAAAAACAATCATCACTACGTTTTCCGAATCGGTACGGTTCCCTCTCTATTCACATGATGAGTGGATATCGGACGCATGGGATCCGTTTGCGTATGGGCAAGATTATGATCCTTCGCGATTGTTTTTTGAGCAGTTCGCCGAACTACAAGCAAAAGTGCCTCATCCGCATCAATCTGGGGTTCAAAACACACGGTGTGATTGGAGTGATGATGTGTGGAGATCAAAAGATTGTTATCTATCTCGCTCGGTTCTTGATTGTGAAAATATAAGTTACTGTTACAGGACTCTTAATTGCAAAAACTCGATTGACCTTACTTACTCTTTCGATTTAGAGCTTTGTTATGATTGCCTCTATTGTTTTAAATGTTTTAAGACTCGCCATGCATTTAATTCTCGTGATTGTATAGAATCCGCATTTTTATATGATTGCCGGAACGTTCAGAGTTGTTTTATGTGTTGGAATTTACGTAACAAGTCATACTATATTTTGAATCGGCCTTATACAAAGGAAGCATACTTCGAAAAAATAAAGGAGTTTGATTTAAAATCACGGAGTGCGGTATGGAAGTATAAAAAAGAGTTTCAGGAAGTCGTTGCGCGCGAAGCGATTCACCGGCAGAATTTCAATTTTCAAGTAACGAATTCGACCGGTAATATTTTGAATGAATGCAAAAATTGCAAGGACTGTTATTTTCTTGAGTACTCTGAGAATTGCCATGCTATTTTTAGGGGGTTTGAGTCTAAAGACTCCGCCTATTCTGTCGGAAGTGCGGTGGAAAAAGGAGTTTTTTCGGTAGTAGATGGGTTTGTGTATGAAACACTTGCGACGTTGCATACGGCTAGTTGTCGTTATTCCGCATACCTCGATTATTGTGAAGAGTGCGAATATTGTTTTGGATGTGTGGGGCTCAGAAAAAAGAAGTATTGTATTTTGAATAAGCAATATACAAAGGAGGAATATGAATTGCGCATAGCAAATATTAAAGCAGATATGAAAAATAAGGGAGAGTGGGGAAAGTTTTTCCCGTATAAACTTGCATATGGAGGATATAATTTTTCACTTGCGTCGGTTTTTTTCCCTGAATCAAAGAAACATATAGAGAAACTTGGTGGGCTATGGGAAGAATCGGAAGATGTTGCCGCGGAGGATGCAATCAGTGATGATATACCCGATAGAATTGATGATGTTTTGGATGACTTTCCTACGAAACAATTAATTTGTTCGAAAACAAGACGTCGGTTCAATATAGCTTCTCATGAGCTTATGTTTTACCGCCAGAATGGGATTCCTGTTCCACAATATCATTTCGACGTAAGGACATTAGAACAACTTGCCTCTCTTGCTGTCGTTATTCCCATTAAGGGAGATTGTTCACTGTGCGGAAAGAGCATTACTCATTTTTATCCTCCTGAGGGGCATTATAAGAAAATCGCATGTGTGGAGTGCTATCAGCAGAATGTGGCGTGATGCCATAGCATATGGTAGGCAGTAGGCGGTATGTAGTAGAATGTAGTTATCGCTATCGCCTATCAAATATTACCTACAACCTACATGAAAAAGCGGATTCTCATTATTTATCACGACGGATGTTTTGACGGATTCACTTCCGCATGGGCTGCGTGGAAAAAGTTCGGAAACGGGGCGGATTATTTTGGTGCGTCTCGCGTGGAAGAACCTCCTGACGTGCGCGGAAAAATTGTATATTGTATTGATTTTACGTATGAGCCGGATACAGTAGTGAAAAAGATGAAGAAAGATGCAAAACGATTAATATTAATAGATCATCATATTACTGCGGAACCAAGGATGAAATTTGCATCGGAATCTCTTTTTTCGGTTGAAAATTCCGCTGCGGTACTTGCATGGAAATATTTTTTTCCGAAGAAACCAGTACCGCAACTGTCGCGATATGTGGAAGACGGGGATTTATGGCGGTTTAAACTTCCGCACTCAAAAGAAATCGGGGCATATATCGGACTCCATGATTTTAATTTCAAAGCGTGGAGTACGCTCGCAAAAGAACTTGAAAGCGCAAAGGGAAGAAAAAAAGCAAGAGAGCATGGTGCCGAGCTTTTACGGTATCAGGATGGCGTAATAAAAAATATTGCCGCGCGTGCGCGCACGGTAGTGTGTGAGGGAAAGAAGGTACTTGCGGTAAATTCATCAGTATTTGAATCACCGCTGGGGCATCTGCTTGCCGAGCAAAAGCCGCCGTTCGGAATCGTATGGCGCGAAGAGGGGGATATGATAAAGGTCTCACTCCGCGCGAGTGGGAGTTTTGATGTGTCAAAAATTGCCGAAAAATATGGCGGTGGGGGGCATAGAGCCGCAGCGGGGTTTCTATTAAAACGAGGGGAAAAATTTCCGTGGAAATAAAAAAGTAAGAACGTAGAGAGTAGAATCCGCTAGTTGGCGGAAAAAAATAGAATGAATTCCGAAACAAAAAACACTTCGACAAGCTCAGTGCGAGCTTGTCAAAATTGCAAAACACAATTCACGATTGAGCCGGAAGATTTTGATTTTTACAAAAAAATAGACGTTCCGCCACCGACGTTTTGCCCGCTCTGCCGGATGCAGCGGCGTATGGCGTTTCGCAATGAGCGCTCGCTTTATAAAGATACCTGCGACTTATGCGAAAAACAGATTATATCGCTGTATTCTCCGAATAAGCCTTTTAAAGTATATTGTCGTGAGTGCTGGAATTCAGACAGTTGGGATCCGCTCCAGTATGGAGTGGAATATGACTGGAATAAGCCGTTTTTCCCGCAGTTCCGCGAACTTATGGAAAAAGTGCCGCGTATTGCGTTGGTGCAGCTTTCCACCAATATAAACTGCGACTACGCAAATTACGTCGCGGATTGTAAAAATATATACCTCTCGCAATCAAGTGTAAGTTCGGAAAACGTATTTTATTCCTATGTGGTAGATAAAAGTTTTGATATATTTGATTGCTCCAGTGTAAAAGAATGTGCGCAGTGTTATGAGAATGTTGAATGTGCCCGAAATAACCATTCAAAGTTCCTTTTCCGGTCGCGCGACTGTATTGACTCATTATTTCTTTTCGATTGCGTAAATTGCCAGAACTGTTTTATGAGCAGTAATTTACGAAATAAACAGTTCGTGGTACGCAATGTTCAATATTCAAAAGAAGAATATATGAAGCAGACGCAGGAGATTCATACAGAGTGTTATCAGGATATGGTGCATCTCAAAGAAGAGTTTTTACTTCTTATACAAAAAGGACTCCATCGTTTCGCAAACCTTATAAAAACCACCGAGTGTACGGGAGACAACATTTTCAATGCAAAAAATGTACACTATTCATTTGAAATTCCCGCAGGGGAAAATCTCAAGTTTTGTATTCGTGCAATAAATATCAAGGATTCATACGATGTAACGGGTGCGGTAACCGGCGAGCTTATTTATGAAGTTGCGGTAGGAGGACATGAAGGAAATCGTATTCGGTTTCTTTCAAACGCAGACATTCTCCGCGATGTTGAATATTCGGATTGGTGTAAGAATTCCTCCTATCTTTTCGGGTGTGTGAGTGTGAAAGATAAGCAGTATTGCATTTTTAACAAGCAATATACCAAAAAAGAGTACGAGAAGTTGAGAAAAAAAATTATCCAACATATGGAGGATGTGCCCTATGTTGACTCACGGGGGAATAAATATATGTATGGAGAATTTTTCCCCACAGAATTCTCTCCTTTTGCCTATAACGAATCTATGGCATATGAACATATCCCGCTCGCAAAAGATGAGGTGTGCGCGCGAGGATATGTATGGCGCGACTCCGATCCTTCTCCATATAGTCCGACTATTGCGGGTGATGCGCTTTTAGACGACATTGAATCCGTTAAAGATTCGGTTATCAACGAAATTATCGGATGTGTGTGCGGTAAGGCATATCGAATTCTCAAATCCGAGTTTGAATTTTTGAAACGTGAGAAAATCGCATTACCCCGAAAATGTCCAGAGTGCCGCCACAAAGAGAGATTTGCGATGCGAAATCCAATGAAGCTGTGGCGCCGCCAGTGTGCATGCTTGTCCGCCGAAGCTTTAGCGAAGGCGGATGTGTATCGAAATACCGTGAAGCACCCGCATCATCCGGAGGGAAGATGTCCGAATGAGTTTGAAACTTCATATGCGCCGGATCGGCAAGAAATTATCTACTGCGAGAGTTGTTATCAGAGTGAGGTTATCTAATCGAATAGCGTATTTTCTCCTTATACCCCTTATTCCTGCCTGTCGGCAGGCAGGCGTACGATATAAGGAAATCATATATGAATAGGGTATTATGATGAGATGAATCCGGAGACAAAAAACACTTCGACAAGCTCAGTGCAGGCTTGTCAGAATTGCAAAACACAATTTACGAT
>JANLHI010000023.1 GCA_024654525.1 Patescibacteria group bacterium | reverse complement strand
TCCTCGTTTTTCCGCTTCATCAACGAGAAAATCATAGGTTTCAAAATTAAATTCTCCCTCATTTTTCTCAACATCGTCCCAATAAACCGGCAATCGTACTATCGGCGGCTTCAGCTCATCAAGGACCGCAATATACGCTTCGCGCCAATCGATCTCCAGATATTGTGCGAATTGGTGTGAAAACGTTACGCCCCAACGTTCTACGCCGGTCGCGCTCGCGGGTCGCTTCAATGAAAATCCTAGTACGGCGACAAGGAGTATGAGCACTGAAATGATTGTGAGTTTTTTAAACCGCATTTTGGTAAGGGTTAAGAGATAATAGCGTACTCCATAGATCGACCAATGACAATCCGGACAAGAGCAGTATTCCTAAAAAAATAAGCGTGATGGCGATACCCTTTTGCAATAAAATTAAAAATGTCGTTTCTTCTTGCAATATGGCGGGACGAAATTTTGAGATAATGAACACGAGCAATAAAAGAAACAGATATTTCACCCCTTCAAGAGCATTCACTAAGGTAACGTTCCCGATGGCAATCGCGTAATTAAGCATCAAAAATGCAAATCCGGCCAACGCTTTATTTGCAATAAATAATCCCCCCATTTTTGCGCCCACTTTTTTTGTCGTATTGAAAATAAGCTTTCTGTTGCTTGGCAGCAAGAGCAATAAAAGCGCCGCAAGGAAACTTCCGATGCGTGTCCATATAAATCCGGAAATAAACTCTTGATTGTCAAAGACAAACCGCGCGGAGATAAAAAAGAGCGCGAAAAAGAGCGCCGCGAGGATCGCGAGTTCCGTACTGCGCGCGCATTCGTGCTTGTTCAGCTGAAAAATACTGCACGTGCGATTGCGGCGCGCGGAAATAACCACTGTTCCTAAAACAAGAAGAGCAAGCGCGTAATATTCATTTCCCCTGAGACTGTCCCCGAATATGACCGTGGATAAAATAAGAATGAAAATTGGCGTAATGCCGCCAACAATAGAAACCATACGCGACGCCTCGTCTGCTTTCAGAGCGGCGAAGAACGAAATAAGCGCCAAAAGAAACACGATGCCGACAAAAAGAGCCGCACTGAATTGTATCCATCCTGGCCACATGAAGCCGAATGGCGTAAGGATTATCGTAAAGATGCTGAAAACGCCCACATAGAACGCGTATACAACGGGATGCGGAATGGAGCGTCCCAACAAATACTTATCAACAACGGAATTGAGGGCCGTAAGAAAGTACGCGACAATAGCAATATATACCCAACTGATCATATTTATTCTTTTTGAATAAGAGAATTTGAACGACAAATCTCCGCGTAAGCTCGGGCGCTCGGGCGGATCTTCCGCTCCAGCGTCTGATAATCGATTGCTACCAATCCAAACCTGGGCCAAAACCCCTTGTCCCATTCAAAATTATCCAGAAGCGACCAATATAAAAATCCTCTTACGTCCACGCCGCTTTTGTTAGCGCGGTATACCTGCTCAAGAAGCGCTTTAATGAACCATTCCCGCCGGGAATCATCCGCATCCGCGAGTCCGCTTTCCATGACGTACACAGGCACATTATATTTTTTGAGACCCATCAGAGTATGATAGAGCGCTTCAGGATACAGCTCCCATCCCATATCGGAGATCTTCATGTTTTCGTTCTTATTGAAACCGTAGTCTATTCGGTTGTGGAGATAATTATTG
>JANLHI010000022.1 GCA_024654525.1 Patescibacteria group bacterium | reverse complement strand
TCAATTTCAAATGACGCACGACAACTTTGACAAGTTCTGGTTTCAGCTAAAGACATGGAGAGTATAGTGATAAAGCGAAATCCCGAGTACCCCCGAGGGGTTGAGTATCTATTTGAAAACTTTGCTTACAATTTTGGCACTGACGAGATTCTTCAGGCATATCTTTATTTACGTTTCATAATTCCGAGTGTCTACGCTATTTCCGCATTATAGCACTGCTCGCAGTAGATAATTTCTGCTCTTTCTGGTGCAAATGATGTTTCAAACGTATTCGGGCAGGGTGCCTCGCCGTGGAAATGTGAGACGGTGTTTTCATAGATATTTTCCTTCTCCTTATTGCGGTGCGTTCCCGTGCACATACAGTTCCTTTTCCAAAGTTGCGCAGGATTTCTTACGGCAAGCCGCGCATAATGCCGGCAGTTGGGACAGAGTGTGGGAATTGGCACATTAAGCTTGCGGTAGATCTGCAGTTCTGCAGGAATTATTTTGAAGGCGGTGGTACATTTTTCGTTGCACGTACCTTTGTGGGCGCATTCGATAATTTCATTCAGTATTGAGTCATCTACTTCGGCGATGGTTTTAGGGAGGGTTAATTCGGTTTTGGTGGGGATGTGTTCTTTTTTTACATCGTCTTTCCATCGATGCCCTTTTGTAAGAGCTTCTTCTTGCGTGAGTGGGAACCATTCGAGGGCTGCAGTCTCATTATACGCATGAGGCGATGAAGTGCGTGGGAAGAATTCACCCCATTCTCCCGTTTTCTTCATATGTTCTATAAGTTTTGTTCGAAGCGCGGTAAATTCCTCTTTTGAATACTGTTTATTTAAAATCGCATACGAGGTATGTTTCAACGCCGTGGAACCGAGCACGCTTGTGCATGAGTGGCAGTTGTTCGAGTACTCCGCTTCCGTGCATTTCCAACAGAAAATGGAAAACTTGTTGCCGCGCGAATTGTCGGGAGTTACGGAGTCATAGCAAAGTTCCGCGTGACCCGTATTGTTGCAGTCATGCGAATCTTTCGCGCCGTCCACGTTCGTCGTGTGGCGGCAATTTTCGAGGTCTTGCGCATAGAAACAGGCGCGGGAGTTTTTTGAAGTGATAAGGTTGTCGCCGGTGCAGAGGACGGATTTCAAGAGATTCGCGAATTTCTTCGGCGTGCGGAGTGAAAACTCCCGGAATTCCTTCATGTGCGCGGTGAGCGAATCGCGATTACCGAGATTCAATCCTTTCAATTTCATTTCGTATTCTTCTTTTGAATATTGTTGGTTCAAGATGCAATATTGCTTGCTGCGGAGCCCTACGCACATCGTGCAGTGCGAACAGCCGCGAAGGTCGTACGAGAGCGTGCAGTCCGTGCAATCAAAGCAAAGCGTGCAATATTTCGAGTTGTAGCATTTGCCGCAGTTTACAAGCTCATATGCTATCTCCGAGTTCCAAATAAAATAGCAGTCCATGATGTCCTTGTCATAGCAGGCATAATAGGTATAGAGGCAGTTTTCGGTATACCACCCGCAGACGCTCATATATGTATTTTTGCTGAATGCCCAGTCGTAGGCGTATTCGCAGTTGGTGCTCGCGATGCCGTCGTCGTTTTGGATAGAAATCGCGGGGACTTTATTCCACAGTTCTTTTACTTGTTCAAAAAACGGACGTGAGAAATCGATATCTTGCCCATAGGCGAGTGGGTTCCATGTATCTGACCACCAACATTTTTGGCAATAGACGGGCGTTGCCTCGCTCGCCTCGCTGGAGCTTTGGCGAAGCGGGCCGGAGCGTTCCGCGGAGGCGGGATAGACCGCGATAATACTCCGTTTGCAGAGATCGCACGCGCGCCGGTAGAAGGTGCGCTCGTTCCGCCACAAAAGCCGCCGTTGGAACCGGCAATCGGGGCAGAGTGTGGGCGCGGGCACGCCGATTTTCTCATAGAACGAGAAATCGTCCGGTTCGATTACGAATTTCAAGCTGCAATTTTGGCAGTTTCTCGTTTCGCTGTTCATTTTTTGTAGATGCAGTCACGCCGATCGATATAGTGCACAATGAGGCAATGTGTGCTCCATTCAATTCGGTAGAGGATGCGTAGATCGCCAGCGCGGAGTTTATAAAAACCGCCGAATTCCCCCTGGAGAGGAACCGGCGGTGTTTCATCAAAATGGATTGAAAGCCACTCCAGCTTTGCGATTACGCGCCGGCGGAGCGGGCGGTCGAGATGCGTGATATCTCGTGTAGCGAGCACAGAGAACTCAATTGCCCACTTTTCTGCCATCGGTCAGCCGCAACGCTTTTTAATTTCTGCAAATGAAACGGTTTTTTTCGCCCGCGGGGCGGCGCGCAATCGCCTCCGTGCGACCTCGGTAAATTCCCGACCAAAATCCGGATCACGAAGGACTTCCTGCAACACTTCAAGCGCAAATGCACGCAGTGCCGGAGAAAGCTTGTTTTTTGTTGTTGCAGTGTTTGTTGCCATATTGTGAATGGTAGCAAGGCTGAAATTACTATGCAACTTCCGCTTGGTAGCAATTTTTGCAATATACGATTTCTTTCCGCTCTGGCGCGTATGGCGTTTCAAAATGGTTTGGGCATTCCTCGGTGTCGTGGAAATGTTTGGATGTGTTTGTGTAGAGGCTGTTACTTGATTTCTCTCCGGCGCATGTGCATTTCCGTTTCCACAGTTTCCGTTCTCCGGCGATTTTATTGCGGTTCAAATGGCGGCATTCGGGACATTCGCGGGGGATGGGTACGCCCATCTTGCGATAGAGGTCGAGCTCGTATCCCACGATGCGGTAATTCCTCCCACAGCCGCAAACGAGGATTTCTTTCGCGAGCGAGTCCTGCACTTCCTCAATCGTGTCGGGGATTTGGTAGGGTTTCAATGTTTCCTTTCCACGTGTGCCGGGGGGCTTGTCCCACCACGGGAAACCCTTCATCTTTGCTTCCGCTTCGGTGAGCGGGAAGTATTCCTGCGCCACGGTTTCGTTGTAGCCAAATCCGCTGGTTCCTACGGGGAAGTACTCGCCCCACTCGCCGGCGCGCGTCATATGTTCAATGATGCGCGTCCTGAGTTTATCGAAGGATTCCTTTTCGTATTGTCTGTTCAAAATACAGTACTGCTTTTTATTTACCGCAATGCAACCGAAAAGATTCGAGGAGTTGTTGCACTTGTCGGAGTACCATGTGTGATTGCAGAAGTGTGATGCGTTGCAAAATCCGGAGTAAGTCATGTTGAGCGTGCTTACAAGTTCGATAGACTGCTCCGGTTTATAGAGTGAGAAATCAAGATCGTAACAATCTTTCGCATCAAGCACATCGCAGAGCCACTTACTGTCTTCCGATTTTGTTACATCAAAGCTTTCAAGTACATTCTTTGACTGCTCTTGCACATCACCTGTGCAGTTTATGCAATTCGTGAGCTGGGCGAAACGCACAAGCGCTTTTTGCGATTCACGCGCAAACTCTTTCTTTAACAATTCAAGCGTGGCGTACGAGTTGCGTTTCAATTCCGCGATTTTCTTTTTGTATTCTTCCCGCGCGTAGGGCTGATTGAAGATATAATATTGTTTGTTCCGCAAATTCCAGCACCCGAAGCAGTCGGTGCATCCCCGGCAATCATAAGAGAGGTGTACGTTGTGGCAATCAAGACCGCGATTCAGGAATGAACAATTATTCACGCGGTGGCAATTTACACATTCGTAAGCGAGTTCTGAATTATAGACGAAACTGCAATCCGCGCAGTGTGTGGAATACTTTACAAACTTTGTATAGTAGCAATCCATGTTTGCTTCGCCGGCGATATCGAGGTAGCATCGTTTGTCATCGCCACAGTAGCTTACATATTCCGAATCATGACAGTTCACCACATCAAGCGAGAGCGTGGGCACTTGTGTATACATTTCTTTAAACTGCTCAAAGAACGGCCGTGAGAAATCAAAATCTCGTCCGTAGTGAAACGGATCGAGTGTATCTGACCACCAGCATTCCGGACACCATACTACTTGCGGTTTTTCTTGGGGGTAATAGGCGATCACGGACTTTTTGCACGAATCGCATGTGCGCTTATAGAATGTGCGTTCATTACGTATTGCAAGCCGCCGTGCGTGGCGGCAATCGGGGCAGAATGCGGGTGAAGGAACACCCACACGTGCGTAAAACGCCTCATCGTCGGGAACAATTTCAAACTTTTTATGGCATCCTTTACACGAGTGTTCCTGCGAATTCATTCATTGAATAATAACCTTTACGCTACGTTATTGGCAAAAATGTCATAAATACCCGCCATGGCGGGTATTTATGACATTTTTATTTTGTGCGGAGCGCGCGGAAATATTTTAGGGAAGGAAGGTGAGGGTGGAAAATGTCTGTGTGAGTGTTTTCGTCCAATCCTTTCCATTCGGACAGTCGGTTTCACAGTACGAAAGCCCATCGATCTTTTCTTCTCCGATATCACAGGTACCGTCGTCGCATGAGAGTGTTCCTTTGCGAGGGACGAGATAGAAATCGAGCGCATAGAAATCTTTTCCCTGTGGCGCTTCGACAAAAATTCGATAGGTATCCGCCGTGGTAGATCGTCCGTCAAAGGCGCCACTTACCGATGTTTGAAGGTGGGTAATGATGATTTTTGTGCGCGATGCGGATTCTAATTCGGTGTATACACCACGAGGAGCAATATAATTTATAAACTCATTGAATGATTTAAGGGGTCTGCAATTCTTGTCATTGGATATTTCTGAGGTGAGATATTCTTCCACAACAATTCCCGATACCGGATCACGCGTGGTACAGAACTTTGAATGAGATATACTGTCCGTGGTGAAGTTTTCTTTAAAAGAAAGTTGCAAGGGATTGTAATGCACGGAAAATCCAAACTCTTCGTCGGTATAGGTTGAAAATGTCGCAGGGGAAGAGCGCGGTTTCGGAGAGCGCTCAAGCAATGAGATGCTTGCGACGAGGATAACTATGATGCATGTGGTGATGACAATGGATTTTTTCATGGCGGTGTTTCTACGGCATTATCACGGGTGATTACTCAATGCATACTTTTCTTTTGAGAGTGATGGTTTGAGTGCTGGCGATGATAGAGAATACGTTAAGATATTTTCCCGATTTGTCGTATCGATGTGTCGCAACGGTTTGCTCGTCTTGCGTGTTCATGTCGCCATGCGAAGTTGCGCCGTCTCCCCATGTAATCGAAAAAGAAAAATCTTGAGGAGGAGAAAACGGATTTTGGATTGCATAGGTAACTGCGGTACCGTGTGGTAGCGTAGTACAGATGCTTAAATTTGCTGACGCAGTCTCGGGTGATTCGAGAGATATTTGATTTGCGGTGATGCCGAGTGTATTCGCCACGGTATCCTTTGCGGCTTGGGTAATACCACTCAATACATTTGATACGCTTTGAGTGATATTGCTTCCGATTGACGTGGTTCCGCTTGCGATTACATCTTTAGCTTGTTGGACGATCCCGTCCGCTTGTTCTTGCGCGGGTTCAATAACAGATTTGGAAAGTTGGGAAGAAATATTCCCTACGGAAGACGATAGTGATTTTGATGATACTCCCGGCGAGGTAAGATGTTCAGAAAATAACCCCAGTGTTTCAAAGTTTGATGGAGGAAGGAAATAAAAAAGTGCGATACCTATTATCGCGAGCAATATAATAATGAGAAACATGGTTTTCATATGAAGAGAGAAACGGATATTTCCATTAATAATATTCCCGTATGGAGAGGAGTACAAACTTTGATATTTATGGAATTACGGTGTTCAAGCATTCACTGCAACCATCTTGTACTATACATGACATACAGTGAAGCCGATGTATACGCTTGCGGTTGTCGATAAAGGAGCGGTAACTATTTCGGTATCCGGCACGGGGCAGGTTGATGCATCGAAAATGCTTTTTATTGTGTTTTTTACCGAAGCAGTTCTATAATCAGGTCATATTAGTGATTCATGTCTTTTCGTATTGATGTACAAAGCGTAGTCGCGGATACGCGCGCGGCGGCAAAGAAAAGGTATTGTGAAAGTCTTGGATTTAAAGGGAAGATTCGCGATGTAGCGGTTGTGGATTCCTATGTGATTGATGCGCCTTTTAATGAGCGGCAAATTACACGTACGGCAAAACTTCTTACGAATTCGATTCTCGAATCTTACTCTGTAGACCAAACCGTATATCCAAAAGAATTTGATTCTGTAAAACTATCAGGCGATAGTTATGGAACAAGGTGGATTATTGAGATTGGACCGCGTCCGGGAGTAACGGATAATATAGGAGCGACTGCACGGGAAGTTATCGAGGACGGAATACGAAGAAAGTTTAAGACCGGTGAAGGTGTCTACTGCTCACAGGTCTTTTTTGTTTCGGGAAAACTTTCTCGCGCGGATGCGGATTATATTGCGGGAGGACTTCACAATCCACTCATTCAACGCGCACTTATAAAGAATGGTAAAGAGTTTGAACGTGATGGGGGAATGGGAGTAACAATTCCCAAAGTACAACTTCGTTCCCGTGGCAGTGCCAGAAAGATAGATATTGATGTTGACGATGCGGAACTCTTCGCGATTGGGAAATACGGAATCCTCAACAAGGATGGAACAAGGCGGGGACCTTTGGCGCTTGACCTCGAAGCGATGAAAGCGATTCGTGATTATTTCCGCGGACAGAAACGTATGCCAACCGATATTGAAATCGAGTCGCTTGCGCAAACATGGTCGGAACATTGCAAACATACGATATTTGCAAATTCACTCGATGAGATACAAGGCGGGCTTTTCAAGAACTATATACGTGCGGCAACAGAAGAAATTCGGAAACGAAGGGGAAAACGTGATATATGCGTCTCGGTGTTCACCGACAATTCCGGTGCAATTATATTTGATGACGAGTATCTTATAACGCATAAAGTGGAAACGCATAATAGTCCCTCGGCACTTGATCCTTTCGGCGGTGCGATTACGGGTATTGTAGGGGTGAATCGCGACACGTTGGGATTCGGACTTGGTGCGAAGCCGGTGATTAATGTCTACGGATTTTGTTTCGCGAACCCGAATGATATGGCGGAGTTGTACCGTGACAAGGAATGCACGCAAAAAATTTTATCGCCGCGTCGTGTTATGGACGGCGTGGTTGAGGGGGTAAACGCAGGCGGAAATTGTTCGGGTATTCCTACGCCTCAGGGATTTGTGTTCTTTGACCCGCGGTATCGTGCGAAGCCGGGAGTATTTGTGGGAACCGTGGGATTGATTCCCCGTAAAAGCCATTCGGGTTCACGGGGGATATCCCGCAAATTATATGAGAAGCGGGCGCGGTCGGGGGATTATATTGTAATTGCGGGGAATCGTGTGGGACTCGATGGAATTCATGGCGCGACGTTCTCGTCCGTCGCGCTCGACGCGGGGAGTCCCGCGATGGCGGTGCAAATTGGCGACCCTATTACGCAGAAAAAACTTTCCGATGTATTGGTGAAGGAAGCGCGCGATAAAGGATTATATTCGAGTATTACTGATAACGGCGCGGGAGGGATCTCATGCTCAATTGCTGAGATGGCGAAAGAGTCGGGCGGATGTAAAGTGGCTCTTGATAAGGTGCCTCTGAAATATCCCGGACTTGCGCCGTGGGAAATTTGGATTTCAGAGTCGCAGGAAAGAATGACGCTTGCGGTACCGAAGGAAAAATTAAAAGAGCTTGTGACGTTGTTTCGAAGGCGCGGCGTGGAGGCGACGATTGTTGGCGAGTTTACGGATTCGGGGCGGTGCGTGGTGGAGCATGATGGAAAAAAAATAATGGATATTAGTATGGATTTTCTCCATGAAGGATGGGTGCGGCGCGACATGATGTCGAGTGTGGCGCATATTCGTCGTAGTGAGCCTCCAAAAGAATCTTCCGGTGCATTTAATGCAACGATTCTCGAAATGCTTGCGCGTCCGAATATCGCGAGTTTTGCGCATATCTCGAGCCAGTACGACCACGAGGTGCAGGGAGGATCGGTGATAAAACCATTCGCGGGACGCGGGCGTGTGAATGTGGATGCGACTGTGACGCGTCCAAGACTTGATTCAAAACAGGCAGTGGTGCTTTCGCAGGGATTGTATCCCACGTATTCGGAAATTAATGCATACGACATGGCGGCATGTGCGATTGATACGGCGGTGCGCACCGCGGTGGTGGGTGGAGCCGATCCCGACAGGATTGCAATTTTGGATAATTTTTGCTGGTGCGACTCGCATAATCCGGTGCGTCTTGCGCAACTGAAAGATGCCGTACATGCATGTTATGACTATGCGGTTGCGTACGGCACCCCGTTCATTTCGGGAAAGGACAGTATGTTTAATGATTTCAAAGGGTTTGATGCCGAAGGAAAACCTGTTTCTATTTCGGTTCCTCCCACGCTTCTTATTTCGGCAATCGGTATTGTGTCTGATAGCACAAAATGCATTACCTCTGACTTTAAAATATCCGGAGATGCGATTTATATTTTAGGAGAAACGAATGATGAAATCGGCGGAACGGAATATGCGGTTATGCAGTCCGAGCGCATAGGAAAGGATTGTATGGGGAATAGTGTGCCACGCGTTGATGCGAAGAAAAACGGGAAATTATATCGCGCAATGGCGCGTGCGCTTGCGCGAGGATTTGTGGCATCGGCGGTAAGTGTGGGGCGCGGGGGGTTTGCGGTCGCACTTATGAAAAGCGCGATGGGAGGAATGCTTGGCGCGGATATAGATTTAAGGAATGTTCCGGGAAATCATACTCGTGATGATCTCGCGCTTTTTTCTGAATCGCAGGGACGGATAGTGGTAAGTGTGGATCCGAAAAAATGCAAGGAGTTTGAAGCGCTTATGCGGGGAAATGCATGTATGCGCATTGGCACGGTAGCACATGATGGAGTCGTGCATATTAAAGGATGGGATGGTGCGCGTGCGGTACGGATTAATATAAAGAGTGCGCTTGAAGCATATCGAGGGACATTTAAAAATTATTAATTTATGCCATATGAACGGTAGTCAATAACCTATATGCAAAAACCAAAAGTTATAATTTTTTCCGGATATGGCTTGAATTGCGAAGAAGAAACAAAAGTCGCGTTCGAGCGGGCCGGTGCGAAAGCGGATATCGTGCATATCAATGATATTGTGGACGGACTTATTTCGCTTAAAGCATATAAAATTCTCGCGATGCCGGGAGGATTTTCTTACGGAGACGACACAGGTTCGGGAAAGGCATATGCACACAAAATAAAAAATCATTTTGCACAGGAAATCGAAAATTTCTTTTCTGCGGATAAGTTGGGAATAGGGATTTGCAACGGGTTTCAAATTTTGACGAATACAGGACTTCTTCCGGGGGCACTCACCTATAACGATTCCGCGCGGTATATAGTGAGATGGGTGGATGTCGAAGTGCGGGGAGAGAGCCCTTGGCTTCGCGGTGTACAACACGCAATGCTCCCGATTGCTCATGGCGAAGGAAAATTTGTCGCGGATGCAGAAACACTTGCGTATCTTGAGAAGAATCACGCAATCGCATTTACCTATATAAAGGGGGAAATATGTGAGCACGAGAATTTACCCGCAAATCCAAACGGATCGGTTAAAAACATCGCGGGTGTTCTCGCACGCAATGGTAGAATATTGGGAATGATGCCTCATCCAGAACGCGCACAGTTTTTTACACAGTTACCACATTGGCCATATCTTAAGGAGCAATCGTCAAGAAATAAAAAAAGAATTCCTACGGACGGTCCCGGCCTCAAACTTTTCAAAAATGCAGTTTCTTATTTTAAATAACAATCATGCGTGAGTTGAATGAGAAATGCGGTGTGTTTGGTGTTTTCGGCGAAGGACTCGACGTAAGCCGACTTGCATTCTATGGGCTTTTTTCTTTACAGCATCGCGGACAGGAGGGGGCGGGCATTGCGGCGAGTGACGGGTCTCAAATCCGATTTTGCAGAAAGAGAGGACTTGTTGCACAAGCGTTTGCCGAAGAAGATATTCGTGCGCTTGTAGGATATTGTGCAATAGGACATGTTCGCTATTCGACTTCGAAGGGTACCGATGCATTTCATAATCAGCCGGTAAAAGCGTATGACGATACGCTTGCGTTCGCGCATAACGGGAATCTTCCGAGTACCGTTGCACTTGAAGAATTTTTAAGTGCAAATGGAGTCTCTGTCGAAGGGAAAAACGATTCAGAATTGATGGCGGAGGCGGTGGGGTATTATCTCAAAAAAGGAAGCACGTTGCGTGAAGCGGTGCGTCAGGCGTTCCCGCTTTTTACCGGTGCGTTTTCGGTGGTGGCGATGACAAGGGATTCCCTTGTTGCGGTGCGTGACGGGTGCGGTATTCGTCCGCTTGTGATGGGAAAGATTAATAGTAACGGGACAGTATTTGCGTCGGAGACATGCGCACTCCACGCAATAGGAGCTGAATTTGTGCGTGAGGTGAATCCCGGTGAGATGGTGACCGTGGATAAGTCGGGAATTCAAACGGAGCAAATCGTACCGCCCGATCAAAAATTTGATATTTTTGAATTTGTGTATTTTGCCCGTCCCGACAGCACGTTTCTTGGACGTTCGGTTTATGAAGTGCGTCGCAATTGCGGTGTTCAGCTTGCAAAAGAATATCATCCGGACGCGGATATTGTGGTACCGGTTCCGGAGACTGCGATTCACGTCGCGGTTGGGTATGCGCAGGAAAGTGGAATTCCTCTTGAGCTCGCACTCCTTAAAAACCGCTATATTCACCGCACGTTTATTGAACCGGATTCGCATACGCGCGATTTAGGCGTGAAAATGAAATTGGTGCCGTTACCGGAAGTATTGAAGGGAAAGCGCGTAGTGTTAATTGATGATTCGATTGTGAGAGGCACCACATCGCGTAGGATTATCAAAACGCTTTTTGAGGCGGGTGCGAGTGAAGTGCATTTCTTGATAAGTTCTCCGCCGATTTTATTCCCTGACTTTTATGGAATAGATACGCCGGCTCAAAAAGATTTAATCGCGACGGATAAATCGGTTGAAGAAATCGGAAGGTATCTTGGTGCAACATCTCTGTATTATCTTTCTCTTAGTGGATTGGTGGGCGCAACACGTCTTCCGCGTACCATGTTCAATCTTTCGTGCTTCACGGGCGGATATTCGATAGATATCCGCGAACGTATTCGCGAAGTCCGTATTATGGAAGTGATGCATGAACGTCAGGGAAGCTTGTTTGCGAGTTGAGAACGTTGAAAATGCCGGTTCCTGTATTGAAAAAATAAAGGTCGGAATCGAAAGCAAAAATAATTATAAAAAAAGAACACAAGGGCTATAACGGCTGGTAATATTTTTTTATTGGAACAATTCTATAGAATTGTTCCAATGCGATATAATATATGGAATGGGCATGGCGAAAGGAAATCGGAATCATAAACGTTGGACTACGGTGTTTCGGGCGCTGGCGAACGTGAATCGCTTAAAAATTATAGTGATGCTTTCGGAAGGGCCGGCGATGCACGTGGGACAGATTGCGGATGAGTTGGAAATTTCGCTTAAAGCGACCTCAAACCATCTCGCTATTCTTAAACGACTTGATGTAGTGGATGCAAAAGGAATGAACGGACACGTTTTTTATTCTCTGGGCGCCAACATGCCCGAAGATTTCAGAATTTTAATCAAACTGGTATAGGGTTTCCTCTATGGAACAATTCTATAGAATTGTTCCATAGAGGATGGCGTGCTTGTCGAGTTTTTGGATGAGAAAAGGTAGAATGAATTTTAATATAATGAGAATTGCGATTTTACTTTCCGGCGGGGGGACTACTGCGGAGGCGATTATTCGCGCGACACAGATGGGACGGCTTTCGGGCGTGGAAGTGGCGTGTGTGATTGCGAGCAAACCCGAGGCGGGCGGTATCGAACGCGTGAAACGCGCAGGCGTGCCAAAAAAAGATGTGATAGTGCTTTCACCAAAAGCGTTTCCTTCGCGTGATGAGTTTGGTGAGTCGATTATCAAAGAATGTCGTGCGCGTGGAGTAGATTTTGTGGGGCAATATGGTTGGCTTGTGAAAACTCCGGAAAATGTAATCGCGGCGTTTGAGGGAAGGATTGTAAACCAACATCCGGGCCCGCTTGACCCGGGGCGGCCGGATTTCGGTGGAAAAGGAATGTATGGGAAGCGTGTGCATGCGGCACGATTATTTTTTGTTCGTGCGGTGCAGCGGGACTTTTGGACAGAGATGACGGCGCATCGCGTGACTACCGAATATGACAAAGGCGCAGTATTACACGCAAAGCAAGTTTCTATTTTAGAAGATGATACGCCAGAAACGCTTGCCGCCCGCGCATTGCCGGTAGAGCATAAGGTGCAGATTGAAACGATTGAAATGTTTGCGAAAGGCGCGGTAAAAGAAATTGTGAGAGGAAAGCCGCTCATTCTCCCCGGCGAGGAGCAGATTCTTGAAGAAGCAAAGCGAAGGGCAGTCGAGATGTTTCCGAACGGGTAATATGAAGAAAACTTATATGCGAAGTCTAGAGGAAATAATTTTGTTTATAAGTAATAATATTCATAGAATTGTTGCATTGATTGAGTGCGAAGATGTGCATGTGTATAAATTCTTAACGGCGGAGTTCAAAAAGGGAGATGTAAGAAATAATTTTGTTTTTCAATTTGTATTTCGTTCATATTATGGATTAGATAGAGCTGGGTTATCACCTGAATTCAAACATGAGTATTTTGAGTTGATGCAGTATTTTCGGAAAAAAGAATCTTTTACCGATAAAGATGTAGCAAAAATATTGCTAGAATTACAGAGTTTTGAAGATGTGCAAGGACGTAATGCTGTCCAGTTCTCATTTACTACAAAACTACTAAATATGATAAATCCAGAATATCCCATTTATGATTCAAAGATATCTCATATATTTGGTTTCGGTTATCCGTCAAAATATAAGAGGATTGAAAAGTACTTGAGTTATTACACAACACTCAAAGATTTTTATAAGCAGATGCGGATTGATGGGAGATGTAAAAATATGTTATTGGTTTTCAATAAAAAGTTTAGTGATTGTCCAATTCCTGATTCTAAAAAATTGGATTTTATATTGTGGGTTGCCGGAAAGTTGGGGATACAACCAAAATAATGAGTAGTGGAAAAACAATATTAGTTGTTGGTTCTGGCGGGCGCGAACACGCGCTTGCGTGGAAACTTGCGCAATCGTTGCGCGTGGAGAAGCTTTATATTGCGCCGGGGAACGGCGGCACGAAATTGTTGGGCGAGAATGTGCCTATTGTTGCGACGTATATCGAGAAACTCACCGCGTTTGCGGTGGAGAGAAGAGTGGATTGCGTGGTGGTGGGTCCCGACGATGCGCTTGCGCTGGGGCTTATAGACGTGCTTCGGGCAAAAGGCATTCCCGCCTTTGGTCCCACAAAAGCCGCGGCGGAAATCGAGGCGTCAAAAGTATTTTCGAAGCAATTTATGGCAGAGGCGGGGATTCCTACGGCGGAGTTTAAAACTTTTTCCGATTATGAAGCCGCAAAAAAATATCTCGCATCGCGGAGCGCGCCGATTGTGGTGAAGGCGAGCGGACTCGCGTTAGGAAAAGGTGTTTTTGTGTGTGAAACGATGAGCGAGGCGGAAGAAGCTTTACAAAGAATAATGGCGGAGAAAATGTTTGGTGCGGCGGGAGCGGAAGTGGTAATTGAGGAGTATTTGGATGGGCAGGAAATTTCACTTCATGTGTTTTCGGATGGTGTTTCGTATTCGCTTTTCCCGACGGCACAGGATCATAAGCCCATAGGCGAGAATGATACGGGATCGAACACGGGAGGCATGGGTACCATCGCGCCTTTGCCGTGGGTGACGGCGGAGATGCTCGTCGAATTTGAAAAGCGAATCGTCGCGCCTGCGCTCATAGGAATGAAAGCGAAGGGATATCCGTTCGCAGGGTGTTTGTATCCGGGTCTCAAGATGAGTTCGGGTGGTGTAAAGACGCTCGAGTTTAATGCTCGTTTTGGAGACCCGGAAACGCAGAGTTATATGCGACTCCTTAAAACCGATTTATTGGATATCGTCGAGGCGTGCATTGAAGGGACACTTGAGAATGTGAATATAGAGTGGAACCCTGGGTTTGCGTGCTGTGTTATTCTTTGCAGTAAAGGGTATCCAGGTAGTTATGAAAAAGGAAAAGAAATCACTGGTATCGAAGAAGCTGAGAAAATACCAGGTGTAGTGGTCTTTCACGCGGGAACGAAACTAGAGGGTGAAAAATTAGTTACGTCTGGTGGGCGAGTATTGGGTGTTACTGCCATAGGCAAGACTTTGAAAGAAGCACTCGACAAGGCATATCAGGCAGTGGGGAAGATTCATTTTGAGGGAATGTATTACCGAAAAGATATTGGTGCAAAATCATTGCGTTACAGACCGTAATCTATTGATTGTCAGTCATTGGGTGCGCGGTGAGATTGACAAATGGTGTATAACGGCGTTACGCTAGAGGCGTTAGTAAACAACGCACATTTAACAAAGAGAGGAATGATGCTTCGCATCTTCATTCGTGCGCCGAAGAAAGAGCGACAGAGGAGACTGCGGATCGCGTATCGCTACGCGGTGGTGATCAACTCTATTCTTCGGAGTGATCCGATACCCGATTTTCCGCCCCGATTACGGCGACCAATATTCGACATCATTGTTTTCAATGATGTGGGAAGAATGGAGGTCGTTACCACCCGTCTCATTGAGACGGTGGCAAGATTCACGGGGCTTAGCCCCGAAATTTCAGCATAAGAGACCTTTCGGATTAATCCGCAGGTCTCTTGTACTTTTAAGGAGTTCGGTGCACTATAATAAAATAAAGAAGTATTTTTTGGAAAAATGAATTGCATAGGAACCATTGTTAAATCTCGGGAAGCTGCGGGAATAATTATTGCCAAGGCACTTGAAAATCATGAAGGAATTTCGGAAGCGGAAGTCTGTGATAGAATCCTCGCTAATCTTTCAGCGCACAAAGAATTTTATCCTATGGGTTGGTACGACCCTCCGCCGGGAGGAGTGGCAGTGCTCTTTGGGGAGAAAAAACCATATACAAGACTTCAATTTGAAACACTGCGAAGTCCGCAATTTTTTCCGACAGAAAATAATCGTTTCAATGGTGATACGGTTGGGATTCTCTATGCCTCACCGATAGACCGAGCCACCGGGATGATTGGCGATGTGGGGTGTACTGTGTATGGGGGAGGTGACAGACAGGTGCGACAACATCTCACTGACATATATAACGTGGTATACAAGGCGGCGGAACATGCGCAGGTGGGGATGAGCTTTTCTACGCTGTATGAAACAGCAATAAAACTTTTTGCAGATCATGGGAAGAAAATACGTTGGATGACCACGACGCACGACTCCTTAAAAATCAATTTGGGGCATACCATCCCCGGCTCATACGGAAATAATTATTTTCCCGGTGATTCGTTTGAAGAAGTGCGAGAGTCGATTAGGCTTCAGCGTCTTTATATCAATGCAACAGAAGGTTTCGTAATTCCTGAAACGTGCGCATTTACCGTGGAAGCTCGACTTGTAGATATTGAAGATTCAGATCTTCCGAATGTGCAAGTGCATTTTATTGTGACGTTTTCCCAAGGAGAAAAGAAGATTCTTGGGAATTTTGATGCTATATTCAAAGTAATGAAAATGGATTATCTTATGGGTAAGTATTGATTAACTTATGATCAATAACGTATGACTCACAATCCACAAGTTGGAATAATTATGGGAAGTGACTCGGATTTGCCCGTGATGCAAGACGGGGCGAAAGTTTTGGAAGAATTCGGTGTGATATATGAAATTACGGTTGTTTCCGCCCATCGTTTTCCTGCGCGGGCGGCAGAGTATGCGCAGACCGCCGTTGCGCGTGGTTTGAAAGTTATCATCGCGGGCGCGGGAAGTGCGGCGCATCTTGCGGGGGCAATGGCGGCACACACCACGCTACCAATTATTGGAGTGCCTATTCGGTCTGGCGCTTTACATGGTGTTGATGCGCTCTATGCCACAGTGCAAATGCCTCCCGGAGTTCCCGTCGCCACTGTTGCGATTGATGGCGCGAAGAATGCGGGACTTCTTGCAATACAGATGCTTGCGATAAGCGACAAAAAATTACAAAAGAAATTTTTGGACTACAAGAAAGGATTAGAGAAGTCGCTCATTGCGAAAGCCCAGAAACTGGAGAAAATCGGATTCGAAAAGTATTTGAGAGAAAAATAAATTTAAGAACTATTCTCTTATTTGCGCGAATAAGAGAATAGAGAGAAGATTCAATAAGTAAGTTGACTATTTGTTTTTTTCTCCATATAAGTAGCGGCGCAAGGGGATTCCTCGCGTCGCTTTCCGTTTTTTTAAACACGGATGTACAATGACCCAGTAGCATATCGATTCTATTTTCCATCTTTCTACTTTCTATTTTCTTATGCCTTTCGCATTTATCGGTGGTATTCCAACGGCGGGAAAAAGTTTCCTCGCGGCAAAGCTTGCGGCGGAATTCGGGCTTGTGCATATTGATATAGACGCGTTTCGCGGAGATATGAAGAAAGATGAAAAGCTTAAACCGTGGGCTAATTTTTTTTGGGATAAAGACGAAGAAGAATATTTACGCACGGTTTCATGTGAGGAGAATTGGAAAAATATTAAACGCCAATCGGAGGCATTTTTACCTACCGTACTGCAAAAAATTCAAAGTGTGCGCCAATCGGGAAAGGGCGCGATCGTTGAAGGTGTAAATATCATTCCCGAGTTTGCAAAACGCAATTTTGACTTTGGAGGAGCGTTTCTTCTTGGTAACTCTGTTGAAGAGGTTTTTCGGAGAAATAGAGAGCGTCCTCGTTGGGGAAAAACGGAAGCATTACAACGTAAGGAGGCGGAGTTGTTTTATTATTGCGAAAGGGTAATGTACAAAAAAGAAGCAGAGCGGTATGGTTATAAGACGTTTAAGGATTCCGCGACAGCCGAGCAGGAATTACGAAAGTTATTATCGGATTTTTCTAAAGTGTAATTTATTATTCATAATTAGATGTCTCAAAGCGAATATGCCAAAGCGGGCGTTGATTATGTTCAAATGGAGCCCTTCAAGCAGTATATGGTTTCTGCGGGTCGGAAGACGCTGAAATTTCCTGAAAAGCGAGGAGTGTTTATTACCGAAGAAGCGACTGGTGCACACGGCGCAGTGTTTGAATATCGCGGAAACGAATCGCATCGCTGGTGTCAGACGCAGGAAGATTTGGGAAACAAAAACTGGATTGCAGAATGGATGTATCAGTTTGGGGGCAACCCTTCGACAGGCTCAGGGCGAGCTGGTGCTCGAACTTATTACGACAGTATTGCGATAGATACCGCCATGATGACGGTAAACGATGTGATTGCGCAGGGTGCGCTTCCTGTGGTGTTTACCGATCAGATTGAAGCGTCTGACAGTGCGTGGTACTCAGATGAAAATCGTGCGCGTGATCTGGCGGCGGGATTTTTGAAAATTTGTGAAGAAGTCGGGATGGCAATGCCTGCGGGGGAGTCCGCCTCGGTGAAATACATTGTGAATCCAAAACCTCCCGTGAAAATGGTGGCAACTCTTTCGGGGTGTACCACAGGAATTATTGCGCCGAAGGAAAATCTTGTGACCGGGAAGAAGCTCGCGCCCGGAGACCGGATTATTGCCGCAACATCATCCGGCGTACACTCAAACGGCATCTCACTCCTTATTAAAAAAGCGCTCGAGTTGCCGGATCAGTTTTTAACCAAGCTTCCGAATGGGAAGACTCTTGGCGAAGAAATTCTTATCCCCACGCGTTCGTACGTGGCGCTCATCGAAACGCTTCTTACGGAGAAGGTGAATATTCACGCGCTCCTTCCCGGTACGGGTGATGGCGTGGGAAAGCTCGCATTCGATAAGCGGCAATATAGTTATCGTATTCACTCATGGGTTCCCGTACCGCCGGTAATGCAATTTGTGCGCGGACTAGGAATTGAAATGAAAGATTGTCTCAAAACATTCAACTGGGGCGGGGGGTATTATGTGTTTGTACCAAAGGAAGAAGTGGCACGTACGCTTGCGCTCGGAAAAAAATCGGGCTACGACCTTGCCGAAGTGGGTGTGGTGGAAGAGGGCGACAGGAGAGTATTTTTCGAACCGGAAAAAATTACGCTTGGCGGTCCGGGGGAGGGATAAGTAATCCTCGTCATTGGGTATAAAAAAGATTTATGAAAAAGGAAAAGACAATCGTAATAATAGTGGTGCTTGTGATATTGGGGTTTGGTGTGATGTGGAAAATGACAACCGAAGAATATTCGGTGAAGATGGTTTCCAATTTTGACGAGTGTGTAGCAGTGGGGAATCCCGTGATGGAAAGTTATCCGCGTCAGTGCAGGCATGGAGATCGGACATTTGCAGAGGTTATTATAGAAACGTTTCATATTCCCGAGCGACAAGGGATCGGCGAAGAGAACGCCGGTGGAGACATGGGAATTCTCCCGTTTAAATCCGGCGTGGAAGGGCGGGTGCTTCTTGGGCCCATGTGTCCCGTGATGAGAAATCCGCCCGATCCGAATTGCGCGGATAAAGGGTATGAGACTACGGTGCAAATCATTGAAAAAAATAGCTCGAAAAGTTCGCTTTTCTCCAGCGTGGAGACGGGCAAAGAAGGAGGGTATAGAGCAATGCTTCCCCCGGGCGAATTCAGTGTGCAGGCGATTGGTGGTCAGCCATTCCCGTATTGCGAGATGAAAAAGATAAGTATAGGTCCCGACGAAATGGTGAAGGCAGATCTTTCTTGCGACACGGGAATCAGATAGAATCACCGCGTCGAGTTATCATTTAAATATATGAAACACGAAAAATGCGAAGGGAAAGAGTGTTGCCATGACGGCAAGAGACGCCCATCGGGTTTATTTGTACCCTCCGGCGTGTTGCTGGGTATCGGATTTGGATTTCTTTTTAATGAGCTACTCGCCGGGCTTTTTATTGGTCTTGGTCTGGGATTTCTCGCGTTTGCGCTTTCTATGATTATGACGAGAAGTAGAGTCTGCGTGCGCCCGAAGTGCACCGCCTCTCACGGGATTAGTAAGGTAAAGAAGTTAAAAGGGTAAAATAATTTGATGGAAAAAAGAAGTGTTTTTTTAAATGGTCTAATAACCGGATTTATCCTTCAGTTTGCTGTCGGACCGGCCTTCTTTTTTGTTATCAGCCTGTCGCTACAGAAGACAGTCTTTGATGGTATTGCCGGTGCGGGTGGCGTGGCGTTTGCTGATTATTTTTATATTACCCTTGCGATTGTGGGGGTTGGGAAATTACTGACGCATAAGAAAGTCAGAAAGACTTTTGGAGTCATTAGTTCCGTGGTATTGATACTCTTTGGAGTAATGATTATCAAAAGCATAACAGGCGAGAATATTTCTACCGATGCGATTGCAAGTCCGGTGGGCATCCTTTCGAGTTTTACGGCTGCATTATTGCTCACCATATCGAGTCCTTTGACCATCGTGACGGTAACAAGTTTGTTTACTGTAAAGGCGCTTGAATACAACTACACAAAACACGATCTTGTCATTTTTGGTGTAGCGATGGGATTGTCCACATTTCTCTTTATGGGGAGTTCCGCCATTGTGATGTCGCTGATAAAAAATACAGTGCCAATTTCTTTTGTTCAGGTATCAAACGCTATTGTCGCCCTATTGCTTATCGGGTATGGAGGAATTCGGTTGGTAAAGATTGTGAAATGATAACTCTTTTTGAAAAGGCTTGAAGAAACGGTTTGATACGGTAAAATTAAAGTATGGCAATACCGCAAAAACGGTGCGTATGGGCAGACGGGGATGATGGTTTGATGCGAGAGTATCACGATACGGAATGGGGAGCGGTACTTCGCGACGATAAGAAAATTTTTGAATTTTTGTGTCTTGAGGCGTTTCAAGCGGGGCTTAGTTGGCGCACTATTTTGTACAAGCGGAAAAACTTTAAGAAAGCGTTTGCGGGTTTTGATCCCGTGAAGATTTCAAAGTTCGGGAAGAAAGATTCCGAACGTTTAATGAAGGACGCGGGAATTGTGAGAAATAGATTGAAAATTGAGGCGACACTGCACAACGCAGGGAAATTTCTCGAAGTCAAGAAAGAGTTCGGGACTTTTTCGAAATATATGTGGAGTTTTGTAGGTGGAAAACCGATAAAAAACAAAATCCGCACGATGAAGGACATCGCACCGTTCAACGACGAGGCGGTTGTATGGGCAAAGGACTTAAAGAAGCGGGGATTTAAATTTTTGGGACCCACGACACTTTACGCCCACATGCAAGCAACGGGAATGGTAAATGATCATATGGTGGGGTGCTTTAGGAGGAAAAAGTAGGGTATAGAATGATGATTGATCATATATTAGTTTGAGTTTCTTTTTTAGAAAAATGCAATGGAGAAATGATACAATGAATTTCACCAAAAATTATGAAAGAAATCAATCCAAATCTTATCGAGAAAATCATATCGCTAAAAACTCCGGCGGTTATCGCTATTTCAGGTTTTGGAGGCGCGGGTAAGTCAACTTTTGCGGATTTATTAGGAATTGCAATGAACGCTCCTGTGATTTGCGTAGATTATTTTGGAATAGACAGGACGATTGAGAATTACACGCACTGGAAAGGAATGGATTTTGAGAGACTCGAAAGGGAAGTACTCACTCCTTTTTTAAAGGGAGAAAACTCCGTGGCATATGGTCATTGGGATCACGCGGAAAATAAAATTATTAAAAGCATAACGGTTTCCCATTCCGGAATTCTCATTGTTGAAGGAGTCGGTCTTTTTCGTCCGGAATTACTGCGCTATTTTGCATATAAAATTTGGATTGATTGCGACCAAACAATCGCGAGTGAACGAGGGAAAAAACGCGATCGTGAGGTTTATAAAAATTCTCAAGATGAAAAATGGGATGGACCGTGGAAAAGGAATGATGATGAATACGTTAACGAGTACAAGCCGAAAGATGCGGCCGATTTAATTATTCCTAATTTCTAGTGCGGGAGATGGTAAAATAGGCACCAAATGCACCGCGTCCACATGGGGACTTGAGGGAGACTCGGGTTGTCTGAATATGCAATATGCATCGCGTGGGGCATTCCAGCTATTGAACCATTGCGGGGATTGACATTATAGCATTTTAATGCTATAATAAATCACCGGATGTGTTTTATACGGTATTGAAAAATCAAAATAAGAAAGAAATGATATGAAAAACAGAGAAGATATGGTGGATGAAGTTTTGCGACTTCTCAGAAGGGGGGATGTTATTATCTCCCGTAGTGGGACACAAAGAAGGGTCATAGAAATGAATGTGCACCCCGAACTTGAGGGAGGGGGCTCCATCAAAACAATGGTGAGTCGTGGTGGAGGAAATATTCCGAAAAAGGAGTACATTTCATTCAAAGAGTTCCTTTCTGCTCACAGAGAAGGGGCTATCAAAGAGATAACAAGGGGGTAAATCCTCCAAATCTAAAAATCGCCGAGTGCTTTAAAACGCACCTCGGCTGATTTTTTATAAATAGTAGTGAAGGATAAATTTTGAATAAGGAAGATAAAGAGGATAGAATACGCACATGATTCTCATCTCAAAACGCGTTGGGGAAACGCCTCTTGAAACACTTGAGCGCGTGCGTATCGAAAAACCGGAGATGAAAGATGAGGTACTCTCATACGCCGGGCGGCTTGATCCGATGGCGGAGGGAGAAATGCTGGTGCTGGTGGGGGACGAGAATAATCATCGCGAGGATTTTCTTTCGTGCGATAAGGAATACGTCGCCACATTTCTGATAGGTGTGGCGACAGACACATACGACGCGCTTGGAATTATCGATCACGAAGGCGAGAGTGCCGTTTCCAAGGAACGCATTACTGCATCACTCGAAAAAATCCGTGCGCTTCGCGAACAAACATATCCGTGGTTTTCGGGACACACGGTTGATGGCGTTAAACTTTTTGATCATTACAAGAATGGAAACATGGGCATTGTCCGACCGATGCTTCCGGTGGAAATAAAAGAAGCGATTCTTATTGGTAGAGAAACGGTGCAGGCGAAAGAGGTGGTAGAATACATAAAAGATTCGATTGGGAAGATACATGGAGATTTTCGGCAGGAAAAAATCCTTGCTGGTTGGAAAACATATTTCGAGAAACATACCGCAAACATGCAGATATTCACAGTCCGCTTTCGCGTTTCCTCTGGCGCCTATATCCGTGCGTTTACGGAGCAATTCGATTTTCCGGCGATACTTTTAAAACTCAAGCGAACAAAAATTTGTATTTCCGAGGATAGGAAAGATATCTGATATACTGAATTCAGTATGAAAAAAGTCACCGTACTACACGTCGCTATTATCGCTCTCGGACTGGTAACCCTGCAGGCGGGGGTGTTGACACTCCTCGGACAGCCGCTCATCTCTGCGAGCGGAAATATACAATTTTGGGTAAGCGAAGCGTTGTCATCGGAGATGTCCCAGCAACTTTTTGACTGGTACACGTTTTCGCATATCATTCACGGATTCCTTTTCTATGCATTACTTCGTTGGCTTTTTCCACGAATGCCGATGGCGACACGCCTTCTTGTCGCGATGGGAATCGAAATCGGATGGGAGATTGCGGAAAACACGCCATGGGTAATCAACGCGTATCGCGAACAGGCGTTAGCACAAGGGTATTCGGGAGACAGCATTATCAACTCGGTACTCGACACATTTTCCATGATGCTTGGATTTTTCATGGCATTCCGTGTGCCGATATGGTTCACCGTTACTCTCGCACTGGCGTTTGAAGTGTTTACCGGATATGTGATTCATGACAACCTGACACTCAACATCACAAACTTTATCTATCAGCCAGAATTCATTTACCGTTGGCAATCCGGCGGTTGATTTTTTTATACGCTAGTCATCTTCATAGCTTTGTTGTGTGTATTCTCTGATTCGCGCGAATAGGAGAATAAGAAAAATATTTCAAAATAATGTCGGTTTCATTGGAGTATGAGAGAACATCGGCATCACGTGTCATAGTGGTATACTGGGGGAAAAGGCGAAAGTAACCGCAGGCGACAGGGATATATTTTATATGACATATGTAACAGAAAACTTTATCGACCGTTATAAGGAGCTGAATAAAGAACAGCGGGAAGCGGTTGATAGTATTGAGGGGCCGGTGATGGTAATCGCGGGGCCGGGTACCGGAAAGACCGAGGTACTTACCATGCGTATCGCGAATATCTTGGAGAAAACGGAAACGCCTCCGGAGAAAATTTTGGCGCTTACTTTTACGGAGTCCGGCGCGATTTCGATGCGCAGAAGACTTTCGGAGCTTGTTGGGAAGAACTCGTATCGTGTTGAGATTTCAACGTTCCACGGTTTTGCAAACCGTATTATCCGTGATTATCCCGATTACTTTCCGCACATCATCGGGGCTTCGAATATTACGGAGATTGATCAGATAACTATTCTTCGCCACCTTATCGACACGTTGCCACTTAAGGAGCTGCGTCCGTTTGGGGATCGTTATTATTATCTTCGCAACATCATGAGCGCTATCAGCGAGCTGAAGCGTCAGGGAATAGACCCGGATGGTTTTAAAAAAATAGCCGCCGATGAGAAGAAGAGTTTTTATGCGAATCCGGATTTGATCAATCAATCTGGAAAATACGAGGGGAAAATGAAAACGAAATATTTGTCGCCTGCAAAACACGTCGAGCGAAATGAAGAGTTGGCGACAATGTATGAGAAATATCAGCAGGCACTTCGCAGTGCAAAACAGTACGACTATAGCGACATGATTATGTTCGTGTCGCACGCGCTTGAAGAAAACGAAGACATGCTCCGAGTTCTTCGCGATACGTATGATTTTTTCCTTGTGGACGAGCATCAGGATACGAATGACGGGCAGAATAAAATAATTGAGCTTATGGCAGGCGGGAGCGACCGTCCCAATTTATTTGTAGTGGGGGACGAAAAGCAGGCGATTTTTCGTTTTCAGGGGGCGTCTTTGGAAAACTTTCATTATTTCAAAAAGAAATATCGCGACGTGGCGCTTATTTCTCTTCGTAATAATTACCGCTCCACGCAGGCGATCTTGAATGCGGCGCACATGGTTTCTCCGCGTGAAGTGGCACTTACTGCAAATGCGGGACATCCCGAAGTACCCGCGCATGTGGTTGCGTTATCTTCTCCCGACGTTGAATACTATTTTATTGCCCGAACAATAAAGGAATTAATTGACGAGAAAGAGGATCCAAAGGATATTGCGGTGATCTATCGGGATAATAAAGATGTTATTCCGCTTGTACGTATGTTAGAGAGAGAAAAAGTTCCTTTCAATATCGAATCCGATCAGGATGTGTTGGGAGACGAAGAGATAAAAAAACTTATCCGCATATTACGCGCCGTACAACACTTTGGAAACGATGTTGCGCTTGTAGAAATGCTTCACGTTGATTTTTTGGGTATTCCGCCACTTGATGTGTATAAATTATTTTCTTTTGCGGGGAAGAATCGAAAGAAGGTATATGATGTGTTGCGTTCGGCGGAGATGCTGGGTTTGGCGAATATAGAGTCGAAAGACGCATGTCTTACTCTGTTTGAGAAACTTTCCGCATGGAAAAAGGTTTCGAAGAATAAAGGTGCGGGAGAATCATTCGAGATGATTGTGCATGATTCGGGGTTTTTGAACGCGATAGTGAATCACCCGTCCACGACGGAGAAAATCGCAAAACTCCATGCCCTTTTTGATATTCTTAAATCATTTATTGCACGGCAGAAGAGCTATACGTTGAACGATTTCTTTGAGTATCTTGATATAATGAGCAACCATGGCATTGCGGTAAAAAGCGCGGAGACATTACGGCTTGTGGGGAGAGTTCGGCTTATGACCGCGCATCGTGCAAAAGGACAGGAGTTTGATCGAGTGTTTGTTATGAATGCGATTGACCGCAAATGGGGTTCGCGATTCCACCGCGAGCATATCAAGTTACCGAGGAAGATTTATCGCGTACTTGAATCCGTGGAAAATATTCTTGAAGAAGATGATGAAGATGAGCGGAATGTATTTTACGTCGCGCTTACGCGTGCGAAGAAAGAACTTTTTGTAACGCTTGCGAAAACGGACCATGACGGAAAAGAGCAATTACCTTCAAAATTCATCGCGGAATTGAAAGAAGATGTGTTAGTACCCTACGACGCGGATTTGTACGAGCGGAAATTTTCCGCGCATCGCGAAATGATGTTTGCGCCCATATCCGCAAAAACGCCGGAATTGAAAGATAAAGATTTTTTAAGCGCACTTTTTGAGGAAAAAGGAGTATCGGTTACTGCGCTTAACAATTACCTTTCATGTCCGTGGAAATATTTTTATCGAAATTTGATACGTATTCCGGAATCTCCCAATAAACACCTCTCATTCGGTAACGCGATTCACGCGGCGCTCAAAAATTATTTTGATGCATTGACAGCGAAAGAAAATAAAGGGAAGGCATATCTTATTGCGCGTTTTGAAGAAGCTATGGCGCGCGAGCCGATTGAGGAGAGCGAATACAAGGAAGCTTGCGAGAAAGGAAAGAAAGCGCTTGCCGCATATTATGACGAATATCATGCGGAGTGGTCTCCGCATGCCGCGAACGAAGTGAAAATAAGCGGTGTTACTGTTGGGGATGTCATCCCTGTAAACGGAAAAATTGACCGGATTGAATTTTCGGGAGATGCGCACGCACGCATTATCGATTATAAAACCGGAAAACCGAAGACCAGAAACGAGATTGAAGGAAATACCAAATCAAGCACCGGTGACTATAAACGTCAGCTTGTGTTCTATAAGCTTCTTTTGGAAAAAGAGGGGAAATACGATATGACGTCCGGCGTTATTCAATTTATAGAGCCCGACGAACGCGGAAAATTCCATCAGGAAGAATTTACTGTCGTTTCCGGAGAAGTGAAGGAGCTGGAGGCGTTGATTGTTTCCGTGGCGAACGAGATACGAAGTCTTTCGTTTTGGGATCGTTGTTGCGACGATGCGAAGTGTAAATATTGTGAATTGAGAAGGGGAATGCAATGATTCAGGAGAGGTGGTGTTGTACGGTATAGAGAAAATCCTCATCTTTGTCTTTGAGCGTTCCCATCCATCGGAGATAGTCCCGATCAATTTTTTTTATTTCCTCAAATGTTTTTCCGACATATTTTCCGAAGCTCGCCCGTCTAAGGAGTATCGGATTCCGTGTTATCTCCACAAACGCCTCTATGGTTTCTTCGGCGGTAAGGTTGTGCGATGCGGCGTACTCGGTTGCCATGTGTTCAAATGCTTTTTCAAGAACGGCAACATCTCCCCGTGCATCGTGGGCAAGCGCTTCAGCGATATCGATTCCCCACAGGTAACGCAGGTATTGCAGTTTATACATAGGATAGTCATACATTGTTTGCGCGACCTTCAATGTACAAATGGAATGTTGCGTAGAAACTCCTTCGTTCGCGAGTATTCCGATATCGAATTTGGCATTGTGCGCGACCAAGATGGAATCCGTAAGCAGTTCGGAGAGAGTGGCGCGTGTTTCCGACGTTGCGAATGCCGGTTTATCCGCAACATGCTTTTCGGTGATGTGGTGCACCACCATTGCTTCAATTTCAATCGGTATTGGCGGTTTGTAGTATGCTACAAATGTATCCGCATCACCCTCTTTTTTATACGCAAGCTGTACCACCCTTCCGTTTTCCATGCCGGTGGTTTCCGTGTCGAGAAAAAGCAGATTATGTTTCATAAAGAATATATTATTTTTTACCGTCGGTTTTGTTTAAAATCTTTTCCATGGAATACAGTACCATACCGACAATGACGGTAAGAAGAAACGCATAAATAAACTTTGCGATAATTGTGCCGGTTGCATCGGGAAAAATTGTACGGATAAGGACTGCAATCGCATCGTTCCACGCAAGACCGACAACGAGTCCGAATCCCGCCCCGATATAGGTAGTCATGCGTTTTAAAATGCTTTGTTTTGCCTCGTTTAGCTCCTCTAATATTTTTTCTTTTTGCATGGTCTTACTATACACCAAACTTCATTGTTTTCTCAAAAAATAAAAAAGAAATCGCATCCCACTATTCAAGTATTTTGCAAAATACTTGAATAGTGGAGTCAGTGTGTAATAATAGCAAGGGAGATATGAATAATACTTCACGAAGACTTGAGCGAATTATTAAAGGATTTGCGAATCATCGACGATTGGAAATATTCGAACTTTTGAAGAAAAAGCCGGAGCTTTCCGTGGAGGAGATTGCCGATGAGCTTCGTATGAATTATCAGAATGCATCCGATCATATTCGAAAACTTGCAATTGCGGGGTTGGTGATAAAGCGGTACGAAGGTACGACCGTGCGCCACAAACTTACTCTTCGAGCGGAGGCGGTGTTCTCTTTTTGCCGTTCGCTTACATAACTATTGTGTGATCCCCTGTAGGAGTTTTAAGGATCAACATTGGGGTATATTTCATATTCAAGTATTTTGCAAAATACTTGAATATGAAGACAGTTTCTATAAATATTCACGACAATCGCAGTTGCGTACGCGCGGTGGTTGTTCTTATTTTACAATGCGTAGTTTAGAAAAACTTTGACAAAAATTAGGTATTTCATCATTTCTGTGGTAGGGTACCCACATGAGTAACTTTCAGAGTCTTGGCATTGCGCCGAATATTTTAGATATACTTGAGAAATCGGGGTTTACTACACCTACGCCTATTCAAGAACGATCCATTCCTTCTTCGATCGAAGGAAAGGATTTGGTGGGTATTGCACAAACGGGAACAGGAAAAACCTTGGCATTTGCGATTCCAATGATACAAGCGGCGCTTCGCGGTGATAAGGGGCTTATTGTGGTACCTACGCGCGAATTGGCGTTGCAAGTACAAGAAACATTTGGGAAAGTGGGTGTTCCTTTGGGTATAAAATCTGTGGTGCTTATCGGGGGGGAAGCGATTGGAAGGCAATTACAACAGCTTCGCCGAAACCCGCATGTGGTTATCGGTACGCCGGGGAGAATTATTGATCACTTGGAGCAAAAAACAGTATCGTTGAGCGGAGTGAAGATTCTTACACTCGACGAGGCGGATAGGATGTTTGACATGGGATTTGCTCCGCAATTGAAACGTATTCTTTCGGTATTGCCCCCGCCCGATGCACGACAGACATTGCTTTTTTCCGCAACGATGCCGGAAGACATAGTGCGTATTGCACGTGCGCATATGAAGTTACCCGTGCGCGTGGAGATCGCACCGCAAGGTACTGCGGCAGAAAAAGTGACGCAGGAAGTTTTCTTTGTGCAACGACAGGATAAATCGCGCCTTCTTGAGAAAATTCTTGCGGAAGGAAAGGGTTCAACTTTGATTTTTGCGAGAATGAAATATAGCGCAAAACGGATTGCGGCGGGGTTGCGCGTGTTGGGGCATAGTGCCGCCGAGATTCATTCGAATCGTTCGCTTATGCAACGGAAGGAAGCGCTTGAAGGATTTAAAAATGGGAGATATCGAATACTTGTAGCAACGGATATCGCTGCACGCGGTATTGATGTAAAGGGAATCGCGCTTGTGGTGAACTATGATTTACCCGCAAGTGCGGAGGATTATGTGCATCGCATCGGGCGCACGGGACGCATGGGTGGTGTGGGACACGCAGTATCATTTGCAACGCCGAATGAAAAAGGAGGTGTGCGAAGTATTGAGCGTCTTATTCGTTCGACGCTCCCGCTTTCAAAACTTCCCGAAGATCTTCCTCCCGCACGTGCAGAAACGATGCCGGAACGCGAACCGTTTCAAAGATTTGGAAATCGCAGTCCGCGGTTTTCTTCTTCTGCGCCACGCAGTAACTATGGTCGCACCAGCGCTCGTCCTTATTCCTCCACTTCTTCTTCACCATATCCTCGTCCGAGTTTCGGACGTCGCCCGCCCTCACGAGGTGGCTTCGGCAATTCTTCTCCTCGTCCCGGATTCAGTGGTCACTCTCGACGGAGTCGGTAACGGTGGATATCCCGATTTGCGGGGAAGAAGGGTTGGCGTAGAATTTAAAATAGGGAAGAAGGGCTGAAAATTTAATATAAGAAAGCGAGATAAATATGAACTCCGACGAGTTTATGGAAAAGTTAAGAGAGTTTCATCCCCGACATTCGATTGAATGGAGAGATCGCCTCACTTGCGGGGCATCTTCGGGAATAAAGGTGAGGCAATTCCCCCCATCGATTTTCGTAGGTGAAAAAATAGTGATTGCCGTGGTGGAATTCGACAACGCTATTCAAAGAGTGGAAGTGCACTCTGTTAGCGCCGAACTGAGTGACGGGGATATCAAGAGAGTATTCGAACTCCTTCTGAAAGCAGGAGAGGTTGAAGAGAGCGATCTCGCAGGGGTTTGCGCGCTCCAGCCAGCGTGACAACATTACCCGCCTGAAGGGCGGAAACAGTAGAACAACCCGTGGTTTTGCCCATTGGTTGTTTTATTTTTACCAATACACAATTAAATTCATGATATGATAGTTTTAAATCGGAATTCTTAAATATTTAAATCAATGAACAATATGGATTATAAAGGGGTAATCATTGAAGAGAGTCTGGAGAATAAAGATGTTTTAAAAGACGTTGTAATTTTGAGTACCAAAATAGAGCGGGTGGTGGAAAAACATAAAACGCCGTGGGTTGAAGCGTGGACAATGCACACGGTGGAAATCTCTCCAGAAAAAGCAGAAGAAGTTGCCGAGTCATTATCGCGCACGCTTGATGCAAAACATAACTGGTACGCGGATTTTAAAAACGAGACCACGCATTACATTATTTTTCGCAACAAGATATTTACCATAGACCGACATAGCAAGGATCAATATGATGCAGCAAAACAATATGGTGTTTCTCTTGGTATACCGGAATACCAGGTAGATTTTCATCCGGAAATTGATGAATGGAAAAGGTAGTGTCTTACGAAAAAAGAGGCTCTCATGATATGATGTTCCGACTCTATGGACGAATCACACAATGAAATAACCGAGGGACATATTCCATCCCTCATCAAAAAGATTGCAATACCGGCAAGTGTCGGTTTTTTCTTTAACACGATGTACAACATCGTGGATGCATACTTCAGCGGGTTTGCGGGTACCGAAGCGGTTGCGGCGCTGTCGCTTTCGTTCCCGGTGTTTTTCATTGTTCTTGCGCTCGGTTCCGGAGTAAACTCCGGTGTGACCGCGCTTATTGCGCACGCGGTGGGAGAGGGGAATCGGGAAGACGCGAAGCGGTATGCGGTGCAGGGAATCTCGTTTTCACTCATACTTTCGGTGTTTATTACCGGACTGGGTCTCGCAGTCGCGCCGCCCATATTCCGCGCATTGGGCGCGTCCGGAATATACCTTGCGTTTGCGGTATCGTACGTGTCGGTAATATTTCTCGGTACAATTTCGTTTATCCTCGTTTTTTCCTTCAACGCGATATTGAACTCCGTGGGGGATACAAAATCATTCCGCAACTTTCTTGTCGCGGGGTTCTTTATGAATTTCCTTTTCAATTACTGGTTCATGTTCGGCGGGTTTGGTGTTCCCGCAATGGGCATTGCAGGAATTGCACTTGCTACCATCCTCATCGAGTTCATAGGTGTGTTTTACCTTTTTCCGAAAGTACTCCACACAAAGCTTCTTCATAAAAGGTTTTATCGCGAACTTGCGCCGGATCTGAAAACGTATAGAGAAATTGCGCGCCAAGGGTTCCCCGCGAGTATTAGTATGATGAGTGTTGCTATCGGGTTCTTTATTTCCACATATTTTGTGGGAAAGTTTGGAGAGGGTGCCGTTGCGGCATATGGTGTGGGAACGCGCGTACAGCAGATTGCGCTTCTCCCACTTATCGGTATCAATATTGCAGCAATAACACTAGTGGGGCAAAACCGAGGAGCAAAAAAACTGGAACGAGTAAACGAAATTGTGCATACCGTATTTCGTTATGCATTGATGATATCTACCGTAGGAGCGGTTTTTCTCTTTTTCTTTGCACAACCACTCATGGGGCTTTTTGTTCGCGATACGCATGTGGTGAGTATAGGAGTGGTATTTTTGGGTATTGCTGCGTTTATGATGTGGCCCTACGGAATACTTATGGCGGTGGATTCTATTTTGAGAGGATTAAAGCGCCCCATGTTTTCCCTTTGGATGGGAATGGTACGGCAGGTTGTTGCGCCCGTGCTGATTTTTAGTGTGTTTGTATACGCGTTTCACTGGGGACTTGGCGGAGTGTGGTGGGGATTATTCGTGATAACGTGGACCGCGTCAGGGTTTTCGTGGTTATATCTGCGCAGAACTTTGAAGAAGGAGGAAATATTGTTGCACTGATTTAGATTTCTTGCTTTGGTATAATCAAGGAAAGTTGAAAATAATCAATCTTATCGTATATATATGACTCCAATCGATATACTTGCCGTAGTTTTTTCAGTGATAGTGTTAGTAAAGCTTGCCGTGGTTATTATTAATCCGGGAATTTGGATGAAGCTTGTGGATCCGATATATCGTCATACTACGGTGACTACAATCGTGTATGTGGTGTTGCTTGCCGTGGCGGGATATTATGTTCTTCCGCTTGTGACCGCAGTACAATTTGGCGCAATAGCACTTATTGTAATGCTCATTGTTGGGCTTGGGTTTATTCCTTATGCGAATGTCATTTTAAAATTAAGAGATGAGGTGATAGCAAAAGGAATAGGAAAGGCATGGTTTTCAGTCCTTGTGTGGTTTGCGCTTGCGATATGGGTATTGGTAAGTGCGTGGAAATAATATAAGCGCTTCTAAAAAGCATGAGATTTTTACGGTATAGCATATGGCCGATAATAAAAGTTCGTTTTCGGTATTGGTGGTGGATTATTAAATATCGCGGAAAGAAAAACATTCCTCCCGACGTGGTGTTTAGCGCTCTTCAGGAAAGTGCACAAAAAATGGCAGATAATCTTAAGAGGGCGTTTAGCGCGATGCCGAGTAATACGGGTTCGGAAGAAGTGAGAAAAATTATTGAAGCGATGCGGGGAGGGAGTAAAATACAAGAGAAGGTGGAAGCGTTGCGTCGGAATGAACAGAAGAATACGGAACAAGGTCAATCGTGAGAGGAAGAAAGATTGCTCGGTGCTTGTGGGGGTGATTAAAAACCGGAGAGATCTCGGTATTCTTTTCAATGAACGATGGTATAGGATTCCGGTACGATATATGCCGAAACGTGCATTTGAGTATTTGGCATTTTATGAGCCGGTGTCATCGTTCAAGTGGGGAGGGAAATGCATTCGTTATTATGCTCGCGTAGCGGAGTGCCGTACGGTAAAGCGTGTGGCGCTCCTACCCTTAGAAGAGCGCCATCTTCGAGCACAAGACGATTATGTAAGGATTCGTGTGGGGGCGATTCGGGAACTTCCGCATCCGGTGTGGAATGTGTTGCCGCGAAGGGTTTCATTTGGGTTTACGACATTGCAGAAACTTCGAACTGCAAAAAATATAATAAGTCTCTACGGTGTAGCGGATACGGAGGCGATAATGCGCGATGCATTCCGGCGTGCGGATATTCGCGTTGATCCGCAATGGAATGTTTTATGTGGAAAGAAAGGCGAGAAAAAGAGATTCCGTATTGATTTTGCAATCAAGTGTCGGCGAGGGATGATTGCAATCGAGTGTGATAATACGAAAGCGCATTCCAGTGTGCGTCAGCGCGAGAGAGATAAAGAAAAAGATGCAGTGCTTCGGCGCTACGGATGGACAGTGATTCGTTGTACGGAACAGGAAATTATTTCGAACACTGAAAAGTGTATTATGCGCGTGAAAAGAACTATCAAAAAACTTGGAGGAGTGTAGTCTCTATACCCTGTGGATAAGTATATATTGTATATACTATAGACAGTTATAATATATACATTATGACTATCAACAAAAAACCGTTGAATAACAAAATTATTCAACTTACCG
The DNA here is from genome assembly GCA_024654525.1 of Patescibacteria group bacterium. GTDB lineage: Bacteria > Patescibacteriota > Minisyncoccia > UBA6257 > 2-01-FULL-56-20 > VGJV01. The sequence continues at coordinate 42,118 of JANLHI010000022.1, read as the reverse complement.
CGAAACAAGGACGTTTTTACGAATCGTTGCGAAAGCTTATGGAGAAAAAAGGAGAATCGCCTACGGTCACGGAACTCGTAACGCTCATGAAGTTCTCTTCGCCACGTGCAGTAACGCAATATTTGGAAGCGCTTCAACAAAAAGGACTTATCGAGCGGAGTCGGTATGTAAGGCGAGGAATCCGGCTTGTGATGCCCAAGAAAGATGAACCCATGACAATACAAATTCCCGTAATTGCGTCCGCCGGATGTGATCAAATGAGTATTTTCGCAGAACGGAATTTTGATGATTATGTATGTGTCGCGACAGAGCTTCTCCAAGGTAAGAAAGTGGATAATGTGGTATGCGTAAAAGCCATCGGAGATTCGATGTGTGATGCGGGTATTAAAGAAAAAGACTATGTACTTGTGGAGGTGACGGAGATTGCGGAGGCGGGAGATTTAGTGGTTGCTATCATCGATGGATTCGCAGTAATCAAAAAACTTGAGATTGCGAACAATGCAGTGATTCTTTCGCCCGTGTCTTCCGATCCGAAATACAAGCCTATTATTGTAAATAAAAACTTCCGTCTTTTCGGAAAAGTAATTGATGTGATTCGTATGCAAGCAAAAGGAGAAATCGAAATTATTCCTCTCTACGATGCGCCAGAGGAGCCGAGAATGGAATATAAGTTTATGGATTAAAGGGGTAGGCGGTTACATTCCCGCTGACTTTATCAGTTCCAGAATATCGTGGTGAGTTGTACCGTTTGAGGCTACAAAATAATTCTCTTCAAAGCTCCACGGATTTCCGTGAAAATCGGTAATGGTGCCGCCGCCTTCCTGCACGAGTAGTGTTCCCGCCGCATAATCCCAGGGTGAGTTTCCCAAACTGATATATCCCTCGGTTCCTCCCCGGGCAAGCGTTGCAAGCTCAAGCGCCGCAGTGCCGATATAGCGATATGTTTTTATGTGCTTGGGGGCCTCGCGTAACAGCGCGGAAAGTTTTTCTTTGGTGCCTTTTTCCTTTCCCACTCCCGCGCTTATCATCGCGGTATCCTTATTTTGAGATGAGACATGCGTGTGCATGCCGTTGCACCACAATCCATTTCCGCGTTCCGCATGAACAAGAAAGTTGATAAGAGGGTTATATACTACCGCACCGATTACTTCGTTGTTTTTTAAGAGTGCAATGGAGATTGCCCACAGGGGCAAGCCGTTAATAAAATTTGCGGTACCGTCCAAGGGGTCGATTATCCACTTATACGGAGAATCTTTTTTGGATTCCCCGGTTTCTTCCGCGAGAAAAGAGTGGTCGGGAAAGCGGGGTTGAAGAATTCCGAGAATTGCCGCTTCCGATTCGCAGTCCGCTTTGGTTACAAATGTTGCATCGTCTTTCACTTCATGCGCCAGTTCGGTTTCGAAGTAACGAAGGAGTACTTCACCGCCTTTTTTTGCGGCTTCGATTGCAACATCAATCATAGCTTTGGCTATTTATATTTTCCCTCGGAGGCAAGTGCGGTTTCGCTCACGCGTACGGCGAAAGTTTCTTGTGCTTTTTGTATATTTGCGTCTTGTCCCATCCAAATATCCATTGCCGGATCTTGGAACGCGCGCGAGTAGGAGAAAGTGAGCGGCCACGGGTGGGGTATATTTGCCATTGCATTCAGATTTTCTGTTGCTTCCTGCGGTGTTTGGCCCCCGGAGAGAAACACCACTCCCGCAATTTCTTTTGGAACTGTGGTGGTGAGCGCGCGAAGTGTGGATTCCGCGACTTCCACGGGTGTGGATTTGATACCGGATTGTTTACCGGGGAGCGCCATGCTGGTTTTGAGAATAAGTCCCGGGAGATATATGCGATATTTTGCGATTGCCGAGAATACAATTTCGAGTGCGTGACGTATAGTCACTTCGGATTGTATAAGCGTGTGCGTGCCCTCAATCAACACTTCTGGTTCGATGATGGGAACAAGTCCCGCGGATTGCGAACGCGCGGCGTATTGTGCGAGGATAAATGCATTCGCCTCAAGACAAGGGGTAGTGGGGAGTCCTTGTCCGATACTTATGACTGAACGCCACTTGGAGAATTGTGCTCCGAGCGTTGCATATTCTTCGAGGCGTGCGGACAGACCATCCAATCCTTCGGTAATTTTTTCTCCGGGGAAGTTAGGGAGGTTTGCTAATCCTTTGTCTACTTTAATACCCGGGATGATACCGCGTTTTGAGAGGAGCTCACGGAATGGTATCCCGTCTTTCGTGTTTTGGCGGATAGTTTCATCAAGAAGAATGACGCCGCTTGAGTTATTTTCGATGCCCGGCGCAGTAAAGAGTATTTCCCGCCATGCGCGGCGCATGTCTTCCGTTTGCGGAATGTTTCGCATGGCAAGTCGTTTGTTTGCCGTTTTTGAGCTTTCGTCGGTCGCGAGAATGCCTTTTCCCGGCGCTACCATTTGCCGTGCAGTGGCTTCAAGTTTTTGGATGTTCATACAGTAATAATACTCTATGTTTGACAGTAATGAGAAGGGTGTATAATAAGGCATGGACTACGATACAATCACCGCGCATGCGGACTATGTGATTGAGAGTACGGATTTTTCAGAACTTGGTGTGCGACGTGCGGGTAAGGTACGCGATATTTATGATCAGGGGGATACATTGATTATTATTACCACCGATCGGTATTCCGCGTTTGATAGAAATCTTGCGCTCATACCGTTCAAGGGGCAATCGCTCGTAGCGATCGCCTCTTTTTGGTTTGAGAAAACAAAAGGCATTATCGCGAATCATATGATAGACACGCCGGACCCGAACGTTATTGTAGTAAGAAAATATGAAGTGGTGCCGATTGAAGTCGTGGTACGCGGATATATTACCGGTGTCACGAGTACATCGTTATGGACGAAGTACCAAGCGGGTGAACGTGATTTTGGCAGTTTCACGCTTCCCGAAGGGTTAAAGAAGAATCAAAAGCTTGATGCTCCGGTTATTACGCCGACTATAAAATCCGATGTGCATGACGAGGCGATAACACCGCAACAAATTATAGAGCGCGGTATCGTGCCGGAAGATCGTTGGAGGGAAATCGAGCGGGCGGCACTTGCGCTTTTTATTCATGGTACCGAGGTTTCTCGTGAGCGCGGATTGATTCTTGTGGATACAAAGTATGAATTTGGGGTTGATGAAAGAGGACAGGTGACACTTATTGATGAAATCCACACCCCCGATTCTTCGCGGTATTGGCAATTAGGGAGCTATGATGAGCGATTTTCAAAAGGGGAAGAGCCCGAGTATTTCGATAAAGAGTTTCTTCGTTTATGGTTTAAGGAGAATTCGGATCCATATGGCGACAACACATTGCCCGAAGCTCCAAAAGACAAGGTGGTGGAACTTGCGCATCGGTATATGAGGATTTACGAACAACTTACCGGCGCAACGTGTGCGGTTGATTTTTCCTTGCCTATTAAAGAGAGAATACGCAACAATCTCAAAAAATATTCAAGAAGCGTTTCATTATCGTAATGCGAGAAAGAATAACTACCCATGAATAATAAAAAAATTATTGGAACCGCACTTACCTACGACGACGTACTCCTTGTTCCCGGGCATTCGGAAGTATCCCCCCGTGATGTAGATCTTACGACAAAGCTTACCGAACGCATTACGCTTAATCTTCCGGCGATAAGCGCCGCGATGGATACGATTACCGAGTCGGAGATGGCGATTGCGCTCGCGCGCGAAGGAGGAATTGGCATTCTCCATAAAAATCTCTCAATCGAAAGACAGGAGGAAATGGTAGACAGTGTGAAGCGTTCAGAGTCCGGAATTATTCTTGAGCCATTTACGCTTCGCCCTGAAAACACAGTGAAAGATGCAGTTGAGCTCACTAAAAAATATCGGATAAGCGGGATTCCGATCGTGGGGGATAACATGAAACTTTTAGGAATCGTCACAAACCGCGACTTACGTCTTACTTCGAGCCCTACCACGAAACTTTCTGAAGTGATGACGAAGGAAAATTTGATAACGGCACCTTTGGGTACAAGTCTTGAGAAGGCGCAAGAAATCCTCCAACATAATAAAATAGAGAAGTTGCTTATTGTGGATGAAAACTTTGCACTCAAGGGACTCGCGACGTTTAGAGATATAGAAAAAAGGAAGAGTTTCCCAAATGCGTGTAAAGATGAACAAGGAAGATTGCGCGTGGGCGCCGCGGTGGGGATTTCCGCAGACACGCTTTCAAGAGTTGAGGCGCTTGTAAAAAAAGGAGTGGATGTGATTGTAACGGATACCGCGCACGGACATTCGCAAAAGGTGCTTGATAGGGTTCGCGAAGTAAGAAACGCATTTCCTGATTTGCAAATTATCAGTGGGAACCTTGTAACCCCGGAAGCGGCAGAGGCCTCAATTAAGGCGGGAGTAAATGCGGTTAAAGTAGGAGTGGGACCGGGCTCGATATGCACCACGCGCGTGGTGGCGGGAGTTGGAGTGCCTCAACTTACTGCGGTGATGCAATGCGTGGAGGTATGTGAGAAGCATGGTATTCCGGTAATTGCAGACGGAGGAATACGATTTACCGGTGATATTGCAAAAGCCATCGGTGCGGGTGCACATAGCGTGATGCTTGGTAATATGCTCGCGGGACTCGAAGAATCTCCGGGAAAAACGGTGTTGTACGAGGGAAGAAAATACAAATCATATCGCGGTATGGGTTCTCTCGGTGCGATGTCCGAAGGGACACGCGACCGTTATTTCCAAGATCCCGAAGAAGAGATTTCCAAATTAATACCGGAAGGTATAGAGGGAAGAGTTTCATATCGCGGATACCTTCGTGAAGCCGCACATCAAATCGCGGGAGGGTTGCGTGCCGCAATGGGATATTGTGGTGCAAAAAATATCGAAGAATTCAGGGAGAAAGCCCGGTTTGTTCAGGTGACTTCCGCGGGAGTAACGGAGAGCCATCCTCACAATGTTTCCATTACCGAACAATCGCCTAATTATTGGGTGTAGGAAATAATACTACTCAAAGTTTTTCAATGACTCGACCGCTCGACACCATTATTATCTTTGATTTTGGATCTCAAGTAACGCAACTTATCGCACGGCGTATTCGCGCAAAGCACGTACATGCGGAGATTGTCCCGTATCATGCGGATATATCCCAGTTTACCGGAGAGTCGGTAAAGGGGTTTATTTTTTCAGGAGGTCCCGCAAGCGTATATGCAAAAAATGCTCCCCATATCAGCGGGGATATTTTAAATATAGGGAAACCCATATTGGGAATTTGTTATGGATTGCAATCGATTGTGCATATGCGTGGTGGTAGTGTGGAGCGAGGGATGCATCGGGAATACGGAAAAGCATTGCTTTCAATGAAAAGTTGGCGCGGAGGATTGTTTGAGGGAACTCCCGCAAAACAAACAGTATGGATGAGTCATGGTGATGCGGCACAGAAAATTCCTAAAGGATTTTCGATACTTGCATCGTCCGCACATTCTCCTTTTGCGGCGATTGCGGATACCGCGCGCGGCATATATGGCGTACAATTTCATCCCGAAGTGTGGCACACCGAATATGGTACAAAGATTTTGGAGAATTTTTCGAAAAGTATTTGTGGTGCGCGTGCGCAATGGACGACAAAACATTTTATTACCAACACCATTCGAGATATTCGTGCAACGGTGGGAGCGCGATCAGTGGTGCATGCGATTTCCGGGGGCGTGGATTCGACGGTGCTTGCCGTGCTTTTAAAGAAAGCGCTTCCGGCGCGCCAGACTAAAAATATTTTTATCGACAATGGATTTCTCCGTCGAGACGAAGCAGCGCAGGTACGTGTAAATCTAAAAGACCTTGGGCTTCGTGTAACGTGTATCGATGCATCGCGGGATTTTATAAAGGCATTGTATGGGGTGGTTGACCCTGAAACGAAAAGAAAAATAATAGGTAAAAAGTTTATTGATTTCTTGATGCGCAATGTGTCTCCCAAGGATATGTTAAGTCAGGGGACGCTGTATCCTGATGTGATCGAGAGCGTAAGCGTGCGTGGTCCGTCTGATACGATAAAAACACATCACAACCGTGTGCCGGAAGTACTTGCACTTATTAAAGAAAATCGCGTGATTGAGCCATTTAAAGAACTTTTTAAAGATGAAGTCCGTGCAATCGGAAAAGAACTTGGCGTTCCGAAAGATATTGTGTGGCGTCATCCGTTTCCCGGACCGGGACTCGCTATTGGCATTTTGGGAGAAGTCACGGATGAACGGCTTCAAATTCTCCGAGACGCAGACAAAATTTTCATAGAAGAGATACAATCTGCGAATTTGTATCGAAAAGTGACTGAGGCGTTTGCGGCGCTCGACACAAGCCGCGCAGTGGGGGTGAAGGGGGATGAGCGGGAGTATGGCTATATGATTCTTCTCCGCGCAATCACCACAACTGATTTTATGACTGCGGACTGGTATCCCTTCACGCCGGAATTTTTGGGACATGTGGCAAATCGTATTGTAAATGAGGTTCAAGGTGTGACACGCGTGCTTTATGACATCACGCAAAAACCGCCGGGGACAATACGGTATATGTAGAAAACTGACCTATGACCAATAAAAAATAACCTGCAACTTACAACAATGGATCCTCTTGACGCAATCAGCCCGATTGATGGGCGTTATAGAAAATATACGGAACCGCTTGCGGCGTATTTCAGTGAAGCCGCGTCCATGAAATATAAAATTATTATGGAAGGCGAATACCTTATTGCTTTGAGCGAATCCCGTGCTACAAAGCTTCGTGCGTTTTCTAAAAAAGAGAAGAAGGTTATACGGAGCCTTTATGATTTCACAGAAGCGGATGCAAAGATTATCAAGGATATTGAGTTTGTGGGATATAAAAAAATCAAACCCACAAATCATGATTTCAAAGCGATTGAATATTTCATCAAGGACAAACTTCAGAAGACGTCGCTCAAAGATTGCGCAGAATGGGTGCATTTCGGACTTACTTCATATGATGCATCGGATATTGCATATGCGCTTATGATTGGAGAAAGTGTTCAAGAGGTATATATTCCTGCGGTAGAAGCAGTAATTGCAAAAATCGGAGCTTTTGCGAAAGGAAATGCAAGTGTTCCCATGCTTGCTCGAACGCACGGGCAGCCGGCGTCACCCACTACGTTTGGAAAAGAATTCAAAGTGTTCGAAATGAGGCTTCGGCAGCAACTTGCACAAATCAAGAATCATACGCTTTTTGCAAAACTCAATGGGGCGACAGGGAACTATAATGCGCTTGTGGCGGCGTACCCAAAAAAAGATTGGATCACGTTTTCGAAGAAATTCATTGCAACATTAAAGAACACAAGAAAGGTAAAAATCGAAGCCAACATTTTTACTACTCAAATTGAGTCACGTGACAGTTTTGTAGAACTTTTTCAGAATATGCAGAGGATTCATTCAATTCTCATAGGATTTAATCAGGATGTGTGGCGATATATAAGCGATGGATGGATTGCGCAAAAATCTGTTGAGGGAGAGGTGGGTTCTTCCACAATGCCCCACAAAATAAACCCCTGGTTTTTGGAGAATAGCGAGGGGAACTTTGGAATGGCGAATGCAATGCTTGGATTTTTTTCTCAGAAACTTCCTATTTCCCGTTTGCAACGCGATCTTTCCGATTCCACCGTGATGCGTACTATTGGCGTGGCGTTTGGTCATTCACTCATCGGCTTCGCATATCTTATTAATCAGCTTGGACGCATCGCAGTACACAAAGAAAAAGCCGTTGCGGAACTAGAGCGTCATCCGGAAGTCATCACCGAAGCAATTCAGACAATTTTGCGGCGCGAGAATGTGCCGATGCCATATGAGAGACTTAAAACTCTTGCGCGCGGGAAGGAAGTGACGATTAACGATATCCGCGGATTTATCGATGAACTCGATATTTCTCAGAAGTTGAAAAAAGAGTTGAAGAAATTTATACCGAAAACATACATCGGGCTTGCGGCAAAACTTGCGAAGTTTAAAGGTTAAAACATTATTTACTATGGACGTAAGAAAAAAAACCGCGCTCATTTCCGTATACCACAAAGAAGGTATTGCAGAGTTTGCGGGGGAACTTCAAAAGCTTGGGTGGGATATTCTTGCATCGGGTGGCACGGCGAAGCATCTTACGGATGCGGGTATCAAAGTGCGTGATGCGGCGTTCCTTGTGGGAGAGCCGATTTTGGGACATCGCGTAGTAACGCTTTCACGTGAAGTACATGCGGGACTTCTTGCGCGCGACATGCCGGAGGATCGTGCAGAACTCGAAAAGCGTGGGATTATTTTTATTGATCTTGTGTGTGTGGACTTATATCCGCTTGAAGAAGAAATTGCAAAACCGAACGCTACTCGAGAATCGATTGTAGAGATGACGGATATAGGCGGGCCTGCCATGCTTCGTTCGGCGGCGAAGGGAGGGAGGATTGTGGTTTCCGACCCTGCGGATCGGATGAAGGTTATAGAATGGCTCAGAAAAAATAAGTATGAGGATGAAGGACTTGTGCGGGAGTTGGCGGCGAAAGCGGAATTTACGGTCGCGCAGTATTGCCTTATGTCTGCGTCGTATCACGGAGGCGGTGCGTATGCGGGAGTACTCGGGCATCGCGCGGCAGAGTGTTTGTACGGCGAGAATGCGTGGCAAAAACCCGCGGCGTTATACACGAATAATACCAATGATCCGCTTTCACTGGATAATTTCACCCTCGTAGAAGGAACTCCGTTGAGCTATAACAATTGGTGCGATACGGATCGTCTGCTCCAGACCGTGACGCATATCGTGGCGGGATTCGAACAGGGTTTTGGAGAAGTGCCAAAAATAGCAGTGGCGGTAAAACATGGTAATCCTTGCGGTGCGGCATATGGCAGTGATTCTAAAAAAGTTCTTGAAAATATGATTTCCGGAGATCCGCTCGCGATTATGGGAGGAGTGGTAATGACGAATTTTCCTGTGGGTGTTATGGAAGCGGAAACACTCGCAAATTTTGGCATGAAAGAGGGAAATCGGCGGTTGCTCGATACGGTGGTTGCGCCGGAGTTCGAGGCGGCGGCGATTGAACTTCTTCGCAGAAAAAAAGACAAATGCCGTTTTGTGGCGAACGAGAATCTTTCCCATGTGGGAATCGGTTTACTCGATATACATCCGAGAATTCGTTATGTGCGTGGAGGATTTTTACGGCAACCAAATTATGTTTTTGTTCCGGATATGAAAAGCGAATCCATAAAAAAATACGGTCCTGTGGCGGATGTCGTGGCGGAACGCAATATGATGTTTGCGTGGGCAGTGGGTTCTACTTCAAACAGCAACACAATCACGATTGTAAAAAACGGAATGCTCCTCGGCGATGGTGTGGGACAGCAGGACAGGGTGGGCGCGGCGGAGCTTGCGATCAAACGTGCGCGCCGCGGAGGACACGACACGAACGGCGCGGTTGCGTATAGCGACAGTTTCTTTCCGTTTCCCGATGCGCCACGAGTGCTGATTGATGCGGGAGTGCGGGCGATATTTTCCACAAGCGGCTCTGTGCGCGATAAGGAAACTATTGCACTCTGCGAGCAAAAAGGAATTTCACTCTATCTCATTCCCGACAAAGAAGGACGGGGATTTTTCGGGCATTAGGAAGGGGGGATGTAATTATATGTTTTGCTTTCTCATAGGACAATTCTATGGAATTGTCCTATGAGAAAATGATAAAGTGTTTGAGGGTTTGACAGCGGTTTCGGGGAGAGTATAGTATATCTACAACCGAATACACATCAAGAGTGCGGATTGCCAAGGGACTGGCCCGATATCCGCCCGCAACGTACCTGCGTCAGGTAACGTGCGAACCTGCCCTTCACGGGGAGAGATGTTTTAAGAACAGATCAACCGCGTGTGGCGGTTGTTTTTGTTCTTTGAAAGGTATTCAAAAAGAGAAAAGGAAAAAATATGACAAAAAGGCAATTACGAGAACAGCTTAAGTTGGGAGTAGTATTTCCCGCGAAAGCAAAAATATGTTCCGGTCAGAAATCATTCACACTTACCCAGTCCAACCATCGGCTCCTTGGTGAAGGTGAAAAGTCTCTTTGGAACTGGTTGGCGCTTTGCGAAGAAGCTAAGGTTGATATTGATGCAGAGCTTCGAGTGCTTGTCCGCCGACATATCGGAAGAGATTACGATGTGAAACTTAAAAAGTTTAGCGGATATCTTGGAGTTGCTTCAAATATATGGTATGAAGTTGTGAAGCGGAAGGTGAAAATATCAAGAAATATAAAAAAACGGGAATAATGAAGTTGGGTACGAACGCCGCGCATGACACTATGCGCGGCGATTTCATTTGACACTATTGCGAAGATGAGTATACTCTTGAATATTATGGCAGTGAGACATCTTCAATTTGTTTCGAAGTCGAAGCGCAATGACCTCTTGTGGGAAGAGGTTGGTTGTGCGTCTCGATAAAAAACGCAACACCAACTCACATTCAGCCTCTTCCCGAAAGAGGCTGAATTTTTTTTGGGGAGAGAACAGTTCCTTACTAAATTAACCCTTAACTTGAAAGGATTTTCATGAAAGAGAGCAAAGGCGGTGATGTGAAAAGAAAATGCATAGAGGGGAATAAGCCCCCGATAGCAATACGCTGGTGTCTCGATATGTCAGGTATTGAACGGTACGGTTTTGATCTGAATGGCGCACTGAGAAAAATAGTTGACGCATTCTCGCGAGAACCGCATCTTCTCGGTGTCATGTTCGAGAGCGTGCGCGCCAGTTTTATGAAGGGGCTTTCCGTAATAGGATTTACGGCGATTGGAGAAGTGGTGTGTCATGCGCGTCTGATACCTCTGACCGGAAATTGGTTTGAGCTTGGAAGTACCTATGTATTCCCGGAATATCGAGGGAAAGGTGCGAATCACGCAATGTACTCCGTGTTTCTTCCCAGACATACGGAGAAAGATATACTGGCGACCACGACTAATCCCATATCCCGACGAGTAGGGGAAGATCTCAACTTTATGGAAGTTCCGCGAAGGCGCCTTCCGAGCGAGGCATGGCGTGCGAGCTGTACGTGTTCTGTAAAAAAGATGGGCGCTCCCAATGCGGAATACTGCTCTCTCGCATTCGGCGAAGCAAAAAGGGATTCGGGAATATGTTATTTCAGAATCACTCCCGAAACAGCAGCGCGGCATGGTCTATAAGGTGAAGTGTATAACGCGATAGGCGGGAGGTGGTTTAAATCCACTTCCCGCACCATTATTATTGATTATCAATTACAATATATTCAAAACTATGATGAATGAACAACGGATTACCAATACATTTATGGATTTAGTACGGATTGACAGTCCTTCCGGCGAGGAAGGGAATATTGCCGCGCATATAGAGCGTGTGTTGGATGCGTTAAAAATTTCGCACCAACGGGATAATTACGGCAACGTGATTGCGCGCATAGAAGGAAAAGGAGAACCGCGCATGCTCTGCGCGCATCTCGACACGGTGGAGCCGGGGAGAGGAGTGCAACCAGTAGTGGAGAACGGCGTTATTCGCAGCGCGGGCGAAACGATTCTCGGAGCCGATAATAAAGCCGCAGTCGCGGCAATTTTGGAGGTATTCACGGTACTCTGCAAGCGTGATGTGTCCCACGCGCCGGTCGAAGCAATATTCACGCGTTCCGAAGAAACGGGAAATTATGGGGCACTCAATCTTGAATACTCGCTGATACATGCAAAGAAAGGATTTTGTTTTGATTCCGGACAGCCCGTGGGAACGATTATTATTGCCGCACCGTTTTACAACAGGATTGATGTGGCGCTCCATGGGCGCGCGACGCATGCATCGCGCCCGGAAGAAGGAATAAATCCCATAGGAATATTGAACGCGGCACTTTCAAAAATAACGCTTGGAGGTCTTGATGACGAGTCCATTTTTAACATTGGCATGATACGGGGAGGCGAAGCGCGAAATTCAGTTCCCGACCGAATCGACCTGCAATGCGAATTGCGAAGCTATTCCGAAGAGAAAGTTGAAACGCACACTGTGGCGGTGCGGAATATTTTTCAGGATGCCGCGGCGCACGCAGGAGGTGGCGCGGCAGTTGAGGCGGTGAGGGAGAATGACGGATACTCGCTTACCATGGATAATGCGTTTCTGAATGCGACGCAAGAACGCATTCAGAGAATCGGTATTGTGCCGTGTTTCAAAAAAACATGGGGATGCGCCGACAATTGTATTTTCCGCGCTCGCGGACTTGAAGTGCTGAATTTGGGGTATGGAGCCGTCAACATCCATACTGCAGAGGAAGCGATTACTGTTCGGGATTTATGTGAGGTGAGCCGCGTGATGCTCGCGCTTCTCCAATCTGATTGAGTGTCGTACAAGGATAAACGTGCCGAGGAGCGTGAGAGAATCCACGACGCGAGTACATATTTGAAGGAATGCCGCCGCATCTTTTGCTATTTGCAGTTGCGGGTCATTCGCGCTTTGGCGAAGGGCAGTATGTCGTGCTTCCCATGAGATATGTTTAATGTACAAGGATGCCCAATACGATGAACGCATGGGCAAGAAGGTTAATGCTAAAGGTAAGTACAAGAACTTTTTCCTTATGGAGAATCGCGTAATAAAGCCAAAATATAGAGCCGAAGAAAAATCCCGTCCATGAAGTAAGCGATACGCCGCTGATATCGTGGTTTGCCCAAATGGTAATAAGTTGAGGAATATTGAAAAGCGCCACCACAACGCCTACCACTATCGCCAGTTCATCGATGATAAGTTTCCATACGAGAGGAAGTTTCGAACGAGTGCTTGCGGTGGAATCCCTCCTTTTTTTATGAAGATTGGTGAGTCCTGAAAACATGATTTAGTAATATGGCAATAAATAACTTAAGTAATTTCGAATGTTTTCTGTTTTGCGGTGCGCCCCGACACGAGTCGTATGCGAGAAAAGGAAGTGTTGAAGTATTCCGCGAGAGCTTTTATTATCGCAAAGTTGGCTTTATTTTCCCGTGAGGGTTCAACGACGGATATGATAAAAGTTTTTTCGTCTATCTTTTCAACGAAAGTGGTTTTTGCACTCGGCTTTGCGCGAACAGTTATTTTCATAGAAAAATATCTTTTGAAGACGCAATGTCCATGTTGATAAGTATTCTAGCATCATCTGTGATTATTGATATAATTATTTGCAATGGCTGACAAACAAATACTTTCTTATATTAAGTCTCAGTTAGAGAGGGGTGTGAAGATTGAGGATATCTCCGATGCGCTTCTTAAAGCTGGATGGCCGGAGGCGGATGTGAAAGAAGCGATACAGAGCAGTGCGACACCGGCAGAAATTCCTTCTGTTCCACAAGAGCAAAGTGCTCCGGCTGTTGCTACTTCTCCTGTTTCAGAACCGGTAAATCTTCCCGCAGTGGCTGATCCTTCGGCAATAGTTACTTCTCCCCAGCCTTCTCAGCCCACGGTTTCTCCTGAAAGCCAGAAGAAATCGGTTGATTTTCCGGCTATTTCGGCAAAACCCTCACCGGTTGATTCCGCTTCTCCAGTTTCTTCTGCTACCTCCAACGACTCCCTCCAGATTCCAACCGAGCCAGAAGCTTCTTCCCCTGAAATTGTTTCCATAAATAATCAAGAATCTGAACAAAAAGCAAAAGCTCCCGTTTCTCATAATAATATTCCTCTTATCGCGGGGCTTATTGCGCTTATTATCGCGGTTATCGCGGCCGGGTATTGGTATATAAAAAGCAACGAGGAACCCGCAGTTGTACCTTCCGAAACGCAAAATCAAGAAAATCAGCCCGCTTCCACAACGAGTACTAAAAATGAAAGTAATAACGTCGTCCAAGTTCCCGTGGAAGACTCGGATATTACAGGCGCGAAAGAAGCGTTTCAATTAATTAGAGAAGCGCATATTGCAAAAGATGTTGCGTCAGAGCGTCAATATTTAAGCGCCCAAACTCTTGCGACCGTCGCGTCATCATCGGAGTGGCAACCAGTGTGGTATAAAGACCTTGTAGTGATTGATGCCGAAAAAGAGGCCGACACCGTGATTTTGAGTATTGCATCCATACAGGAAAATGGATCGTCAAGTACCGCAAAGATGGTATTTATACAGGAGGATGGAAAATGGAAAATGGGTATCGCGGAAACTCTTCAAAAAACTTCCTCCGAGAATGTCCCTGATGTTGCTACTTCTACATCCGCTACGGCGAGTAGTACTAAAAAATAAGGATTAATACGATATGCGTGAATGTGGTTTCCGAGAACTTTCTTTTTTATAAGAAGGGTTTTTCTACTACGTTGAGAGTGACGGAATAAAATCAATAATAATGGAACGTATGGTAGAATCAGAATATGATTTCAGGATTTTCGGCGTTGTTATTGGGAATTGTGGAAGGGTTTACGGAATTTCTTCCGATTTCATCCACGGCTCACTTGATACTTGTTTCCGATATATTGGGGATTGTACAGTCTGACTTTACAAAAACGTTCGAAATTGCAATTCAAAGCGGAGCAATCGCGGCGGTTATTGTATTGTTTTGGCGAGAATTATGTAATCGCGCATTGCTTAAAAAGATAATAATTGCATTTATTCCTACCGGAGTACTCGGTTTGATATTTTATAAAATCGTAAAAACATATCTTATCGGAAATACCGAGGTGGTGCTTTGGGCACTTGCAATAGGAGGGGTATTGCTTATTGTGTTTGAACGTTTTTTTGCAGGGAGGAAAACGGTAGAAAATATAAATGATATCAGCTATCGTGCCGCAGTAGGAATCGGGTTTTTTCAGGCGATTGCAATGATCCCCGGTGTTTCCCGTGCGGCGGCAACGATTGTAGGAGGGATGATTCTTGGTGTGCGTCGCGAAGCGATAGTGGAGTTTTCCTTTCTTCTTGCGGTTCCCACTATGCTTGCGGCGACAGGTTTTGATTTGGTAAAAAATATTCACACCTTTTCATTTTCGGATATGCACATACTTACTATTGGATCCGTAGTGTCCTTTGTCACTGCCATCATAAGTATTAGATTTCTTTTGGAATATATTCGGAAACATTCACTTGCAGTGTTCGGTGTCTATCGTATCGCGCTCGTGGTCTTGTTTCTTATTATTATAAGGTAATTACGGATATATGAGTGATTCATGGCATACCTATTCGTTTGAAAAAGTATTTGAAGAATTGCATTCACGCGAATCAGGGCTTGATGCGAGCGAAGTTGATGAACGCATAAAAAAAGTAGGACCGAATGCCTTACCCGAGCCGCGAGCGCGCGGGCTGGTAAGTATTTTCTTCGCTCAATTTGCAAGTCCTCTCATCTATATTCTTTTAGCCGCGGCATTGGTGGTTTTATATATTGGAGAGACGGCAGACGCGATAATTATCGGCGTAGTGCTTGTTTTCAATGCCGTAGTAGGGTCAATTCAGGAAGGAAAGGCGCAAAATACGCTTCGTGCATTGCGACAATATATTCGCGGATCCGCAACGGTGGTGCGTGAGGGAAAGGTATATATTATTTCGGACAGCGAAACAGTTCCCGGTGATGTAATTGTGCTTCACGAAGGAGAAAAAGTTCCTGCCGATGCTCGAATTTTTTTCGAGAAATCATTGCGCGTAGACGAATCTACTCTTACAGGGGAGTCGGTTCCTGTCGGTAAAGTTTCGGATACGCTCTCAAATTCAACGGCGTCTGTTTCGGATCGCCGCAACATGGTATGGAGAGGCACCAATGTGGTTGCGGGCATGGGGAAGGCGGTAGTGGTGGCGACAGGAATTTCCACGGAAATAGGAAAGATTTCCAAAGAAATAGTTTCTGTCAATACCGACGTACCTCTTAAGAGAAATGTTGCATCACTTTCCAACTCTATTATTATTGCGGTGTTTGTACTCAGTGTCGCGCTGTTTTGGTTTGGTGTGTGGAGGGGAGAATCCGCGGCGCAGATGCTTGCGACGGTGGTATCGCTTGCGGTTTCCGTTATCCCCGAAGGACTTCCCATCGTGCTTACATTAGTGCTTGCGTCGGGTGTGTGGCGTATGTCAAAGCGACAGGTACTGGTAAAGAAACTTCAAGCGGTAGAAGGACTGGGGCAAGCAAAAATCATTGCAGTCGATAAAACGGGGACTTTGACGAAAAATGAATTGGTGATTGAAAAAGTTCACATAGACGGAATTACCTACCATATTACGGGAAACGGATATGAACCCGAAGGAGACGTATCGCGTGATGGAGAAATCCTTGAGCCGCTAAACCATCCTTCGTTGATGCTTATGGGGCGTATCGCTTCACTTTGTACAAATGCAACGGCGATGTATGTCGAGTCGGAAAAACTATGGAAAGTATCCGGGGATCCTACGGAAGCGGCGCTTGGAGTGTTCGGAAAAAAAATAGGGTACAAGGATATAGAAGAAGAGGCCCATCTTCGTTTTGAGATACCTTTCGATTATTCGACCAAATATCACCTTACGATCCACGAGTGGAACAAAAAAAACTTACTGACGGTAGTAGGGGCTCCCGAGCAGGTATTGGAACTTTCTAATCGGATATGGACCGAGGAAGGGGCTAAAAAGATAGGCGTAAAAGAACGGGAAACTATAGAAAATACATTCGCAAAACTTTCCGGAGAAGGATATCGAGTACTTGCGTGCGCAATGCGTGAACGTGCAATGTTAAATATAGAAAACGGTGTAGTGCCTCCGCTTGTGTTCGTGGGATTTTTCGCGATGCGTGATCCACTGCGGGAGTCGGTAAAAGATGCGGTGCTTCGCGCCGAACATGCGGGGATTCGTGTAGTGATGATTACGGGAGATCATAAAATAACCGCACATGCTATTGCAAAAGAAGCGGGGATACTTAAGTCTGGGGAAGAAGTACTTACCGGAAAAGAACTGGATGAACTTCCCGAGGAGGAGCTTTTACGGCGCTTTGATACGGTAAGTGTATTCGCGCGCGTAACGCCGGGGCAAAAATTGCGCATCATAGAAATTTTTAAAAAGAGAGGAGAAATTATAGCGATGACCGGAGATGGGGTAAACGACGCGCCTTCGCTTGCCGCTGCGGATCTTGGCGTTGCAATGGGAATCATAGGTACGGAAGTTGCGAAGGAGGCATCTGATCTTGTGCTTCTGGACGATAATTTTGGAAATATTATTTCAGCCGTAGAAGAAGGACGAAGCATATATCGAACGATACAGAAAGTGGTACTCTACCTTTTCTCTACAAGCACGGGGGAGGTATTGGTAATTATAGGATCGCTTGCACTTCAATTACCGTTGCCGATTCTCCCCGCGCAGATTATTTGGTTAAATCTTGTTACCGATGGATTCCTTGATGTCGCGCTTGCAATGGAACCCAAAGAAAAAAATCTACTTGTGCGCGGTTTCCGTAAGCCATCGCGTTTTATACTTGATAAGCATGCGGCGTTGCGAATGGTATTTATGGGAGTGATTATCGCCGGAGGCACACTCCTTATTTTCTCGAGTTATCTTAAGTTCGATTCCGCAAAAGCGCTCACCGTGTCGCTCACTACGCTTGCAGTATTCCAGTGGTTTAACGCATGGAATTGCAGAAGCACGCATCGTTCAGCGTTCTCCGGTTTTTTTGAAAATCGTTTTCTCGTGGGAGCTACAGTAAGCACTATTGCGCTCCAGCTTGTCGCCATTTATCATCCGACGTTTCAAAAATTACTTCACACGGTTCCACTTGGCGCAACAGAGTGGACGGTTATTGTAATAATGGCGGGCACACTCCTTGTGTTCGAGGAGGGAAGAAAATGGATAGTGAGATCTGTATTTATGAGGAGGGAATCTTACCTTGATGTAAAGTAGGACATGAGACGTTTGTGTATGGCTTCTGCTCCCGCTTCATTCTCAAGATTCCTGCGTTCTTCGTTGCTTATTGCTTGTTTTGCAACGTCTTCAACAGTGTCATGGATGGTGGCGGTGGAGGCAAAATCCACTACCAAACGATCAAGTCCGATGCGTTGAAATATTTCCGCAACTCCCATGTTGCGATTTACTAACGCGGGAGTTCCGGTTGCTACGGATTCCTGGGCTACGTTGCCATATGTTTCAAAGTGAGAAGGACAAAGAACAATTGCCATGCGTGCATAAAATTCGGCAAGTCTTTCATTGGTACGCGGACGGAGAAATTTCACCAATCCTTCGAGCTCTTGCCGAATGGGGGCCGAATTGGCAAGGTCGGTGATCGCACTGATAATAAGCGGAGCTCCCCGGCGAGCATTGAGCTTCGCAAACTTTTTTACAAAATCAATATTTTTTATTTGCGCCCAACGGCTTACCACCCCCACATTTTTCTTACTTTTTACGGATGTTGCCTTAAAAAATTGTTTTGGGATAGGATTGGGAATTATTATAGAGTCGGGAAGTGGTGTGCCGTGAACATCTTCTTCCACTACCTGCTTCGCGTGCGCGGAAGGGAAAATATATCTCATACCGGGACGAAGGAAAGAACGTTCCATAGACCGCATGAGTTCGCGCCTTTCTGATTCCCTCCAATATTCGGTTTCTTTAGTGATGGATCCGTGATAATGAAGTATCATCGGCGTTTTTGATGCCGCGGCCGCAGTCATAAGACACCATGGAAGGTAGTATGTTCCATTCAAGAGAACTACGTCGGGACGCGAGGTGCGAATAACATCCATATACATTTCTATAATAGGACGAAACCCTTCCGCGAAGTCCTCGAGGCTTTCACTGCGCGCAAGAAGATCCGAGAAATCAGGTTGTGGTGTACGCAGAGTAATGCAAGGAATGGAAGATTTCTTCGAGTTTTTCGATGATATGCGGGAATCCGATTCAAGCACCACACCTACGAGTTCAACGGGAGAGGATTGGCGTTGTGTATATGACGCAAAAGAAGAGACCACTTGATTGATACCCGCCAAGACTCGATGGTGTACGTTGGTAAGTATTTTCATAATAAAACAGACATCGCACCCCACGAGACTGCAACGGGATGCGATGAAATATGTACGAAAATTGTATCAGATTGTTTCCTATCCGTCAAATCACATCATACTATGTTCCGAACATCACGACCATAGTAATCGCCGCAAAAATAATGCATAGAATGGTAATCCATAGCAATACATTGGAGAGCATACCGCTTCGATGTACTCCCATTATTTTTTTACTGCGAGCAATAAAAGCAATAAGGAGAAGAAGGGGTATGGCGAATATTCCATTGATAACGGAGGTGATAATAAGCGCTTTCATCGGGTCGATGCCGATAAAGTTAATGCAAAGACCAAGAATCATTGCGACTATAATTATTCCGTAAAACCCGTGCGCATCGCGGAATTTTTGTGAAAGTCCTTCTCGCCAGTTGAAGGCTTCTGCCATGGCGTAGGCGGCAGATCCGGCAAGAATAGGAATTGCAAGGAGTCCGAGTCCTACGATACCTATTGCAAAAATAAGCTGTGCAATAAGTCCCGAGTGAGGGAATGTCTGCACAAGCGGTTCAAGTGCCCGTGCGGCGTCGGCGGCGGTGGCAATGTCAGTCACCCCGTTTTGATGAAGTACTGTTCCGGTAACGACGATGATGCACCATGCGATGAGTTGTGAGAGAAACATGCCGATGGCATTGTCGATGCGGAGCGTATTGAAAAATTTTTGAGAAAGACGCGTTCGTTGCGTATCTTGTATCTCTTCCACTTCCTCCGATGCCTGCCAGAAAAACATGTATGGAGAGATGGTGGTGCCTATGATTCCGGTAAGGATGAATATAAATCCAAATCCAAATTCCCAGTGAGGAATAAAAGTGGCGCGGATGATTTCTCCCCATGGCGCGTGGATAAGAAATAAAGTGGCGGGATAGACAAACAGACTGAATGCGAGCCATTTAAGTACTTTTGCATATATGGGATATGCCAAAAATATTTCAAGAAAAAGAATTACTACGGTATAGAAAAGTATTACAACGGTAAACGGAATCGGAAGAAGTAGCCGAGTGGATTCTGCCATTGCCCCAAGATTTGCGCCGATATTTACGGTATTTGCAACGGCAATAAGAGTTACCGCAACCGCAAGTACGCGTCGACTGTAATGTTCTCGTATTACCGCGGCAATACCTTTCTTTGTTACGGCGCCGATGCGGGCGCATGCTTCTTGCACCGCAGTCATGAGCGGGTAAAGAAGCGGTATCATCCAGAGTTGTCCGTATCCGAACTGTGCACCGGTTTGCGAATATGTGGCAATTCCCGAGGGATCGTCATCCGCGGCACCTGTTATGAATCCGGGTCCGAGCATGCGCCAGATGCGCGACATTCGGGATATTTTTTTCTTTTTTTCCTTGTCCGATATCGGATTATTCAATATGTGTATTGTATCATGCGGAGAAGAGGCGATGTTATTGCAGTATGATGCGTACCGCGGATACGTCTTGTGTTATCTGCTCTTTCAGTGCGTCCGTGTCGGTAAAATTCTCGATAGCGCGAATTTTTCCCACGAGCTCAAATGAAATTTGTGCGGGAGGCGATGTAAGGTTCGCGTCAAGAACAAACACTTCAAGTGACGAATCCTTTTTTTGAAATACGGGAATGGGACCGTAGTGGAATGCGCCCCGATAACGCACTGTGTTTATGTATACCCATCCTGCGTAGATACCGTGAGGTTCGGTAAAATTTTTCGGGATGACAAGGTTAAGCGTGGGGAATCCTATTTTCTGCCCATTTTGACTTCCGGAAATTACGCATGCGGTGTATGTCGTGCGGGAAATATATGTGGTGATAGGACGAAACATTGGTAATGGTTTTTCCCGTGCGGTGTACCGAAACTATTGTGAAATAGTGCAGTTACGGAAAGTCTCTTTGCCATGTTCCTGTATTGTGGCGTCATTTCCTTTATTCCAGAATATAAAATTTCCATCTTTATTTGCATAGCGTGTTCCGGATGTGGAAATAGCATGAGGTACGTTTAATTCTCGTCCATCACTTAACTTTAATTCCACCTGTGTGTCGTTGTCGGGATGAAATATCGCGACTATCGATTTCTCATCGGCGCAGTTGAATACTACTCGCTTCCCTTCTTCAAGCGTGTTTCCGTCTATGAGAAGATGTTTGGAAATGCCGAGTGAAGGTTGTGTACTCATGGGTTCGTCGAGTGCACGAACGGCATAATGTACAATAATCTGCCCATTTGAAATTTCAATGTTTTGCGGTGCAATGCGATCTCCGAGAAGAACGGCATTGGTTCCTTGTGCGGCATTTTCGCTCTCATCAAGAAGTGCTACTGCATAGTAAAATGTACCGCTCCCGCCGGCATCACGCACCATTATCAGCGCGGCATCATTGATACTGTCGTTATTCAGGTCCCCATATGCTGGTTCACCGAATATTTTAGTGGTGACTTTTGTTGCGGAGCCGGACGCCGCTTCCTGTTCCGACACTCCATTGGTAAGTGTCAGGGGATTATTGTCTATGACGTATGTTGCGTTGCGGAAGTCGAGTGTATTTTTTGCACTATGAAAACTTTTGCCGAATATCCAATATGCGCTGACGGCAACAATGACAATTATGACGAGTTTTATCGCATATCTCATATTTACCATTGTAATACGTTACTTAGATATTGCTAAATAAATTGCCGTAATACGGTTATTATGGGTACAATGATTGTATGATTCCAAATCGCGATGAAGCATGGAAGCTTCTTGCCGAATATGTTCAGTCGGAGAGTTTGCGTAAACATTGTTTGTCGGTTGAAGCCGCCATGCGCGCATATGCGAAAAAATATAGCGAGGATGAGGAGTTGTGGGGTATCTGCGGGCTACTCCATGATTTTGATTATGAGAAGTACCCCGTTCCCGCCGTCGCTGAAGCTATGGCGGGCAAGCCCGATGCGGATGCAAGAACGGGACATCCGTTTGAAGGAGAGAAGATTCTACGTGAAAAGGAATATCCGGAAGAAGTAATGCGGATTATTCTGGGGCACGCACTATATTCGGGTGTACCACGTGATACCAATGCCGCAAAATGCCTGTTTGCGGTGGATGAGCTTTGCGGGTTTGTGATGGCGATTGCGCATATGAAACCGGATAAATTCGCAAGTCTCAATGTGCAATCGGTTGAAAAACGGCTTAAGGAAAAAAGATTCGCGGCGAAAGTAAGCCGTGAAGATATTGAGCAGGGAATTGCCGAGTTAGGAGTCAATCGCGCCGAGCATATTCAATTGGTGATTGATGCGATGGCGGGGATTAAGGAAGTTTTATTTCCTCTTACTTAATCACCACAAGATGGAGATGGAAGTGTGAGGGGATGGACTTGTCTTTATGGGATGCCTCCATAATAAAAGTATAATTCGGGCTCACATACCTCATTTTCAATTTTTGGAGTTCTTCCCTCTCTTTCTTTGTGAGTTTTGCTTCTACGGTGTGCCGTTTCGGGACTATCATATGATGAATGTTGGTGATTCTGTTATAAGGAAAATCATTCATAATAATGCGCCAATAACGGAAGGACTTAATCGGTTTTTTTGTGCAAAGCACGCATTCTTCGCGAAGACCGCCTTTATGTATAAAACGAACATATTTTTCGTACATTTTATTGGTGCGAAGAAGGTGCATAGATAAAAGTTGTCAGTTGAGCATTTCAAGAATTTCGATGGGAAAACCGTCGGGATCTTTTATAAAAATATATTTTGCCATAGAGCCTTGTTTTGGTTCCGTAGCGGTAATGCCTTGTGCGGTAAGTGTGTGATAGACATGCTCGACATTTTCCACGCGAAACGCGAGGTGTTTAATGCCACGCGTGTGGAGGTCGGAAAAATCGTCCTTGTTTGGTTTTGTCGCGTCAAATTGCCAAAGTTCAAGATGATATCCGCCAAGTTCGAGTAGTGTCGCTTTGCCTCCCAGGTCGGGACGCTCAAATCGCTTAATTTCTTTAAAACCAAGCATGGTTGTATAAAATATAAGGCTTGTTTCAAGATTGCTGACGCTTAAGGAGGTGTGGTGGAATTGCATGATAAGGATGAATTATATATGGTATAATACACTTATGGAGATATATATATCAATAATTGTTGTGCTTCTGATTGCAAGCTTGCGACAGGTGAATCAGTATGAACGTGGTTTGAAATTTACGATGGGGCGTTTCAGTAATGTAATGGAGCCGGGATGGCGGATCGTAATTCCCGTGTTTCAAAGCTATCAGAAGGTGGATATGCGTATCAAAGCCGTGGATGTGCCGGATCAAAAAGCAATCACGCGCGACAATGTATCGGTCACGGTAAACGCGGTGATTTATTATCGTGTGCAGTCCGCGGAAAAAGCGATTCTTGAAGTGCAGGATTTTTACTATGCAATTTCTCAATTTGCACAAACTACCATGCGGAACATCGTGGGGGAAGTAAGTTTAGATGAACTTCTGGCAAATCGGGAAAAGCTTGCTGACCGAATTCGTGAAATCGTGGACAAAGAGACGGATGAATGGGGACTTAAAGTGAGTAATGTGGAGCTTAAAGATGTAAGTTTACCGGCGGACATGGAGCGAACGATTGCGAAACAAGCGGAAGCGGAACGGGAAAAACGCGCGGTTATTATCAATTCAGAAGGGGAGCTTGCCGCGGCTCAAAACATGGCGGAAGCGGCAAAGATACTCTCTGCGGTGGACGGAGCGCTTCACCTTCGCACATTGCAATCCATCAATGATATCTCTTCGGATCAGTCAAACACAGTAGTATTCACGGTGCCGTTGGAGATGATAAAGGGATTTTCAGGATTTTTGAAAGAGCATCAGTCGAAGAGGGTTGAATAGCCATGATTCCCGATCAGAAATCTCCGGAATATCAAAAGCGGGATATGAAGCGCGGTGTTGATTATATCGGTGTGAACTGCGTGTTTTGGTGCTATGACACGGAAGGGCGCATACTTATGCACAAGCGGAGCAAAAAGTGTCGCGATGAACAGGATGTATGGGATTGTGGCGGAGGAGCGATGGAATTTGGCGAAACGTTTGAAGACACGGTGGCACGCGAGGTTCTGGAGGAATACGGCGTGGTACCGCTTGAAATCGAATATGTGACTACAAAAAATGTACTCCGCACGCACAACGGATTGTCTACTCATTGGGTAAAAAACATGCATTGGGTGTTGGTTGACCCTGCAAAAGTTAAGAACGGTGACCCGGAGAAGATAGACGAAATAGGATGGTTCGCGTTAGACCAGCTTCCTTCCCCGCTTCATTCGCAGATTGGAATAGAGGTTGAGATGTTGAAGATATTTTTGAAAAGGAGTTGAGGCATTCCCATGTGAGAAATTAGTGGGAAAATTAAAGTACCTTCGCGTGAGCGAAGGCACTTTTTTGTTAAAAACATACTGGGTACCCCTTCCTACCCTGTGAGATCTTTAGATCTCCACCACTTTTTCCCACGGGAACCGGTCATCCCCGTAGTGACCCGCTGCGGCAGTGTCGGCATAGCACCAGCCGTCGGGTTTCCGGAGCCCGAGACGTTCGATGATGGCTTTGGGCCGAAAATCGAACTTCGACAGCACATGCGCTTCGAATTTTTCGGCCGCTTCTCCATCAAGAGGAGTCAGCACCGACAGGAATGTCGGTTTTGCGACGCCGATGGCGTAGCCCACCTTCACGACTGCTTCGTTCGCGTGGCCTCCCGCAACAATGGCCTTTGCCACCATCCGGCAGAAATATGCCGCACTCCGATCCACTTTCGAAGGATCCTTTCCCGAATAGCATCCGCCGCCGATTTCAACCAGAGGACCATAATTGTCCACTGCCAATTTGCGACCGGTAGTTCCCGCGTCAGCTTCGAAACCGCCTTGCACGAACTTTCCGGTGCCGTTGATGGTGACAGCGTCGCCGTTGATTCCGGGGATGACCACCTGCACGACATCTTTGAGAATATCTGCGCGCAGTTGTTCAAGCCCGACTGTGTCGCTGTGATGTGCGGCGATGGTCACGCGAGTGACAACGCCGTTCACCAAAGTGACCTGGCTTTTGCCGTCAGCCTTTACGTGAGGGAGAATCCCTCGAACTCTCACTTCCGTTAGTCGGTCAGTGAGCGCTTTTGCGAGGTTATATGCCTGCGGCATGAAGTTTGCCTCGCCACCGATGGCGTAACCCACCATGACTCCCTGATCTCCCGCTCCTTGTTCATCGCTGTCTTTGCCAGCGGCAGCACAGTCGTCAACTCCCTGTGCAATGTCCGGAGACTGCTGAACGATGCGAAGGAGTACTTCGATGGAACGGTCATGTCCAATTTCGGCATACTTTCTTTGCACGATGCTAACAATATCGAGGTCGGCTTTGGTAGTCATCTCGCCATTTACCATCACGAGACCATGTCCGCCGGTTGTCTCAAGGGCAACTCGCGAAAGTGGATCTTGAGTGATTGCGGCGTCAAGGATACTGTCTCCAATTTGATCGCAGACCTTATCTGGATGCCCGGGCGTGACGAATTCAACCGCCACAACACGAGCGTTTCGCATGCCCATAGCATGCCCGTCTTGGGTACTTGGAGTACTCATAAGTTTTGAATGAACTAAACGTTGCAACTCTTCTTGTAAAGAAATAATTTCCTACGAAATCAACAAAGTTGATTCACGCAGCACCTTGCGGTGCGTACAATAAGGATTGTAAGGGGATAATAGTACTTTTTTTTGGTGTGTCAACGGGGTTGCTAAGTCTGGCGTTTTATTCTCTTGTAGCTGGTTGTCATTTGATGTTCTGCTTGCTACACTCAATTCTTCACCGTTTGCGCAAATTGAAAATTTCAAAAAGGAATTATGTTATGAAAATTATCTGTGATGAAGAAACGGCGACTTATACATTGGTGCCGATTGAAACGGGTGAGGCTGAAGATATTATCGCTGTTGTTGAGGTACTCAAGCCGGGAGATTCGATTAAGCATATCTCATGGATGTGTGTGAACAATGTAACTGGTAGTGAGAAATCTCTCTGGGTTCTTTTTCAGAATCCTTGTGGCGGTTCTTTTAACGAAGTCAGTTTAGAGCTTTGCAGTTTGAATTCGAACTCAATTGGCACTGTTATAACTGATGGTAAGAAAATTACCACTGCTACATTCAATAATGAAGAGGTTTTTAGAGAAGCTTTTTCGAAATTGAGGCAACAAGGGCGCATTATCTTTCTGTGCGGGAGTACGAGAGATGATGAAAAAGTGCTTGATGATCTTAATA
This sequence comes from Patescibacteria group bacterium, assembly GCA_024654525.1. GTDB lineage: Bacteria > Patescibacteriota > Minisyncoccia > UBA6257 > 2-01-FULL-56-20 > VGJV01. Next base: position 15,981 of record JANLHI010000022.1, on the reverse strand, counting down.
ATACTGCTCGCTATGGTGGTAGAAAGCTGGTTTTTCTTGGTGAAACTGATTTTGAAGGAAAACGGGCGGTTGTTGTTACGGGCGGAATTCGTTGCAAACAATGTGGCGATGCAATGTTGGATTACTCCTATAAATTATCTCCAAACGAAGCTGTGTGCGATGAGTGTGCAAGTAAATGTTGCCACCAGTATTCGGCAGTCCTTTCTCGGGATCGCGTATCTGCAGATTTTTTTAGGATGTATCCATTCGTGTTTTGCAGCTTATGCGCTCGTCCCAGAGTAATTGAGAGAAGAGAGTTGAGATGTCGATATTACATGCGCAAGTACGACCCGAGGGATCATGCATTTATGCTTGGGCGCATGAAAAATCATTTGTGAATAGCGGTTACCGCTCTGTCGAAGAACTGAATTATGTTCGAAAATAATGCCTTGTCGGCTAATCTATGTTTATGGGTTAGCCGGCTTGCCATTTCAGCTGTTATACATAGCTTTTTTGTTCGGTAATGAGCTATTTATAAAGGATATCCGAGATACACACAGTTTCCATGTTTGCGCTTTTCTATAAGCACTCCTATTATTTCTATACGGCTCTTTATTATGAATGTCGTAAGACGCTGTGAGGGTTGCACGCGCGACCCCATAGGAAATCATTCTTCATAAAGGGAGTCGTACGCAGTACGTTAACAATTATGAATACCACATGTATTCTAGACGGGCATGCTATGGGCATGCGAAACGCTCGTTCGATGGAAACCATCGGCGGGCATAACATCAACAATACGGCGAGCCGAATGTCCTTACAGGCAAAAGCCGAAAGTAGCGTAGTAACAAAGTACGTTTGGGCTACCCGTGACGGACATACGGTCGAAAGCGCTCACCTCCAGTTCAGAACTCGTGAGTACGATTCGCTGTGCATCTCCAGCCAAATCGGTTGCGCGATGAAGTGTGCGTTTTGCGCCACGGGTTTGCAGGGAATCGTACGCAATCTGACTGGCGACGAGATTATCCTTCAAGTCAACGGGATGCTCGGCGATACGCAATATCCGGCGCGAGGCCTCGAGGTCTCTTTCACCGGAATGGGAGAACCGTTGCTGAATTTCAGCGCGGTGAAAAGTGCGTTGGAGCACATTTCTCCCGACATGCGGGTTGTCATCTCGACCGTCGGGATTGCTCCCGGCATTCGCAAACTCGTGGGTCTTCGCATGACGAACCTCCAGCTTCGGGTGTCGCTCCATGCGCCGAACGATGAGCTGCGAACGGAACTGATGCCAATCACACGGCAATACCCGATTGGCGAAGTGCTCGCCGCCGCGGTGGAATACGCGGACACCCTCCGAACGAGGGTTGTCCTAAATTATGTCCTGCTCAAGGACGTCAACGATGCGGAAGCGCATGCCGAAGAATTAGTCGGACTATTGAACGGTTTACCTGTCCGACTACGCCTGTCACGATTCTCGCCTGTCTCCGAGACGGGTTTCGCGGAATCCGCCAATCACCATGCGTTCGAGCAAATTTGCGCGCAAGGAGGATTGGATGTGTACCAGTTCCACAGTCTCGGGACAGAGATCGGTGCCGGGATGGGTCAGTTCCGGCACTACCGTCCGGAAGCTCCGGCGCCATGGGCATCAAGGGTCACGCGGAATGCCGATCTAGTCGCGGTCTAGACATGTGGTTTGTTTGGATTTCAGAATCATTGAACGCTCAACCTTCGGGTTGGGCGTTCTCTCATTCCGCTTGTTGGCGATGGTATTTTGTGATACGTTTGCTTCGCAATGACTGGGTAGCTCAAGGTAGAGCAGGTGCTTCATAAGTACCCGGTTGTGGGTTCAAGTCCCATCCCAGTCATTCCTTGCTTCGGCGGTTTTTCAATGGGGACGCGTGTGCGTTCTTTAAAAGAAAAATCGTGCCGTCAGCACGACCTTAACAAGTTAATATGGAGGAATCAGTATGAAAAAAAAGGTATTGGTTGCGGCGGCATGGCCATACGTCAATGGCTCGCTGCATTTGGGGCACGTCGCGGCATTACTGCCGGCGGATGTGCTCGCGCGGTATCACCGTGCAAATGGAGACGATGTGCTTTTTGTCTCCGGTAGTGATTGCCACGGCACCCCGATTCTTGTGACCGCGGACAAAGAAGGAAGAGCACCGGAAGAAGTGGCGGGTCAGTACCACGATGAGATTGTGGAAACGCTCGTCAAGAAACTCGGTTTCAGCTACTCGTTGTACTCAAAGACAATGGGTGCCTTCCACAAGGGAGTAGCACAAGAAGTGTTTGCGAAGCTTCATGCGGATGGCCACATGGTTACGCGTGAAGAACAGCAGGCGCGGTGCGACACCTGTAATCGCACGCTTCCTGATCGGTTTATTGAAGGAAAATGTCCGAATCCAAAGTGTGGGGTGGAAGGTGCGCGTGGTGATCAGTGTGATACATGCGGGCATCTTCATACCCCGCATGATCTTATCGCGCCCCATTGCAGAACGTGTGGCGCAACACCGGTCTGGAAACCTTCGACACACCTTTATCTCCATCTGCCCGCGTTTCAAAAACATCTTGCGGAGTGGAAGGAGAAGTCAAAAGAAGGATGGCGGGAAAACGCGGTGAAAATTACCGAGGCGTGGCTTACCAAGGGACTCGAAGACCGGCCCATTACGCGGGACCTCTCATGGGGTATTCCGGTGCCGGTTGAAGGGTTCACCGAGAAGGTGATGTATGTGTGGTTTGAAGCGGTGATTGGCTACCTGTCTTGTTCGCGCGAATGGGCGTCCCTTCAAACCGAAGGGCTTCCCGAAGCGTGGCGCGAATGGTGGGATAATCCGGAGGCGGTGCACTATTACGTGCACGGGAAGGATAATATTCCGTTTCACACCATCATTTGGCCGGCGATGCTCATGGCGCTCGGGCTTCACCTCCCGAACAGAATCATCTCAAGCGAGTTCTTGAACTTCGGAGGCGTGAAGCTTTCGAAGAGCAAGAATATCGGCATTTGGTTGCCGAATGCGCTTGCAAAATTCGATCCGGACGCAATCCGGTTCTACCTCACACTCAACTCGCCGGAAAGCAAAGACAGTACATTTCGGTGGGATGACTTCGAAGCACGGGTGAATGCCGACTTGGTTGGAAATCTCGGGAACTTCTGGAACCGCACGTTTTCGATGACGCATCGGTACTTCGGTGCCGTGCCCAATAGTGGTGTGCCGGTAAGCGATGAAAGTGTTGTTCTTTGGATGGCATCACCCACTGCGTTAAGAGAAGTGGGGGCGTTCATCGAAAAGGGAGAATTGAGGCAAGCGCTGGTGAGTATTCTCAACTTCTCACGGAAGGCAAACGTCTATATCGAGCACCGCGCGCCATGGAGAAACATCGAGAGCAACAAGGCGCACGTCGCCGAAACACTCAAAGTGTGCATGGAGGTGGCGGACGCCTTACGGCGTCTTACCGCACCATTCTTCCCAGGTGTAACAGAGAGGCTAAATGCCTATCTAGGCACGGACGATGTGAGTTGGAGATATTCGCCGCTTGCCGCCAACACCCCCATCGGGCAACCGACACCGCTGATACCAAAAGTGGATCACGAATTGATTCTCGGAGAAATTCAACTTGCCGAAGCGGGGGAGTAGCCTCTGTGATGGCACAAAAAAACATGGGAAGCCTTGCTTGTCTAACGATGAGTGAGGCTTCTTTTATTTTTGTTGACAGCATAACCTTTTTCTTGCTAGTTTTAGCGCAGTTTAATGGATTTGAAAAATTTAGATGATTAGATATGAAAGCATTTCCCATAATTACCGTTGAGCAGTATGAAGAGATAATAATTTCTCATTCACCATCTTTGTTCGTCCCAACCCCACGCGAACTTTTTTATCATCAAATTGCGTTTTGGGTTGACATCGGATTAGGTGACGAAGATGAACTCCGCCGCCTTGCTGAATTCGTACCCGAAAAAGGACTCACTCTCCTTGTCCCGAGACGACCCGACCCGCTCGATTTAAGTCGTCTTATGTCTTTTTTGGTGTGGGATGATGGAGTAAGAGGTTGGAATGATCTTGAAGCGGGGAAGATTCGCAATCTTGTACAGGTTCCCGATGGTCCTTATATTGCGACTAATGTTGAAGATGGAAGAGCTTGTATGGATATGAAACATATTGAATCTCTACGGGAGCTTGCGTGTGAGGGAAGGTTTTCATACACTGTTTTTGAATGTATTGTCCATGCTTCAGTTTTTCCTGTGTTACGACATCATAATATAATTGCCAATGCCTCACGACATAAGGTGCCAAAACTTTCAAGGCGTTCCCCGCGAATTTGTCTTCGTAACGGTTTTCCTGTTTTGTGTACTTATAAGGATAGGCATGCAAGCTTATACTATGGCACACCCTCGTGTGATAAGCGCGTGGGGATTCAAAGTTTAGAAAGACCTAAAAGTTGGGGGGGATTTCCTAGTTGTGAGACTTAAACAAAGAACCATCAATCCAACCGGGACGATTACCATAATCGTCCCTGGTTTTTTTATTTGTGATTATATAAGGTCTTGCAAATATGAATCGCAAATAGTACTATTGCCGCTTCGGGTCTATTAACAACATAAATACGGAACCAACCGTATATTCATATCGGAGTAAGTTATGAGCACTAAAAAGGTCGGATTCTCTTCTGTATATCGTGTCGCCACATTTGTATCGCCGGAACATGCGAGTCGGCTTATCGAAGGCGTTATAAAGGTCTCGGCCTTGCGTCATGGAAATTACGACTCCGTTGCATGGTCGTCCGCTCCCGGCGTCGAGCAATTTCGCCCGCTTGAGGGTTCTACGCCCACTTCTGGTGAAATCAGGAAACTTGCAAGTTTCCAGTCTGTGAAGGTGGAGTTTTCCATTCCGGGAGACGCGAAGCTTCTCGAAAGGGTGATAAACGAGGGTATTGTTCCTAATCATCCGTGGGAGGAGCCTGTTATCATCGTCATTGCGGCGCAAGAGGTGAAAGTTCGCACCATTAAGGCGAAGTGAATCACGCACTGATGCAATGAGGCAAAAAAACATGGGAAGCCTTGCTTGTCTAACGATGAGTGAGGCTTCTTTTATTTCTACGGGTTAAACAATTTTAAAAACTGCATCGGGTCAATCGAAATGCCGCCTACTTTTATGCTCAAGTGGAGATGAGGTCCCGAGACGTAGCCCGTGTCACCCGAGAGTCCGATAGTTTGTCCTCGCGCAACAGCATCTCCAACTTTTACATCCATTCGCGAAAGGTGGAGATACAGTGTCTCGATTCCCAGTCCGTGATCTATCACTACCATATTGCCGTATGAGAAAGGGTAGTTTTTTGAAATTTTTACCACGCCACTGTTCATTGCGACAAGTTTTGTTCCCACTGCCGCTTTAAAGTCCGTACCTTTATGAGGAATAACATACGCGCCGGTGCTTACCCCATATCCATAAGGATTGGTAATCGTGATGTTGGTAAGGGGAGGGATAAATTCTTGCGTCCAAGTGATTGCATGTGCGGTAACGATGTTTTTAATATCAGTATTTGCCTCATTCATCGAGGTTAAATAATTGTTTTGTCCTACTTCAGTATTCCCGCCAATCTTTTCTGGAATAGAAACTTCTTCTACGAGTGGTTTTTTTCGTTCTATCACCGCAATTTTTTTCGAAATGGTTTCGCCGTTCGTAAGCGTGGTTTTCAAGTCATACGTCCCCGGTTTTTTGGCGAGGTCTATTGCGATGAATGTGCGGGGTTTTCCGGCGTACACGAATGTCGGAATCTCCACACCGTCAAAAACCACTTTTTTGAGAAATGGCGCATCATCGGTGGTAATCCTTCCAACGTTTCCCTGAAGAATTTCCTCCGGCGCTATGAGGGATGCTTTGGTTGCGGCGAGTGGAATTTTTGTTTCCGGAAGCGGTTCCGGCAGGGTTTCGAGCGGGAGTGCAACGGGAGGATTTTGCGTGCCTGTTGCGGGGATTTGCTCCGCGATAATTGCAAGTTCTTCCGTATTTTGGGTATTTGTTTGAGGGGGCGCGATAACCACTTGCCGGGGTTCAATGGCGAGTCCTATTGCAATCGCAAGCGCAATTATTCCGGAGATAAGAAAAAGTTTTACCATATTATTTTCCGGCTATTTCCTCGAGTGCCGTGAGCGCATAGTACCGTACCCGTTCCCAGATTTGGAGCTTGGGGTCGAGAAGTTCTTCTTTGGTGAACCACCTTATTTCTTCGCTCTTTTCCCGCCCGTCGGTTTCTCTGATGATGTTGGTGGTGCTGGTTGCAAAGTAGACGAGGTCTATATGCTCATGCGTGGTGTTGATGCGGTGGCGATTGAGGAAGCGAGGGGGTATGAGTTCTGTCTCGGAGTCGTTGTCGAACGTGCGAATTTTTCCCGCAAGTATTACATCGAGACCCACCTCCTCTTTTACTTCTCGGAGTACGGCTTGATTGGGGTCTTCATCGGGTTCAATGTGCCCGCCGACGTCGAGCCACGCGCCATATTTGTCATGTTTCCGGAGAAGCACGGTATTTTTGTATACGATGTATGCGCTCGCGGTGAAATCTATTTTTTCGTGGATATGAGCCATTTCCTTTCAGTATATCACCGCACTATTTTTTAATTAACATAAGTTTTTTCTTTCGTTGCCAGCTTTTTATTTCCGCTTCGCGCTTCAGCGCTTCCGATCGCGAGGGATATTCTTCAGTATAAACAATCCTCCGCGCTTTATGAGCGCGAGTATAATTTCCACCGTGGCGCGATACGTGTTCTTCAAACCTTCTTTCAAGGTTGGTCGTAATGCCGGTATAAAGACTTCCGTCCGTACATTCCATAAGATACACAAAATACGGCATATCCTTACGTGAGGATGCAATCTATGAATTCTTCTTTTTTGCGGGAGATTTTTTGACTGCGGTTGCCTTCTTCTTTTCTTCTTTTGGAGCCGAAACTTTTTCAGGAACAATTATCGGAGCGACAGAGTGGGAGTGTGACTCGATTATTTTGAGGATTTTATCAAGCTTTGACTGCACTGCGTCCATCTGTCCTTTTAAATCATCAATTCTTGTGTCTCTCGCCTGGGGCTGTGCCGGAGAAGGAGTGTTTGAATCCCTTCTTTGAAAGTTATCGGAAGGAGTGCTCCTTGTGGTATTTCCGAAACATTCACTGCAATACACCGGTTTTTTGCCATTGGGGCGAAAAGGCACTTCACACGAGTTTCCACATTTACTGCATACCGCGCGGTGCATCTCGGGACGGTGAAAATCTCCACCTCCGTTGCGAGAGGGTCCCGTGGGTCGATTGCCAAAACTCGGACGATCGGAATTCCTTCTTCCAAATCTATTCTCTCCTCGATTCCCGCCAAACTCTCTCGGTTTTCTAAAGTCGCTCATATGCACACAGCGTAGTCTCTAATTGGGGAATATGCAAGGAGAATTTTTGAGGTGTTACATTTTTTTTCTGTATGCTTTTTGTGTGTTTTATTAAAACCATTACACTGGAGGTATGAAAAATATGAGTCTTACCCTTATGGGCATGTCAAATGTGGGGAAATCCTTTTGGAGAAAAAGGTTTGAAAATGCCGGTTTTACTTCTTTTTCATGTGATGATCGGATTGAGTTGGGGCTTTCGCCTCATCTTCAAGCAAATGGGTATAAAGGTATTCAGGATGTTGCCCGCTGGATGGGTCAACCCTACGAAACGCGGTACAAGGAATGTGCGGCACTCTATCTTGCAGAAGAAACTTCGGCAATGAACGAGGCGATTCTGATGTTGCAGGATAGTAGGGGAAATGTTGTCATCGATACCACCGGAAGCAGTATTTATGCGGAAGAAGTTATTTTTAAAAAACTCAAGAGTATGAGCACGATGGTAGCATTGGATGCCCCGGAAAGTCTACGGGAAAAATTGTATCGGGATTACCTTCTCGAACCAAAGCCGGTGATTTGGGGTGATAGATATATTCCACATCCACACGAGTCTCCGCAGGAAGCATTGGCTCGATGTTATCTGGAGCTTCTTCGAAGTAGAAACGCAATGTATAAGCGTTATGCCGATGTGGTGCTTGAGTATGGCGAATTAAGAACGCCGGGATTTGGCGTGGATCAATTTCTCGCAAAAATAGAAGAGTAGTGAGCGGATTTTCCAAATTGTCATTCTGTGGTTAGATTAGGGAGCTATGGAATTCCATTACTGGCATCAATGTATTGCATGCGAGAAAAAATTCGACCCTGACCGGTTTTTATACGTATGTCCCGAATGCGGCAATTTGCTGATGGTGGTACGGGATGAGGACTTTGTGAAATCGAGAGTGGGAGACGGGGCGCATGCGCAAGCATATTTCAATGATCTTCGTTTTGGTGCATCGCGAAGGATGTATCCCAATAATTCCGGAGTATGGTTATGGCGGGATTTTATTCTTCCCGGGTTTCCCAAGGAATATATTTTATCCCTCAACGAAGGACAAACGGATTTATTCGAAGTTCCCGCATGGCTCAAAAAAGAGTTGGGAATGAATAATTTGTATATCAAAATGGAGGGGCAGGCGCCTTCCGAGAGTTTTAAAGATCGTGGAATGCCCGTAGCGATTTCCGATGCGTTGCGATTACAAAAGGAATATCCCCAACTTGGCATCAAAGGAATTTCCTGTGCGTCTACGGGAGATACTTCTGCATCCGCGGCGGTGTATGCGGCATATGTGCGCGACAGACTTTCTTGCGTGGTGCTTTTGCCGTACGAAAAAGTTTCCGATTCCCAACTTTTTCAGGCGATGACGCACGGTGCAACCGTAAAAGCGATTCGCCATCCGCAGGGATTCGATGGGTGTATGAAACTCATCCAAGAATTTACCAAGGCGCATCCGGAATATGTATTAGTGAACAGCAAGAACGATATGCGCGTGGTGGGACAGGAAACCATCGCACTCGAGATTTTGCAAGACTTTTCTTGGAAAGTGCCCGATTGGATTGCAATTCCTATCGGCAATAGCGGGAATCTTGCGGCATTGCTTAATAGTTTGTTGCGCGCAAAAGAATTGGGGTTGATTGATAAGCTTCCGGGAATAATCGGATCACAGTCCGCATCGGCAAATACGCTTGCGCGCTGGGCAAAGAGCGAATTCACGGAATACGCTCCCGGAACATTCAAAGATACGGTTGCAAGCGCGATGAATATTAACGACCCTGTAAGTTTCCCGAGAGTAAAAAAGCTCTATGAGAAATTTAATATCAAGTTTTACAGCGTCGAGGAGGAGGCGATTCTCAAAACGTGGGCGCGATTTATGCGTGCGGGTGCGAATGTGTGCCCGCAAAGCGCGGTTGCGCTCAATTGCGTGATGCAGGCGCGTGCAGAAAATACTATTAAAGAAGATGATGTGGTGGTTTCCATCTCAACCGCATCCGGCATCAAATTTACAGATTCGGGAATTAAGTTTCACAAAAATGGTGCAAAAGAGGATTATGCAAATTCCTACGATGTGGTGGACGGAAACCTTGAAGCGCTTGAACAGTCTCTTGGAAATTCTACAAAAGAAAAATAGTGAGTCGATTAATGCGTTTGGGATGCGCTTTTTGTAAAGTTGGGTGTGGCGTGGAGAATGACGTAAAATAGAGCTATGGATACACCGCGCAGAAAGGTTGCCATATTTGATATCGACGGGACGATTTTTCGCTCAAGTCTTTTGATTGAGCTTGTCGAAGAGCTTATCGCCGAGGGGATTTTCACTCCCGATGTGCGGAATATCTATGCGCGGGATAAGCAGAAATGGCTTGATCGGAAGGGGGATTATGAAACGTATATTACCAGTGTGGTTACGGTATTCCGGCGCAATGTGGAGGGAGTGCGGTTTGATGATTTTTTTCGTGTGGCAAAGAGGGTAGTGGCACTCCATAAAAATCGGGTGTATCACTATACCCGCAACCTTGTGCGGGAATTAAAAAAGAAAAAGTATTATGTGCTTGCGATTTCCCACTCTCCTAAAACGGCGGTGGATATGTTTTGCAAGAATCTCGGATTCACGAAAGTGTATGGGTTGATGTATGAAGTGGATGGAAAGGGAAGGTTCACGGGTGCCATGATGCACGAGGATATTATTTTCGATAAATCAAAAGTTCTCCAAAGAGCGGTGGAGAAGGAAAATTTGACCTTGCGCGGTTCCGTGGGAGTGGGAGATACGGAATCCGATATTCGATTTCTTGAATTGGTAGAGAAGCCGATTTGTTTCAATCCGAATCAAAAGCTTTACCGCACCGCGAAACGTAAGGGTTGGAAAATCGTAGTGGAAAGAAAAGACGTAGTGTACGAGGGAATATAACTTTTTGTTGGTAAAAAATTCGAATTCTGAAATTTGGCACATTCGGCCTATTGGCCTCAGTACTCCTTCGCTCTCGCTTAGTTGCTGCCCGGTTCGGTTCGGAACCCAGCCAATGCAAGCAGTATAAAGTTTTCCTGAGATCTGGGATAGATGGGAGGATTAGGCATCCCTGTCATTCAAAATGAGACAAATGAGATGCGGAAGTCCGCGGCTGAGATATAATGATTTCCATATTCTCTGGTACGATTAATCTATGGACTCAGAAACTCGGGCATGCCAAAACTGCAAGAATCAGTTCACGATTGATCCGGAAGATTTTGATTTTTACAAAAAAATAGAAGTTCCACCGCCGACATGGTGCTCTACATGCCGGATGCAACGGAGAATGGCATGGTGGAACGAACGATACCTATATCACGCGAAAGACGTTATTAGTGGTGAGAAAATTCTATCAGGGACCAACGATTTTTCTGGAGCGAAGGTGGTCGATAAGGACTACTGGTTCTCGGACAACTGGGATCAAAACGCCTCGGGCAGAGATTATGATTGGGAGAGGCCATTTTTTACCCAATTCGGAGAGCTATTGCGGCAATCCCCAATCCCCAGTAGATTCTTTCTTAATTTTGTAAACAGCGATTATTGCAACAACGCAAGCGATGTCAAGAATTCTTATCTGATCTTTGGATGTACTTTTATAGAAGATAGCGCTTACTCAGATAATTCGACACGTAGCCGACAACTATTCGACAGTTCATATATCACCGATAGCGAACTTTGCTATGAATCATTTTTCAACAAGAAGTGCTCCCGGTCACTCTTCTCTTCGTATTGCGAAGATTCCTATGATATCGCGTTTAGCCGAGACTGCGTCGGGTGTTCTAATCTTTTCGGATGTGTCGGTCTCCGCAACAAGAATTACCATATCTTCAATAAGCCTTACTCGAAGGAAGAGTACGGACACGAGATCAAAAAACTGGATATAACATCGTACAGTTCTCTTCTTGCTATGAAAGAGAAGACGAGACAGTTCTGGTTACAATTTCCGGTACGCTACATGCGCGGACTCAAGAATGAGAACTGCACCGGTGAATATATCTTTAACTCCAAGAACGTCCAGGATAGTTATTACGTAAACAGTGGCGAAAATCTTCGATATTGCCAAGGTCTCTATTCTGCGGGAACCCGTGACTCATATGATCAGTTCCGCTATGGGCTGAACAGCGAACTTATCTATGAATGTGCGGCAAGTGGCAATCACATATCCCGATCAAAGTTTTGTTTTGAGAGCTTTCAAAATTGCAGCGATACTCAATACTGTTTTGTGGTAAATAATTCTTCCCATATGTTTGGTTGCGTGGGGATGCATCACAAAGAGTATTGCATCCTTAACAAACAATATACGAAAGAAGAGTATGAAATTTTGGTGCCCCAGATAATTCAACACATGAAAGACATGCCCTACACGGATAAAATTGGTCGCGTTTACGGATATGGCGAATTTTTTCCGTCCGAACTTTCACCATATCCATACAATGATACAGTTGCACAGGATTTCTTCCCGCTGGATAAAGATGTTGCTATAAAGAGAGGATTTGCATGGAGGGACCCGGACAATAGGGATTATAAGGTGGACATCAGCCACATTGACTTGCCCGACAGAATAACTGATCAAGCGATTGCTGACTTGGAAAACAAAACTGTGTCGTGCGCGCATGATGGCAGATGCGCAGATCACTGCACCACAGCATTTAGACTCACCTTTCAAGAACTACAATTTTATCGCTTGATGGCGCTTCCTTTGCCGCGCCTTTGTCCTAATTGCCGCTACCACGAAAGAATTGCTCAAAGAAATCCAATCCTTCTTTTTCAAAGAAGGTGTTCATGCCAAGGTGCGCAGTCTGTGAGTTATAAGAATACAGCGGAGCACTCCCATGGAGCTGGCCCTTGTCAAAATGAATTCAAAACACCATACGCGACCGACAGACCGGAGATCGTATATTGTGAGCAATGCTATCAGGCAGAAGTAGCATAACCTTTAGTGCCAGACTGGGTTTTATATGTTTTCTGAATATCTAGAAAGTCGCGACAAGCTACTATACACAAGACTGCTGCCCCTACTGGATGCGTTTAGAACTATGAATTGGACAGAGATGAGGGAGAGTATGAGCGCATTGAGCTTTACAAATTAGCCAACTTCTTCCTGATCGCTGTTTTTATAACCAAACTTTTTCAGCAAGAAAAGGTATTGTCTGGGTGTGTCGTAGCCCATATAGTCCAGCTTTTTAAAGATATCCCGTAGGATTTTCTCGAAGCCGATAGCTTCTATGCCACGTTTTTCAAGAACCTGACAATACGCTTTTTCCTCGCCAAGTTTTTTTGAGAATAATTTATGAGAATAGACGAACCATTTATTCACAGTTTTTATACCAAACCGCTTTTTAATCATTGCTTCTTTCTCGGGAGCGAACTTATTTAGGGCGATGTCGATGGTTTCCTGTAAGCGAACCGTTTTCAATGCCAATCGTGGATTTGGCGAAACAGAAACCTCTACCCAGTAATAACCGCCCTTTCCGTTGGTTGAAAGGAAATCAATTTCTTTACCTCGGCCACGGCCAATGTTTTTACCGCCGATCAGACGAGTTTCCTTGCGAACGACCATGTTGTTCATAACGAAGTGATCGCAGACTTCTTGAAGCCAAACGTTTACGATGTCTTCGGCGGGGTTAATCATTTACTTAAGGGTATAACAACTCAACAAATTAATGAAACCCCAAGCGGGGAATTACTCCCGAAATGTACGACAAAAAATTGAAAGAGTATAAAGCGAAGCAAGCCGACTTGATCCAGCAGATGCAAGAACACAGCAACGCAGACGAAAAGCATTACCTTACCGCCGCGAGATTACTTGATGTTTGTAGCCGAGCGTTCGAGATATTCGAAAGTTCCGAACCGATGGAAAAACGACAATTTTTAAACTTCATACTTCAGAACTCGACGCTAAATCAAACCACGCCTTTATTTACGCTGAAGCCGGTGTTCGCCGCAATAGTAAACTCGCATAAATTCCGTTCAAGGCTGGCCGTCTCGAGCTAGAACCCCGGTGGGTCAAGCCCTATAAGGCTATTTAAAGTATTTTTATTTTAGCATCTTGAAGCGTCTCGCACACCTTTATTTTATTAAAATTCTCGTTTGCAGAGCTCAATTTTTTAATCAGTACTTTTGGTAGTTCAAAAACCTTTGTTTTGACTCCTAGCTCACGGAGAACAATAGCGCGCCATGAAGATTCAGTAAATGGCCTTTCTGCCATTTCATCGGTAAAAATAATAATTTTATTACGTTTTTTATTGTATCTAGCAGCAAGAAATAGTTTTACAGCATCGTTCATTATTTTATGAAATTGCGCAGGGCGCAATCTGCCAGTGCGTGCGTATATCTCGTAATAGCCTTTTCGATCTTTCCCATCTATATTAACCCGCGCGCTCCCTTTCAAAGGAGTGCTTTTACCGCTATTGAGTTTTCTCTTTTTTAAAATATATTTCTCAATTTCTCGCTGAGTTTTGTTGTCCGAAGAATGCCGAAGTCTCTTGTCAGTCAACAATTTTTTACTCATTTCGTTATTAGTAAAACAATATCTGGGGAAGTGGAACGTTTTTGGAACCGCAATTAGTATGGGTTAGTAGGCCAATAGACCTTATAATCTGGCTTTAAATTCCATATTCCTAATAAATCTATGATTTTCTTATACGGGATTCCTAGAGCTTCCATGTTTTTTAAATTTTTAAAAGTGTAGGTCTTGTAATTATCTAGGAGAAAGATGGGTTGAATGTTGTATTCTTTATTATCTATTTTTCGCTGGTAAGAAATATTGAGCACAATAATTTTCACCATATTAGGATTTTGTTCTACCAAAAGAGACAACAATGCTTTTGTACTTGTCGATGATGTCAAGTTGGTTGTGTCAAATAAGAGCGTACTTCCTCCTCTTGTCCTACGCGCCGATTCGATATTGTATTCATTCTTATTCATGGTAAAAATTGAAGCGTATCCAGAGAGATTCACGATGGGAACAACTCCATTATTTTCTATACCGACGAAGAAATTCCCGATTTTTTCTCCCTCTGTACGTTCCAAAAAAATATCTATTTGAGGGTCAACGGCTAGTTGCAGGCTTGTTTTTCCTAGTTCATTTGCCTCCATTTCAACTTTTAGCTGTTGGTTGGCTATATTAATTGAATGAAGGGTTGAGAAAATTCCAATAATCGCTATCACGACAGAAAGTGTGGCTATCCTCAAAGAAATCAAGGAATTCTTTTCGGCTGTTTGAGTGCTTAGTGTGTCTCGTTTGTTATTAATCTTTTCCTTGATATCATAGAGCAAATTTCTCAGTGTTTCCCGTTGAGCAGAAAGATGAGATGCGTGAATTGAGAGTAGCGTGTGTTCTTCGAGGGTTGGAGTGCGTACAGAATTACTTTTTTCGTCAACTGTTATTGCCATAGCAAGTGTTTCAGAGAAAAGACCGGCCCGTTTATCGTAGTCTAGAAATTCTTTATCCAAAGCGGAGGATTTAATCTCAAATTCTTCAATCTTGAGTCGGTCTTTTCGGGAGTTTTTGGGTCGAAAACTTTGGAGGTCAGTCAGAACGGTAATGGATTGTTCTCTAATGCCATTCCCTTCTTGAATAAACTTTACTTTCTCGTTCCTTAATGCCGTATCATTCATTCATCTCAATATACATCCTAACTAGAGAAGGAACAATTTCATACGCTTCTCGAGAGATAACCTATTACGTTGGCTGGACAATTCGGACTCGGATTTTTGAAAAGCCTTACCCCGCATAGCTCCCAGAGGATGCCCTAAGTTTGCCAAAGCGATGCTCCTTGGGCGGACTATTATTTCAATTCAAACTCCCTTTCCTTTTTAATCGCCATCGTTTCTTGATTAATTTTTTTGTTAGTTACCCTCGGCCAAATATTAACATTGAGAACCTGAATATAATTAAATATTGAGTGAAATAGTGCCCGTCCCGAAAGTCTCAAGTAAGCGACCTGTTGAATTAAACTGGATTGAATTTCCGGGATTTCTTTGGTCATTTTTTTGAGTGTAGGCAGAAGTTCTTCATTACTAGAATGCCATTGCTCCATAGAGATCTTTTTATCAAGAAAGTATGAAAAGTTTTTCTCGTAAAAAGAATGCATGCTACTTATATCATCATTGAGACCCTTTTGTTTAAAGTTTGTCTTAATAAGTAAATTAACGAGCCTCATATCTCCTAAATATAAATGGCTTTCGTTGTCTATCGATAGAATACTAAACGGCGGTGCTGCATATTTTTGCTTATTTTCGATTGCTTGGATCCATATTCTAATTAACGCGATGTATTGATCTAGGTGCGCAATGTTTTCAACATAGCCCCGTTCAAATTTTGCGATAGCAAGTGAAGTCCTTTTGTGTTTTTCATAAGCTGATTTTATGAACCAAACTAATCCAGCAAACAACAAAGCAAGTAGCGAGCCAAGAAAAGATTGAATTATATTCACCGATGGAATTAGATTCATAATTACATTATATTTCCTCGGAATCCGAACCTATCTCAAGCTGGCTGTGTCTCCTGAACAAAATCCGAACTTTTTACCAAAACAATCCGAGCGAGGACTAATCTGCGCGCCTCGTCCGCTCCCTTCGGTCGCGGGAGCAA
>JANLHI010000016.1 GCA_024654525.1 Patescibacteria group bacterium | reverse complement strand
GGTGCAACTTCGCGTATAGCTCAATTGAGCTATACGCGAAGTTGCACTTTCGGGTGCATGAGAACGATTCTTTTTTGCGGCGGCGTGGTGATAATTATTTTGTTGTTTTTATCAATATAAAAATTAATTTCACTCCTGATGCCAAACTTATTTTTAAGGTAAATTCCCGGCTCAATGGTATACCCCATATTTCGCGTAAGAGGGCGGCGAAAGCGTTTTGAGAGATTAACTCCGCGTCCATGCGGTGAGGTGAAGCCAATGCAATGCCCGGTGCTATGAATAAAGTTCTTTCCATAGCCAGCTTTTGCAATGATCGCGCGGGCACAATTATCCATTTCTGCGCCAGTGGGAATTTTTCCTATGCGTAAACTGGCTTTAAGGTGTGTGATGCATGCATCTCGTGCTTTGAGAACGATATCAAACACTTTCTGAATTTCACGAGGTATTTTTTCTCCGGTATACGCAATCCATGTGATATCCGCATAGGGTGCGCGTGCGTTTTTTAATTTTGCCCAGATATCAAGGAGTATGAGCGTATTGGGTTTTATTGTTGCGCGTGTAGTTGGAGAAGGAAAATAATGAGGAATTGCCGCATGTGCATCAAACGCAACGATCTGCGTATGGAACGGTTTTCGAGAAATAAGTCCGCGCAACTTGAATTCACGGTGTATAAATTGTTCTATTTCATGCTCTGTAGCATGAGGGTTTTTGCCAAAATAATGCCACACTACACGAGTGATTTCCGTAAGATACCGCGCCGCAACAGTGTGATTAGTTATTTCCCTTGCATTCCATTCCATTCTTTTTTGCGCACTTCGTCCAAAATTATTTTTTTCTTAAATCCTCCACGTTCCCCGGCTTTCTTCTTGCGGAGTTTTTCGAGATGCGTACGGTCAATATTTTTTGCGTCACATATGGCATAGAGTACTTCAAGAATATCAGCCATTTCTTCTTCATCTACCGATTCAGAAAATTCACTTACTTCTTCATGAAGCTTTTCAAGAAGTTTTTTCCAATATTCCTCTTCGGTTGCAATATGAGTGATTGCAATTTCTCCTTTTGTTTCTACAATCTCTGGAATCTTATCTCGGATAAGTTTGTTATATTTCATAAATTGACTCTCTATTCATTTTTTGCGCATGCGACCACATGCGTTTTTGATTGCCTTATCTTTTCATAGTTACCGAACATTTCCTTAAAGTTTCTTTTCACAAATTCTTTAAGTCCTGCAACGGTAACGAGATAGATGCGTCCATGAGGTGCAAGATGCTTTTTTGCATCGTGAAGAAAAATGGAAAGTGCCTCGCGTCCTGCTTGCGCCGGGGGATTAGAGAGAATAACGTCAAACTTCTGTTTTTGAGGGACTGTGCTTAAAAAATTACTCAAGTATACTTTCACATTCGAGAGTTTGTTTAATGTCGCATTTTTTTCCGCATATGCCACCGCGACAAAATCTTTATCTACGAGATGAATGGTTCCTTTTGGTGCAAGGGTTGCCGCAGCGATGCCGAGTGCGCCGTATCCGCATCCCACATCGAGAACGGAGTCGGTTGGACGAATTTCCATTTCCTCTATAAGGATTCGTGATCCTGTATCAACGCCGGTGGGACTGAACAGTCCCCATGTTGCATGAAAAACAAGGTTTCGGTTCTTTAGATCAGCCTCGAAAACGATATCACGCTTGAGTGCTTCTATGATTCTATGATTTTCGCTCATGTGAGCATTGTAGCATCGGAGGGTAAAGCGGGAAATATTGTACAATAAGAGCATGACTCTCCTTATTCGGAATGTTCGCATCATCGGCGGAGTACGGGACTTTCCTGATCAAAGCGATATTTTCATACAGAACGATAAAATCTCTGCAATCGGAAAATTTCCCTCAAAAAAAGCCGATGAAATTATTGATGGACAGGGTATGTATTGCACCCCGGGGTTTATTGATGTGAATACCGATTCGGATCATTATCTTACGCTTTTTGACAATCCAGATCAGAGTGATTTTCTGAAACAAGGAGTAACCACGATCATGGGGGGGATGTGTGGTGCATCACTTGCACCACTTCTCTATGGAAGTCTTGAGTCGGTGCGTAAATGGGGAGATGTACGATGCGTCAATGTAGGGTGGCATTCACTTGAGGAGCTCTTAACGGTTCTTGATGCGCGTCATCTCGGGGTGAATTTTGGAACATTGATTGGGCATTCTACCATCAGACGCGCATTAGTGGGTGAATCAAACCGCAGTCTCACTAAAAACGAGATGAAGATTTTTATCGCCACGCTTGAAAGGGCATTAAAAGAAGGGGGATTTGGTCTTTCAACCGGCTTGGGGTATGTACACGGTAAGGAAACATCGTATGCGGAATTAAAAACACTTGCTACGGTTACGGAGAAAATGCATGGAATATATGCAACACACCTTCGTGATATGGGAGATGGACTTGAAGCGTCCATTGATGAAACGTTAAAGCTTCAGAAAGAAACAAAAATACGAACACTTATAAGTCATCTTATGCCACTTATGGGGTTGGAAAAATCCTATACGGCCACACTGGACGCATTGAGCAATCTTTCTCCGTCCCGCGATGTATATTTCGATGTATATCCGTTCGATATGAGCGTAGTGCCGGTCTATACATTACTTCCCCAATGGGTACAGAGCGGTAATATCGAAACAATGACTGCAGAGCTTGAAGATCCTTGGAAAAGAAAACGTATTGTAAAAGAACTCCCAGAAATTGCGGGTGATGATTTTGTGGTGGCATCGGCTCCTCAAAATGAACTTCTTATCGGACGCACCATGCGCTCATTAATGGAGATATATACTACGCATTCTTCGCAGGAGGCACTGATGAAGTTTATGCGTGCAACTTCTCTCCGTGCGGTGGTGTTTTATCGAAATATTGATTCTTCGCTGATTTATCGAGCACTCTCACATCCGCGTTCATTAATTGCAACGAATGCGGCGAGTGTGAGGGAGAGTCACCT
Source organism: Patescibacteria group bacterium (assembly GCA_024654525.1). Taxonomy (GTDB): domain Bacteria; phylum Patescibacteriota; class Minisyncoccia; order UBA6257; family 2-01-FULL-56-20; genus VGJV01. The sequence goes on along the minus strand of JANLHI010000016.1, from coordinate 3,339 downwards.
TATTTCTATGCTAAAGCCAGAGCGTGCAGTACGTACATTTCCGAAGTATCTTGATATGATGCGCACAAGTGGAGATGTAGCATTTGAAGATGCAATCAAGAAAATTACTGCGATACCCGCACATCTTTTTGGTATTCGCGATCGGGGTGAAATCAAAGAAGGGAACTTTGCCGACTGTGTAGGGTTTACCGTTAGAGACGGAGAATCTTCCCCCTTGGAAATACGACTCGTGGTGGTAAACGGAACAATTGCAGTGAAAAACGGATCGCTCACAGGCAAGTCAAAAGGAAAAGTATTACGCCATATTTCATGATGTCTCGCGGATCAAGACTACATCATCCAGACTATTTCCTTATGGCATTGGTGTTGGTTATTGTGCTGTTTGGATTTGTAATGCTGGCGAGCGCTTCTTCCGATTTGGGAAAGGTAAGGTTCAACGACGGCTATTATTATCTTAAACATCAGGCGCTCTACGGACTTTCGTTGGGAGTATTGGGTTTTATATTGGGGGCGTTTATAAAATATGACAGATATCGAAAGGTAGCATTTTTTATGCTTGTAGGGACGGTAATACTGCTTTTACTGGTATTTACTCCTCTTGGAGTTACAACAAATAGTGCAACACGATGGTTGCAAATTTCTTCATTTCGTTTTCAACCGGCGGAACTTCTCAAGCTTACTTTTATTATATATCTTGCCGCATGGTTAAGTCGTTCGAATAGCAAGCGCAATACGTCTTTTTCGGAAGGGCTTTTGCCGTTCTCAATTGTTTCAGGGTTGGTAGGGGGATTATTAATCTTACAGCCGGCAACCAGTACGGTAGTGATTCTTCTTGGCGCAGGACTCGTGGTGTATTTTTTAAGTGGTGCGAATATGAAACATATTGGATTGATGGCATTGTTCGCGGTGGTATGTATTGGGCTTATTGTATATGTAACACCGTATCGCCGTGATCGAATACTCGGATTTATTCAGCATGGACAACACCTTGAAGGTAAGAATTTCCAAGTGAATCAAGCGCTCATTGCAATCGGTTCGGGAGGGTTTACGGGAGTGGGATATGGAAGATCGGTAATTAAAGGCAGTCTTCCCGCGTCTGTTGATGATTCTATTTTTGCGATCATAGGGGAGGAGCTTGGGTTTGCAGGGAGTGGAATATTAATATTATTATTCGGTATGTTGGTATTGCGCTTATTCTGGCTTTCGCAAAAAGCTCCGAATATGTTTGGACGGCTTATGCTTGTAGGGTTCGGTACTATTATTGCATTTCAATCTATTGTAAATATGGGTGCTATTTCTGGTATTCTCCCACTCACCGGCGTTCCATTGCCTTTTATAAGTTATGGAGGAACCGCTTTAGTAGTGTTCCTTACTATGATGGGAATCACGGTGAATGTATCGAGATATACGTAGCAAACTTATAACTTATAACGGGATGCAACTCATTCAGCAACTTGTTACGCTCGGCGGGATTTATTGGGCGGAGATTGCGAGTCCGGGTCCTGCCTTTATGCTCACGGTAAAAAACAGCTTATTCCACTCCCGCCGCGCGGGAGTGCTTTGCGCGTTGGGCATTGCCTCTGGTACATTGGTGCATCTTACCTATGTGCTCTTGGGGTTGGGATTCCTTGTCGCGCAGTACCCTGCGGCGCTCGCCGTGCTCCAAGTTCTCGGTGCGGCATTTATCATCTACCTCGGTACTTCGACGTTTCTTCGGAAGCCCATATTCACTTCTTTGCCGAATAACGGGGGCACGGTATCTGCAATTTCAGAAACCTCGGGTTTTAGGGCGGGTTTTCTTGTGGAACTCTTGAATCCCGCCGAGATACTCTTTTTCATCAGTATCCTTTCCCAAGTCATCACCCCCATAACACCCCTTTCGGTAAAGTTTTTATTTGCAGGGGAAATAGTTGTGGTGAGTATCGTATGGTTCTTCGTAGTCGCCATGCTCTTTTCCCACCCGAGGCTCAAGGAAAAAATATGTCGCATCGCCGTTCCTACTCAGAGAGTTTTAGGTGCAATTCTCATCATTTTTGGTGTAAAATTACTATTATCGGGGGTTCAACTCTAATATTCGCAGTTAAGGTTCAACCTTGGAAGAATCATGAGCGCCGAAACAAAAACCTGTCAAAGTTGCAAGAGCCAGTTCGCGATTGAACCGGAGGATTTTACGTTCTACGAGAAAATTAAGGTCCCGCCGCCGACGTTTTGTTGGAGATGTCGTATGCAGCGGCGGAATAATTGGAGAAATGAACGTTCGCTCTATAAACGGAAGTGTAATGCGCCCGGGCATGATGAAAATATTGTTTCAATGTATGCCCCCGATTCTCCGTATGTAATTTACGATCAGAAATATTGGTGGGGTGATGGATGGGATCCTCTTATGTATGGAACCGCATACGATTTTTCAAAACCTTTTTTTTCGCAGTTTCGGGATTTGCTCAAACAAGTACCGCTTCCTGCGGTTGCAAACGTAAACCCGGTGAATAGCGAGTATTGCAATGCGTCCGATAGTAATAAGAATTGCTATTTAAGCTTTGCGCTGGGGTATTGTGAGAATGTGTATTACTCGAACAAAATCGGATGGGGTAAAGACTGCCTTGACTGCTATATGGTAACGAAAAGCGAGCTCTGTTATGGAGATATAAATTGCCATGAATCATATCGTCTCCTCTGGAGTGTAAACTCAAAGAATTGCCGTGATTCCTATTTCCTCTATAACTGCCGCAACTGCTCGAACTGCTTCGGATGTGCAAACCTTATCTCAAAGTCATATCATATTTTCAATAGACCGTATTCAAAGGAAGAGTATTTAAAAACGATCGCATCATTCGATCTTGGAACGCGGGAGGGGATTGGGGCGTTAAAGGAGAGATTTGAGAAAGAAATTGTCTCACACGCAGTTCATAAATATTCGAATATTCTCAATTCTTCACAGTGTACGGGTGACAACATTAATAACTCAAAAAACATAAAAAACTCGTTTGATGTGCTTGAGGGAGGCGAAGATTCTAAATTTCTTCAGCATTGCTTTGATCTCAAAGACTCGTATGACTGCATGGGATCGTATAAGTATGATTTTTCATACGAATGTGTGGATACTAATATGGGAAACGGGAATCTCGCCGCGATTGTAACATATAATGCGAATAACAATCGTTATGTGATAAATTGTCATGGATGCAACAATGTGTTCGGATGTATCGGGCTACGCAATAAGGAGTATTGTATTCTCAATCGGCAATACTCAAAAGAATCTTTCGACGAGCTCAAGACAAGGATTATCGAACATATGGATGTAATGCCGTACGTGGACAACGCGGGGAGAATATATCGCTA
>JANLHI010000015.1 GCA_024654525.1 Patescibacteria group bacterium | reverse complement strand
TTCCACCAAAGGAAACTATGAATTCCAGCACTACAACTCCACTGCGGATGTGATGTATATCGATGCCACGAATGACCGGGTTGGGATAGGGACGACGGGACCATCGTATAAGTTGCAAGTTCAGAAAACCAGCACTGCCGCGCCGGCTATTATGGTTGGGGGAGCTTTTGCCGGCGGTCCAAGAATACAAACTTACGGACTGGATGCAGACTCCCAAGCATGGATGGGTTTGGGAACGGATATGGCAGGAAATTCTTATGAACATGACTTGTATTTTTCTACGGGGTCATCGGGTCAAGGTAGGCAGGTTATCGGAGACTATAACGGAACAACTTATAACCCGAGAGTTACGATTTTGGCAACTTCCGGCAACGTCGGCATTGGGACGGCGGGACCGAACGCACCTTTGCAAATCCACCGTGCAGGCGCGGACAGCACGGCCACAAATCTTATGCATCTTTCGCTGGGGCATGGCACAAACCGCGATATTGTATTTTCTATGGGACGTGATGACGCGGTCGCGGGGGATTATAGCACCAAGTTTACCAGCCGGATGTCTTCGGTCACTTCTTATGCTTCAACTTTACAGATCCAAACTCATTCAAGCGCTTCGGGGACTTTCAACACTGGCATGTTCATGGATACGAGCGGCAACGTCGGCATCGGGACGACGGGGCCGACGGCATTGTTGTCAGTTGGGGCTAGTAATCAATTTACCGTCAGTAGTAGTGGCGCAGTTGTGGGCACCTCCGCGGTATTTTCCGGAGGAAGTGGGCTTTATGTCGGCGATGGGACAAGCAAAGTTTGGTTTGGCGGGAGCGGCGGGAAGAACTATATCGAAAGCGGTAACCAGGCGTTTAGTGCGAGTGCCCTGCTCTATTTTACGGGTTACAATGCACAGCCTGGAACTTTTGCATTCAACGGCAACGTCGGGATTGGGACGACGAGTCCGGGAGCGAAACTTGATGTAGTCGGCCGCGTGGATGTAGGGCATGGAGCTGAATCGTATGGCCTTATAAATTGGGCGGCATCTGACCCCAACAATTCTAGCTATATGTTTTTGGGAATGAGCAACGAAGCAGGCTGGTTCAAAATAGGGACGAACAAAAATGGAACGGGAACTCAGAGAGGTATTTCATTCATTACAGGTGGCGGTGAAACAGTCGCTGGCTCAAAAATGGTGATAGATACCTCCGGCAACGTCGGCATCGGGACGACGGCGCCAAGCACTGCTAAATTACAAGTAGCTTCAACACCTGTCGGCAAAACATCAGTTACGGGTTTAGCTCAATTTTATGTAGTAGACCCTGCTACAAATGGGGGCATTAAATTTGCCATAAACGACGCCGCCGATATTCAAGGATTTGGTGCCGCGTTCAGACATGGAATATATACGGCAGGCAGCGAAAGTTTAGCTTTCATTACTAATAATTTAGTAAGAGAGGTTATCGATACAAACGGCAACGTCGGCATCGGGATGACGGCGCCGGGATATGCTCTTGATGTGTATAAGTCGGGAACAGATGGTTCGTCTGGTATTAGGATACGACATGATGCGACAGGTGGCACCGCATATAATGGTGGTCTTTACTTTTCTACTGATGGTGGATCACCTACCAATGTAGCTGCAATTAAAATGAGAGATACAGGTGACACATACGGTTTAGACTTTTTTGGATACACTTCGGGAAGTGGATTTGTAGAGAAAATGACTATTTTAGGCAGCGGCAACGTCGGCATCGGGACGACGAGTCCCAGTTATAAACTTGACATTGCGAGCGGTGGGGCGACTACCGCGCGTGTCGGAGCAACTTCCACGGACGTGTTGGTGGTGGGGGGAGGTGCGGGTAAAATCACCGCAGGAACCTTTGACCCGGTATTCACCATCGAGGGAATCAATTACGCGACGTACAGCCCCGATAATGTGGGCGGAGTGCGGACGCAGACGACGGGGAAGGTCGCACTCACAAAATCAGAGAAAAACGTCTACACACATGTGATTGCGTTCGGAAACGAGTCAGAAGGTTCTGACCTGTGGCTTTTCAAGAAAACCAGCAATTTCGGGGTTAAAACCGCATGGAATCGGCTCTCGGTGTTCCTTACGCCGGAAGGAGAAGCAAAGGTGTGGTATGAGCTGAATCCTGTGCGGGAGGAGATTACGCTTTATGCTGACCGCCCCGTTTCGGTTTCCTACCAACTTTCCGCTCCGCGCGTGGATTACACGAAATGGGGAAATCTCAACCATGACGGTGTGAACGGGATTGACGTAAGGGAGTTTGACCCTGCATCACAGGAGGTTCCTCCAGGAAGAAAATAACTATGCTACCTTTGGTAGCGCAAGGTCGTAAAATCGTTTGTATAGAACTGTGGTGCGGGTTTGAGGAGTAGTGATTTTCATGCTTGGTCTGGTTCCGAAATTTACCGTCCCGATGCCGAGTTTGCCTTCGTGTTGAGCTTGTTAATCCCGTTTTTATCTCACCCCGCACCTTGTCCATGATGTACTATGTGTATGTGTTGAAGAGCCAGCGCGATGAGAAATTATATATCGGTTCAACGAACGACTTACAGAGGCGCTTTGATGAACATCGCCAAGGCTCGGTATTTGCTACGAAGTATCGCCTTCCCGTATCACTCGTGTATTACGAAGCGTATCTTCACGAATGGTGTGCGCGGAAGCGAGAAAAGCAACTAAAATATTTCGGGAAGGCGTATCAGGAACTGAAGAAGCGGTGTGGTTTGGACAAGGTGCGGGGTCTCACGAATAGCCATAATAAGGATTTAAAAGCGAGAAAGTCGTGAGATTGGATATCAAAGGACTCGTGATATGTGTGATATGGAGAAAAAGCACAAAAAAGACTTTGATGGGTGGAATGAGAAGAAAAAAGAGATTCATCACGCCCGTGTGGGTAAACTTTATCATGAGCGGGAGGTGTGGTGGTGCTCACTTGGAGCAAACGTCGGCTTTGAGGAGGATGGCACGGGGATGGAATTCGAGCGCCCGGTGCTTATTTTGAAAGGACTCGGTCCGCACACGTGCCTAGTGGTACCGCTCACGACTTCTTCAAAAAAACACAAAATGCGTGTGCCAGCGGGGATTGTAGAGGGACAGAGCGCATCCGCATTGATTTCTCAAGTCCGCGTTGTAGATACAAAGCGGTTTACTAATAAAGTCGGTTTCCTTGAGAAGGATGTGTTCGAGCGTATACAAAAAGCCGTCAAAGGGTTGTTTTGACGGCTTTTTGACTTATCTCCCTGCTTGCGCAGGGCGAGCCCGAAGGCACTTGTACCTCCATGTTACCAACCGAAAAAGAAAAGTCAAGTGGAAATCCGGAAAGGTTCAACCTTGCCATTTGGCAAGGTTGAACCTTTCCTTTTCCTCATAGTCGGGTGTCACCGTAAGAAAGCCAATCATAAATTGTTTGGCGAATCAGATGCGGCGTGCTGCGGTTTCCGTTACTTCAAACATCGCCGAGGAATTTAATCGGGAGCATTCCAAAGAAAAAGTTCAGTTTTATGCGATGGCGCGCGGTTCTGTTGGAGAGGTTCAAAGCCAATTACATGTGGCACGCGATGCCAGTTTTCTTTCCCAGAGCGATTTCCATACAATGTACGATCAATCAGTACACGTCCATAAATTGATCAACGGTCTTATAAAATCTTCAAAAAGAGTATGAGATGATTTTGAGAGTGGAACGGATTTCCTTTCTCCTTTCTTCTCGCTTGGGTCTCACGAATAGCCACAACGAAGGCATAAAAGCTAAAAACTCGTGCGATTTGATTATAAGAAAATCGTGAAATGGTCTTGTTTGACGTCATGCCACATTTTGATACAGTAAGGATATGGAAACAGGAGTACCTACAATTACCGAAACAAAAAAGGAAATCATCATTCGTATTCCTAAAGGATGGCGTCAGGGTGGCCGTAGTTTTGGCGTGGAGGACGTGCTTCGCATTGCTCGTGAAGGAACACGGGAATTTCGCAGAGGGGAAACCCGCACCTTTGAGACGTTTCTTACTACTTCACATCCCCTCCATGCACGAGGCGCACGGCGTTCGCGTTGAAACAACTTCGCATTTCGAGCGTGCGTTCGGGAGACTTCCTCCGGAATTCCGCCGCAATGTTGTGGCGCGGGTGAGGATGTTTGAAAATAATCCTTTCAGCCTATTTCTCAAAACACACAAGCTCGGCGGCAAGCTCTCCGGCTTTTGGTCGTTTTCTGTAGTACAGGCTTACCGAATCCTTGTTTCGTTTCCCCGTGATGGCGTGGCGTTGCTCCATGATGTGGGAACGCATGACCTCTATCGATGACGCGAATTGTGGCAATGTCGGCCCGCCGTGAGCGCGATCCCGATGTCGCCGCGCTCGCGTGTCCGTATTGCGAATCGAAAGAATTCGTAAAGCGCGGCTTGCGGGATAACAAGCATCGCACGGTGCAACTCTACCTTTGCAAAAACCCGGAGTGCGGGCGGACATTCACGTGGAGCGATGTGAAGGGCAAACATTTTCCGCTTGCCATCGTGATCGAGGCGATGAGTTATTACAATCTTGGCTTCACGCGCGAGGAGGCGTGCGCGCTTGTGAAGAAAAAGTTTGGTGTTTCGCCGGAGCCCGCCACGCTCTCCGCATGGATTGACGAGCACGAAGACCTTTGCCGTTATGCGAGACTTCGTCCTTACGCAGTAAAGTATTGCAAGCCCCGCGAAACGGTCGAAGTGGTCACGCTCGCGCACCGTCAGCTGTATCGTTTCCGTTACCACCGCGCAAAAATTGCCTTGATGCTTCAGGAATTTGGCAACCGGCGTCTCTCGCGCCTCAAGGACTATCTTGATGCGGTTTCCACGGAAACGCCGCACCAGTATTTCCAAGACGGTGCGCGGATGTCGGAAGTGAAATCGCGGTTCGATAAGGCGCAAATGATTGTGAAGGGAAAAACCAACTACGCAAACCGGCTCGCGGCGTTCGTGCTTGCCTCCGTGCGCGAGAATAAGGAGCGGCACGAACAAATCCAACGGTTTATGATTGCGAACGACAGCGTGATGGTGGCGACGGAAGTGCCGGTGTATATACGCCGGGAAGATATTAAACATCTCCAAAACGAGCTTGGATTCAACATATTAGGAGAGGAAGGAATGCAACTCAAAGGAGGAAGGCGTGCGCGTCCCGGTGCCGATATTGATGCTCGCATTGAGCCGTCCGAGGGGACCGCGCAAAAGCGGCAGGACAATCGTGGCACGGGGTTGCCCAATCTCCTCACCGGGCACATAGATTTAGTCCAAGTCCGCAATGGGTGCGTGCACATTCTGGACTACAAACCGAATGCCGCGAAGGAGCGTCCCATTGAACAACTCACGTGGTACGCGCTTGCTTTGTCGCGCTTGACAGGCCTGCGGCTTTTTGAATTCAAGTGCGCGTGGTTCGACGAGAAAGAATACTTTGAGTTTTACCCGCTCCATGTGGTGCGGAAGCTAAAACGCCCAAAGAAAAGAGTGCGATTCAAGGATGGTACAAAGGTCGAAATTCCTTTGGAGAAAAGAGAAAAAGTGATAGTGGTGTGACGCCTCCGTGCCGATATTTTATTGTGCGTTGAGCCGAGAAGACAAAGGGACGGATTGTAAAACATAAGACAACGTCGGCACTGCGATGTACAAATACCAACCAAAAAAACCAGTTCGTAGCTTTCGTGATCTGGAAGTGTATCAAGCGACCCTTGCGTGTTCTGTGATTGTAGCGAAGGACATTCTCCCTCAACTCGAGAAGTCAAAGTGCCCTTTTGGAGAAGGGATGGCGGACACGGCGCGGGGGGTTCCGCTTACACTTGCAACCGCACACTCATTGCGCTTCGGCGACCATGCAACGGGGATTTTGCTTCTTGAGCGGGCAATGGCGGGGTGCAACAAGATGGTGGTGTACCTCGAACACATGAAGGGAATCTACGGCGAGAAGCTGGATATTTCCCTTCTCGACAACCTTATGGCGCGGTACGAAGCGGTGCGGTCAAAGATTTTCCGGCTCGAGAAGGCGTGGCAGAAATTCACACCCCCGAAAAAGTAGATTTGGTATACTGTAACAATATGGAGATGAGGTATGGTTCAACGCGCAGGCAATATCGGCACGGGGGCGACGAGTTCCATGACGGCGTGGAGGGGTTGATTGTTCCCGAAGAGGGCGAGTGATATAATTTATTTTAATGCTCACTAAAAAAGATCTCGTTCAAATAAAAGGCACAGTAACAGAAGTGTTTGAGCCGTTTGCGAAAGCGGTTCAGACGGATTTTGGTATGCTTAATAAGCAGCTTGATGATGTGGAGAGGGAATTTCGGGAAGTAAAGAATGATGTGCAATGGATGAAGGAAAATTCTGGCGAGCTTTTTTCGAAACTTGATCGGTTTATTTCAATGTACGAAGATCAAAAGAAAGAACTTGCGGCGTTTGGCATGCAAATGAAACGGTTAGAGGAAAGAGTCGCGAAGTTGGAACGAAGGCGATAATTAGTATTGTGCTTAAATATCAGTGTGATAAATGCAAAAAAGAGATTCGTAGTCGAGGGGAGATGATATCGGTCGGGAAAGGAGCGTATGCATCGCTCATGTTATGTGCGCAGTGCGGGAAGCCGATAGAGCTCTTTCTCTCTCGCGAAAAACTTCTTGATAATGAAAAAATTACAACACGAAAGCGGTAGTTATTTATGAATATTCTCAAACAACATCTTCCTCTTCTTCTCGCGGCGATTATTGGCGGCGTGATTGGGGCGTTTCTGATGGGCAGTTTTGGCGGCGGCGGTTCCGCGAGTGCGCCGCAATCTTCATCCGGATTCAGTTTTAAAGGCGGCGGCGCGGCAGGAGAAGCGGATTGCATCACAAGTGAAGAAGAAGTAACTGTAGTGGGCGGATCGCTTACCGGAGTGGTGGAAAACGGAGAAAAGGTGAAAGTGATAAAGGGCTACTATGCGTGCAATGACGCAAAACGTGGCGATATTGTGGTATATAACTATTCTGGAACGGTAGATCCGATAGTGAAAGTGGTAAAGGCAATACCTGGAGATAAACTGGAACTCAAAAAAAGTAATGATGGCTGGAATGTCGTAGTAAACGGAGAAATAGTAAAGAATTCTCAAAGAGTGCCCTATCTCATTGCAGGGAACGCGTATAAAATACTCAATCTCTACGTGCAGGATTATGCGCGCGGAGGGGGAGTAGTTACCGGCGGCGGGCATTTGATCTTGGGGAATATTCCGACTGGGTCACTCGATAGTACCTCTTTTGGAATGGTTACTAAGAATGATTTTATAGGAAAGGTCAAAAGATAGCATATGGTATACTAAAGAAAACCTATGCAGAAACATATACTTTTTTTTGGGAGTGTAGTGGGAATGTTGTTGATTATCGGTGGCATGGTGTGGTACGCAAATTCGACATTGGGTTCAAACGGGGGGGTGATTAGTCTTGGCTCCGGTGTTTATATTCGCGGCCTTTCAACGCCATCAGATAATACGGATGCTGCAAGTAAATCGTATGTGGACGCAGCAGGGAAATCCCCAAAGGCTCAAGTATTCACCGCAGATGGCACATGGACACGTCCTTCGGGAGTGACAGTCGTTTTTGTGTCTCTCATCGGCGGTGGTGGCGGAGGAGGGGGGGGCTGTACGGGAGTCAACTGTAACTCAAGTGGCGGTGGGAGCGGTTATTTTGCGCTTGATTTTCCCGTGGACGTCTCAACATCAAGCACAGTTCCAGTGACAGTGGGCGGAGGAGGCGGAGGGGGGAGTTATTGTAGTAGTTGTGGGCCAGGTCAACCTGGAACAAGTGGAAGTGCTTCTTATTTCGGATCTCTTGCGGTCGCGGGGGGGGTTGGAGGTCGCTCTATACTGCAGAGCACGGGATTTGCTGCGGCGGGAGGAGCAGGGGGGCAAAACTCGGTTGAGTATACTTCTCAGGGTGGTCCAGGAGCAAAAGGTCCTCTCGGGGGCTATGGGAGTGGTGGGAATGGAGGAAATTATATAAGTACCGCAGGAAGCGCAGGAGTTGTTGTTATAAAATGGTGGGAGTGATCAATGCCTGAGAGTGTGTGAAAAAAGACACTGAATACACCGCCGCAAACAGCGATGCAAGCGACGGTGTGTCGTTTTCAGAAAACTATTCTAAGTGAAGCGACGTTGCAAATTGAGAGAGCTTCTTTTGAAGGGGAATATTCTTTTTTAACTCTGGATCACTACGAAGAGTTTCCTTCGCTGCTTCACGTGAGGCGCTTATGAGAGGCGGATCCATCAGTGCCTCCATGGCAATATCGGGGAATCCGGTTTGTGTGGTGCCCAAAAATTCCCCGGGTCCGCGTTGTTTAAGGTCGTATTCCGCAAGCTCAAATCCGTTTTTTGCGGTGGTAATTGCGTTAAGACGTGCGTTGATGCCTCCCGATTTCGAAGTTCCCGTGGCGGAAGGAGAGTCGGTAAAAAGGAAGCAATATGATTCATGGGCGCCGCGTCCTACGCGTCCGCGAAGTTGGTAGAGCTGTGCAAGTCCGAAACGCTCCGCTCCTTCTATCATCATGATGGTGGCATTTGGAACATCGACACCCACTTCAATTACCGTTGTGGAGACGAGAATATCTATTTTCCCCTCTCTAAAGTTTCTCATTACGCTTTCCTTTGTCGGTTTTCCTGCGGACGCGGGAGTTTTTTTTGCGGGCATTTTTCCATGCAACATTGCGACGCGGAGGTCAGGGAATATCCTTTTTGAAAGTTTTTCATATTCTTCAGTAACTGTTTTCACCTCTAATGTATTTGTCGCATGAGAGTTCCATCCAAACGATCCGAAAGGCTTTATATTTTTTTTGGGTACATTTGATTCGGACGCGGGGTTGGTTTTTTCTATACGGGGACATATCACGAATACTTGGCGTCCTTCTTTTATACTTTTTCGGATAAATGCATAAGTTGCTGCGCGTTTTTCCGGAGGGATACTATATGTTTTTATCGGTTTTCTTCCCGGGGGAAGTTCGGTGATTGTGGAAAGGTCTAGGTCACCAAAAACCGTGAGGGTGAGCGTTCTTGGAATTGGTGTTGCTGACATGCTTAAAAAATGAGGCATGGAATATGATGTCTGGTTGCGACGGCGATTTTGTTTTTTATTGTCGTCATCATAATGAATAAGTGCAGCTCTTTGCTTCACGCCAAAACGATGCTGTTCGTCGATTACGACAAGTCCCAATTTATTCCAGTGAACCGTGTTTCCAAGAAGAGCGTGAGTTCCGATAACAATCTGCGCATCTTTTTTTTCGATACATTGCAACATTTTCTTTTTTGGAATTTCTTGTTCAAGATCTTGTCCATAGCATATTTTCGATTCCTTCGATGTGAAGAGGGCTATCGTGACTTTGAGAGGAGAGTTTGAAAGAAGGTGCATGAATGTTGCGTAATGTTGGCGTGCAAGAATTTCTGTAGGAGCCATAAATGCGGCTTGAAATCCGGCATCCGAAGTAAGGAGCGCCGCGATTGCGGCAAGTGCCGTCTTACCCGATCCGACATCGCCTTGGAGAAGGCGGTTCATGGGATGAGGTTCCGCAATGTCTTGGCATATTTCCCACAATGATTTTTTTTGAGATGTGGTGAGGGTGTAGGGAAGTAATCCCAATTTTTCTTTGATTGTTTCTATGGATACGGGAATTGCGGGGGCGGATTCGTGCGCAAGCATCATACGATCCCGAAGATTAACCATTTGTAATAGGAAAAGGTTTTCGAAAGAGAATCTTCGCTTCGCGGTGAGTGCATCATCGAGTGTGTTGGGGAAGTGGATTGCATTGAGTGCTTCTGCAATGCCGGGGAGTTTTTCCCGCGCGCGTATTGATTCCGGTATATAGTCGGGAATTTTCAAAAGATGTTCCAAGATGGGGAAGATAACAAAACGGATTCCCTTCGAAGTGAGTCCGCGGGTTTCGGGATAAATCGGTACCAATCTTCCGGTGTGACGTAAATTATTTGTGGGTAGGTTTTGTTCGGATATCTCGTCGGGTCCGTGGGGAAGGAATTCAAATGAGGGATTAGTAAGGAAAACTCCCTCTTCTTTTATTGAAACTTTTCCGGAAAAGTTGTACCACATTCCTTGTTTGAATGTGTGTGCGAGATATGGTTGGTTGAACCATATTGCGCGGATAGTGTCGTTTTGATCGCTGATTGTCGCTTCGATAATGGTCATGTGACGTCGCCAGCTCCGGCGCATGGAAACATTCTCAACTATTCCTTGTATGGTGACTTGTTCTCCCGCATCAAGTTCGGCAATTGGACGGATTTCGGAAAAATCCTCGTAACGGACGGGGAAGTGGTAGAGGAGGTCATGCACGGTGTATATTCCCATGCGTCCAAGATGTCCCAAAATGCGTTTGGTGACGTGAGAAAATTCGGAAAGCGGTGTGGTAAGTGTGACCGCCATAAGCGGGGAAATTATATCACGCAACAATCTTGCACTACAAGGCAAATTTGGGGATAAACTCTATATTTGACATCATATTGATTATGTGATATTAATAGATTGTTCATTAAGAAAGGAGTTTTATGAAACGACTCAAAGGTAGAAACGATGTGGGAGATGCGGGTTATCCTTTCGAGGATTTGGGGAGTGAAGAGCAAAAGCATCTTCTCATGGGAGAGCGAAATCCTCCCTTATTCGATTCATTAACTTGGGTTTTATTGGGAATGGTGATTTTCTTGTCTTTTCTCGTATGGTATGGGAGAGACACGGGAGTTCCTGTCCAATAAAATAAAAAATAAACCAAGCAAAACTGCGCCGTCTCTTATGGTATCCCCATAATGCGGTGCATTTTTTTATCGAATTATTGAGGTTAAACCTCAATAATTCGAAGATTTTGAATGCGTTATAATAAGGGAGGTAATTTGAGAAGTTTGGAAAATTGACAATAATCAACAACGGAGGAATCGATATGAAAAGATTGCAATATCCTCTGATGTTATCGGAGGGGAAAGGGGTCACTCTTTTGAGGGAAATTCGCTCCACGATGGGGAAAAATTGTTTTCTCCTCGAAGATTGGAGTGGGTTTTACAAAGCGAATTTTAGGGAATGTGATTGTCTCTCTATTCCTGAATTTCCATGGGATATGAGTATTCTCAACTATCCATGTCCATTCAGCGATGAGGACAGAATTCGAATTCGCGACACTCATTTTGTGTCTCTTGGGCTTAAAACGCTTGGTGGAAAACCTTTGACACTTGCGCGGTTTGTGGGGGTGCATCCGTATGGCCGAATACCTCATTTCAACGCGGGAATCGTTCTCGACGATCCTGTTTCAAAGAGGGATATCGGAGGGTTGCGATGGTACCTTACTTTCCGGGGGATTGTACCTCACTCGAATTTATATTCATCCGAGGGACAGGTTGCGCTTCTTCACGAGAAGTATCCGGAGTATGAAGCGCCACTTCCGATTGAAAACGCGATGATGCATGCATTTTATTTTCGGAAGCATCGTCGATACCTCTCTCCTTCTCGCTACGTGCGATGTCGGACGAAAACCACGTATGGTGAATGGATTGAAATCGGATGCTCTGATGATGTGGGGATCGAGATCAGTCAATCATCGTTGAACGATGATATGATTGATACCGATGTGGGCATTGGTGCATCAAGAAAATTCTAAAGGAGGGATTTCCTGCCCGGTAACAATAGCAGGAATCATGAACCCGTGCGTCTGCTCTATGCAGATTTCAGCGCGGGTTTTTATTTTACAAGACGCATGTTTCTTTACTGTGTTGGAGTAGTGGGGTTGGCGGGTGATTCGTCATCCCAATTTAATACACCACTCTTATATTCGGTTACGCGCGTTTCGAAAAAATTCTTTTCTTTACGGAGGTCTATCACTTCGCTCATCCATGGAAATGGATTTGTGGCATTATATACCTTTTCGAGTCTGATGCGCTCAAGACGACGGTCCGCAATATATTTAATGTATTCGTAGATTGCGTCTGCGTTTAGCCCCATGATACCTCGAGGGAGGCAATCTTTTGTGTACGCATACTCAAGCTCCACCGCTTTCTTTATATTTTCAGTGAGCGTTGCTTTGAATTCTTGTGTCCAAATTGCGGGGTTTTCTTGCGCGATAGTGTTAATAAGGTCCGAACCGAATGCGAGGTGCACGGATTCATCGCGGAGAATGAATTGGAATTGTTCTCCCACACCCGCCATGCGGTTTTGACGGAGGAATGAGAGCATCATTACGAATCCCGCGTAGAAAAATATACCTTCCATAATGACATAAAACCCCACAAGATCATGTACAAATCGCTGAATATTTTCGGTTCCTTCGGTAGAGAAGTTGGGGTCAATAATTGATTTTGTCATGTTTACGACAAATTCATCTTTTTCTCTGATAGAGGGAATGGTGCTGTACATGTTATACACTTCGTCCGGATTTAGTCCTAAGGTGTCGCAGGAATAAATAAATGTGTCGGTGTGTACCGCTTCTTCGTATGCTTGTCGCAAGAGATATTGTCGACATTCAGGGTTGGTAATATGCCGATAAAGGATGAGTACAATATTGTTTGCAGTAAGTGACTCTGCGGTTGAGAAAAATCCCATGTTCCAAAGGATAAGCCGGCGTTCGTCGTCGGAGAGCGCTTTTGGATTTTTCCACGTTTCCACGTCTTTTTGCATGTTTACCTCTTCCGGAATCCAGTTGTTTGCAACTCCTTTTTTATAGTGTTCACGCGCCCATTTATATTTCATGGGCAGGATTTTATTCGGATCGGTTGCTTGAGAGTTTAAAATCCGCTTCTCTGAATTTTTAGAAGCGGACGAAGGGATCGCGAATGATGGATCGTGTGACATAGATGAATTGATATGTAATTAACTTATAACGTATAACTGATGACTCTACAACCGCTTTCTATTGACATGCTTCGCATATGCCGTCTTCAGCAACATGAATCACTGCGCTTGCGGAAATAATAGAAGGATCTTTTCCCGGAGCAGGGGCGACTGCAAATTCCGCGTGGGGTTGTTTTTCCGTTGCAATCGGAAGATCTGCGTTCGTGGGAGTGGCAACTGCCGAAGCTTCTATTTTTGGCGTGTCGTATTGCTTGTTGATATCGAGCGTGCTTTTTTCAACTGATGAAGCGCCAAGGGTACGAAGGTAGTAGGTTGTTTTCATACCCTTCTCCCATGCATCCATATATACGTTTGCAATGCGAGCGCCGGATTCGCTTGAGGTGAATATATTTACCGACTGGCTTTGATCAATCCACTTTCCGCGTTGTGCCGCATGCGCAATAATCCAGTGAGAATCAATTTCAAAAACTTCTTTGTAGCGTGCGCGGAGTTCTTCGGGAATATCTTGTATTTTTTGTACGCTCCCGTCGTAGTATTTTATTTTATCGGCAATGTCATCATTCCATAAATTCAGTGCTTTCAAATCTTCCACAAGATACCTGTTTATTATGGTAAATTCTCCGCTAAAATTCGATTTTACGTAGAGATTTTTGTAAATAGGTTCAATGGAGGGAAGGCATCCGGAAATATTCGCGATTGTTGCGGTTGGAGCTATGGCAAGACAGTTTGAATTCCGCATGCCGTGTTTTCTTACCGATTCCCGTACTGGAGTCCAATCGAGTTGCGATGATATATCTATTCCTGTGGGGATTCCGCGCTCTTCTTCAAGAAGTTTAAGCGTGTCGATAGGGAAGAGGTTGCGATCCCACTTTGATCCTTTATAGCTTGAATACGTTCCGCGTTCTTCCGCAAGTTTTGATGAAGTGAATATCGCGTGATATGACACAAATTCCATCAATTCATCCGAGAGCGTGACTGCCTCTTTACTCGCAAACTGAAGTCCGAGTTTATAGAGGATATCTTGAAACGCCATGATTCCCATGCCCACGGGTCGGTGTCGCATGTTCGAGTTCTTGGCTTCCATGGTGGGGTAGTAGTTCAAATCAATTACGTTGTCGAGCATGCGTACCGCGGTAGAAATCGATTCGGCAAGAAGGTCATAATTTATCGCACTACTCTCAAATCCTTCGTTCGCGATCTTTGGTGAAGAGAGGTGACGCACAAGATTCAGAGACCCAAGATTACATACCGCGGTTTCTTCGGCAGAAGTGTTTAGGGTAATTTCGGTGCAAAGGTTGGAACTGTGTACTACTCCCACGTGATCTTGTGGACTGCGAATGTTACACGAGTCTTTAAAGGTGATCCACGGATGCCCTGTTTCGAAAAGCATTGTCACCATTTTTTTCCAAAGATCTTGTGCTTTTATGCGTTTCCAAAGACGCATTTCCCCTCGGTCCGCCGCCGCTTCGTATTCCGCATATTTCTCTTCAAATCTTTTCCCGAATATATGATGTAGCTCGGGTGTTTCATCGGGAGAGAAAAGCGTCCACATTCCGTTTTCGCGAAGCCGTTTCATAAAAAGATCAGGAATCCAGTTCGCGGTATTGATATCGTGCGTCCGACGACGCTCATCTCCGGTATTTTTACGAAGTTCGAGGAAATCTTCTATTTCGTAATGCCATATTTCAAGGTATGCGCATGTCGCACCGCGTCGTTTCCCGCTCCGATTAATGGATGCAGTGGTAGCATCAATGACTTTCAAGAAGGGAATAACGCCTTGGCTGGTGGTATTCGTGCTTTTAATAAGTGATCCTACCGCACGGAGATTTGACCAGTCATTGCCGATACCCCCCGACCATTTCGAGAGTTGGGCATTGTCGCCCACGCATTTAAAAATATGACTGAGATCGTCTTCGATAGTAGTGAGGTAGCACGAGCTCATTTGCGGGTGAGTGGTGCCAGAATGGAGCAGTGTCGGCGTAGAAGGAACATAACGAAGTGTTGACATTACTTCATAGAACTCGATAGCGCGCGATTCTCTATTTTTTTCGTTCAATGCAAGTCCAAGCGCCACACGCATCCAGAAGTATTGAGGTACTTCAAATGTGTTTTGTTCATAATCTTTCATAAAGTAACGATCAAAGAGCGTTTGTACTCCCATATATTCAAACAGCCGATCTCTCGAAAAAGAAAGAGCCTCGCCAAGTGTATCCAGATCTACTTCAAGAAGTCGTTTATCGAAACGTCCACATTTCACACCGCGACGAATTGATTGCGCAAATCCTATTTTGTGCGCGTTTTCGAAACCTTTTTCAAATTCATCAGTATCAAGAATTTCTTTGTAAAGATCATTGATTAGGAATCGTGCGGCAACGGATGAGTATACCGGATCTTTTTCGATGCGTGCTTTCAACACCATGAGCACCACCTGATTGATTTCACTGGTAGTAATGCCGTCGTAGAGTCCGTTTTTTACATCTTCCAAAACTTCGTACACGTTCATGGCGACTTCCGGATATGCATTCGCGACATTACGCACCGCGTGTTCAATTTCAACGATATCAAACAATGCCACGGAACCGTCGCGACGTTTTACATTCAACTCACGCTTTTCTACGCGCTCAAGCGTTTCCCATTTTTTGCGCTCGCGTACTTTTTCCCGTTCGCGACGGTATACAATGTATGATTTTGCAACACTAAAGTTTCCCGCATCAGCAAGTTTTTGTTCTACGACATCTTGAATATCCTCAACGCTTGGGATTTTTTCTTCAAATTTTGCGTTAACTTCATCGATAACTTCATTGGTAAGATCTAATAGTTTTTTTTCCTCAACCGTTACGCCGGTTGCAATGAATGCTTTGTCTATGGCGCGAGTGATGCGTACTCGGTCAAATGCAACTATGCTTCCGTTTCTTTTCTTGATTTGCTCGATAGCCATAATGATAAATATATGAAATTTTCTTTGTCGTATACCTAGTATACACCCCGATTTTTTTCAAAATACAGTTGCGCTGTGGATAAGTAAGTGTGTTTCACCATGTTGTGAAAAAAAATCAAACATGACTCTTTTCTAAGGTATTTTTCTATGCCTCCAAGGTGCTTTTATAACGAGAATAGAGTAGTTTTACTCCTTATAAAGCGTTTTATTTTCCCTGTAGTGTTTTTGGGGGAAGAGCGTGTGAGATGATGGGATTTTGGGGACTTGGCCATGTATTTCTTTCGAATCGAAGAAGCGGTTTTTTGAAAGTTTAGGTATATAAAAGAGTATTTTTTGTTTCTTGAAGAAAGGGGAGGTGAGGGACATACAATAAAACCGCCCATATGCTTGATAATCAAGCATATGGGCGGTTTGTTCGATATCCGGCTGGTGATTTATTGCGCGGGAGGAGTGTTTCGTGACGCCTCGTATTTTTTCCATGCCTCCGCGGCGGCAGAGGCGGAAATGGTAAGTCCTTCTATAATTGCGGCTTTTAGTTCGGCAGTGGTGATGATATCCTTGTTGTCTGCAATCGCGAGTGCGTTACCGGCTACCGAGTTTACGGTATCGGAGTTTTGTTCCATTCCCGCATCGGACATTGCGTCTTCAATGGATCGGCGAAGTTTTTCCGTGTCAAATGGTTGGCGCGAGCCGTTTTTCTTGATTACTTCTTGTGCCATGATATTTGTGTTTGTAATAGATGTGTTATTGCGACCTTTTGCACATTACGCGTTTTTTAGAATAAGTTTTGCAATGCCAAGGGCGGTGCCGTCATGTGTTGGTTGCTTTTTCGTGGGAAGATGTGCCAGCGTGCTTTGTATGGCAACAAGATAAGGGCTTTGTGTGGCACCTCCGTCAAGGATGAGTTTTTTTGCGGGCATTGGAAATAAGGGAAGTTTTTTTGCTACGGTATGCGCTAATCCATTCATAATGCCGTACATTTCGGGGGGATTGGCGAGTGCCGCTTGTATCTTTTGTCCACAACAGGCAATTTTTATTTCTGCGGCATAGCGCGGAGCATTTTTTTTCGAATCGGCGGTAAGCGTAGTGAAAAACGAGGAAGAAGTAATCATTTTTTTTCCCAGTGTTTGCATAAGGAATGTGCCGGTGCCATAGGTAACTTTTGTGGTTCCAAGTGCGGTTCCCGCGGCATAGAGACTTGCTTGTTGGTCTCCACACATGGCAAGTATAGGAAGTGAAAATCCCAGTATTTTTTTATCGAGCGCACCGAATCGTGAGGAGGAGGGAAGTGCGCGAGGAAGTATCGATTCAGGTATGTCAAATATTTCAAGAAGTGCGTTATCCCATGAAAGTGTTCTTATATTGAAGAGAAGAGTACGGGATGCATTGGTGTAATCGGTAGTATGGGGATTTTTATCGGCAAAACTTCGGAGTATCCAGCTGTCTACGGTGCCGCACGCGAGTCGATTTTGAGAAAGGAGTGTCTGTGCGGCGGGAACATTGTCTAATACCCATTTTATTTTAGACGCGGAGAAATACGGATCAATCGAAAGACCCGTTTTTTCCTTTACGGAAGCATAGTGTTTTTTGTTTAGTGACGCGCATATGCGCGAAGTGCGCGTGTCTTCCCACACGATTGCGGGATATATGGGGTTTCCGGTATGTGCGTCCCAACATACAAATGTTTCGCGTTGTGTAGTGATGCCGAATCCCGCCCACGCCTTGTGGGGGATATGGGTGGTGTGCAATACGTGGCGCAACACTTCGGCAGAGCGTGTGATAAGTTCGCATGGATCCTGTTCCACACATTTACAATCATTACGAGAAGTGGAACAAAGAGGAAATTGTTTATTGAGGAGAGCGTAGGAGCGTGCGACTACGGAGAAATTTTTATCAAATACCAACGCTTTTACACCAGTGGTACCCACATCAAGCACCAGCGCATAAGGGGCGCTATGTTTTTGGGATAAGTTTTTCAAAGGTAGTTCGGGCATCCTTTTTATGGATAATGATATGGGTAAGTGCGGAGAGAAGTGGAAATTGAGAGCGTTTTTTCCCAAGTATTGCGAGTAATGAAGGAAGGGAAACAACTCCTTCGCTTGTGGGACAGCACGGTTTTCCCATCGCAAGATCGTGCCCCGTTTGGCGATTTTTTGAATAGATACTGTATCCCGTTGCAATCATATCTCCCAATCCCGCAAGTCCGCATGCGACTCCGGATTTTCCGCCAAGATTTTTTATTATCTCCTCCATTTCTTGTATAGCACAGGAAGCAATCCATCCTTTTCTGTTTCCGCTCCATTCCAATCCGTCCGCAAGTCCAAGTGCCAAGGCATATATATTTTTTAAAACTCCGGAGAGTGCTATGCCTTTTGCGTTCAGTGAATATTCAAGTGCAACATCGGTTTTTTTAAGAAGTTTTCGTGCAAGTATAAGCGCGCGCGGAGAGGATACCCCGATAATTCCCGCGCCTCCTTTATTTTGCATGATCTCTTTTGCAAGCATTGCGCCTCCTAGAATTCCAAAGTGTTGTCCTCGGGGAAGTATTTTTTTGAGAAGCATGTCCATGGTAAGGAGCGTGTCGCGTTCGATTCCTTTTGCGAGAGAGATTACCAACGCATGTTTTGGAAGAAAGGGGAGTATTGAGGTAAGTGCGGGACGCATTACCCATGACGGTACGCACATGCATACGATGTCGGTGTTGGTAAGAGCATCGGAGAGTTCTATTGCGCGAGGCATTTTTGAGGAATCAATGTCCCATAGCGTGATATGCATATCACTGCGCCGCCCAAGTGCATGAGCGATTGCCGTTCCTATTGCTCCTACACCGATGATTGTCGCTCGCGTCATGATGGGATTCAGGTTATCGCTTTGCGTCAGCGATGTGTTGCTCGGCCTTCAGCTTTCTTTCCTCCGCCTTAATGACTTTTTCAGCTTTACTGCGCGAAGGATAAAATCCCATAAGAGAAAAGACGATAACACCCGCGAATACGATTCCCACAAGATTTACGACAAACAATTGGAGGGCACCGATTCCTACTAAAGGATCAAGCTGACTTATTCCGACACCGCTTACCGCAAGCGGGGGAAGGATGGCGACACTTACCGCAACGCCCACAATAAATTCGGAGAGTGATGGTTTCGCGATTGCGAATGCGGCGGCGACTCCTGCGGCGATTGCGATGTAAAGGTAGGGGAGTGAGGGTGATACGCGGGAAAGAATTTCCGTGTTGTAGCCATAGGGAACAAGGAGGAATGCAGCAAACAATGTTGCAACGACGAGTGTGGTAAGGGCGGATTTTCCGATGATGACGAGTGAGCGGTGAATAATATCAAAATCTGCAAGTACAATTCCCAAGCTCAAACTAAGTATCGGGGAAAGGAATGGCGCAACTAGCATGCTCCCGATGATAACCGCCGTATTGTTCAAGATGAGACCGGCGGTGGCGATAATCACCGATGCAATGAGCATGATGTAAAAGTTCGAGCCGGGGTAGGAATTTTTGATGAGGCGGAGTAATGTGTGCTCCCGTTCCTCGGGGGTGATCTTGAATGCCGCGCGGGTAATCATAATATTTATGATGGCTATTGTTGTGGGGGATTTGCGTAATGAATTACGCGTTGCGGAAACGGAATCTCAATGTGCTCTTTGTCGAATGCGATTTTCAGGCGTTTTCGTAATTCGCCGGTTACCTCCCATTGTTTTAGTGGTTTGGTATCTCCCACTATTTTAAGTGTTATTGCGGAATCAGCAAAATCATCCACGCGGAGGAATTGAGGTGTTTTGATAATCGAATCACGAAATGCGGCATCTTCCGATAATTCTTTGCCGACGTGGTTGATGACTTCGATGGCGTGTTCAATGTCGGTGTGGTATGCCACGCCGATATTTAAATTCACTCGCGCGAAGTTTTTTGAGAGGTTTGATACGCGCTTTATTTCTCCGTGGGGTATGTGGTGTACTACGCCGTCAAGGTCGCGGAGTTGTGTCATGCGTAAACTGATATCCTCCACAAGTCCACAGGTGCCGTCGGCGCATACCACGTCGCCTACGCGGTATTGGTTTTCCATAATGATAAAAAGTCCTGCAATCACGTCTCTGATGAGGTATTGTCCTCCGAATCCTATGGCGAGTCCTGCGATGCCTGCGGCGGCGAGAAGAGGGCCGATTTCAATGCCGATTTCGGAAAGTATCATGAGTCCCGCGGTAATCCATATGCCGATTCTGAGTGTGCCGCCGAAGATTCGGATCAATGTATCTTCACGCTTCCTTTCCGCATCATGGCTTTGCGAGTTGTCAGTGGTAATGATTTTCCGTATGAATTTTTCAATAAATACGGCGCCGAATTTTCGGATAAGGAGTGCAACGATTACAATGAGGATGATGCGCATGCCGTGAGTGGTTATTGTTCCGGCAATTTCTGTCGGAGAAAATTCAATTTTAAGCTCATTCATTGTTTTTCAGTGTACCACGATGACACGGATTGCGTGAAGAGTATGGAGAAAATGGCGATTTTATGTATTATTAAAATGCCTACAGAAAGGAGATTACTGTTATGAGTGTGAGAGTCAAAGATTTGAATCCGGGTATGAAAGTGCTGAATGGAAGAACGAAGAAAGTTGGTACGGTACGCGGACATCCGCAGCACCCGAAAAGGCTTTTTTTACCGGTGCCTGTGTTGCACGTGGCGGTACGGTACAGAGCTTCGGGCGGGAAGTGGAGCTATCGCTCTTGGCATATTAACAATGTCAATGTGGTGAAGGCGGTGAAGTAGTACGCTTTTCACGTTTTTCATTTTAGAGAGAATCTCCCGGCTTCGTGCTTCGGGGGATTTTTTGGTATACTTATTATGTATTATGGATAACATACCCATTGTCGTTTCATTTTTTGCGGGAATCGTTTCGTTTCTTTCGCCGTGCGTATTGCCGCTTATTCCGGCATTTCTCGCGCATCTTGTGGGAATGTCGCTTCGCGAAACAGTCAATCGACGGCGGGAAATGTTTTTGGGAAGTGTTTTCTTTGTATTGGGATTTTCCGTGGTGTTTGCCGCGGCGGGCGTGCTTTTGAACAGTGTTCTTGCATCAGCGGCATACAGCACGCAACAATGGCTTTCTCGTATCGGCGGGGCATTCATTATTATTTTTGGGTTGCACCTTTCGGGATTACTTCGTATTCCGTTCCTTGATCGCGAAGCGAAGTTTGAAGTTCCCCGTACTGTAAAGGCAAAATATGGCGCCTCGTTCCTTTTTGGCGCGTCATTTGCCGCCGGATGGACTCCGTGCGTGGGGCCGGTGTTGGGAAGTGTGCTTGCCATTTCGGCAAGCGCGCCTGGAACGGCATTTTTCGCACTTATTGCATATTCAGTCGGATTAGGTATCCCGTTTCTTCTTGTGGGATTGTTTGCCTCACGTGCGGATGCGCTTTTTTCTCGGTATGCATCCGTTGCGGGATATATCAATGTGGCGTTTGGTGTGGTGCTGATTCTTATTGGTATTCTTGCATTTACGGGAAATTTGGCGCTTATTGCCAATTTTGAAATTATCAATCAATGGCTACTCCGTTAAATAAGGGAACCCGCACGATACTTCTTGTTATCACGCTCATCGCAATCGGTGTTGCCATAGGATACCTTGATTCGCTCAAAGCGACGCCGCGCGCAAGCGCTCCACAAAAAAACGATGTCATTATTCCCGTTTCTCAAGATACGTCTGTCGCGGTTGATGCGCAGATACCGAACAATGCGCCGTCTTCAACCCGCGCGGAACAATTTGCACCCATCGCGCGTTTACAAATACCGGATATCACTAATCCTTCGGGATTTATTAATTCTCAGCCTTTTACTCTCGGAAAATTTGTCGGCGATAAAGTAGTGCTTGTGGATTTTTGGACATACAGCTGTATTAACTGTCAGCGCACGTTGCCCTATGTCACCGCATGGGATACAAAATATCGCGATTACGGATTACAAATCATAGGTGTTCATACGCCCGAATTTTCTTTTGAGAAGAAATACGACAATGTGGTGGCGGCAACAAAAAAATTCGGCATTGAGTATCCCGTGGTGCTTGACAACGATTACGGTACCTGGAGTGCATATCAAAATTTATATTGGCCAAGGAAATATATTATTGATATACACGGGAAAATTGTGTATGACCATATCGGAGAAGGATCGTATGACGTTACCGAGCGAAAAATTCAAGAGTTACTTACCGCTCGCATGAAGAAGATTGGAGGTTCTCTTACAATTCCGGGGGGACTTGTTACTCCCAGTGTTGAAAGTGCTCCGGATCCCTCCCGCCCAACAAGTCCCGAAGTGTATTTTGGCGCGGCGCGAAACGAATTTTTGGGAAACGGAACTCCTCGGGCAGAAGGACTTTTCACATTTATTTCTCCTGATACCGCAGAACCGAATGTTTTGTATTTCGGAGGAACGTGGAATATGGCGCGGGAGTATGCGGAAACCGCAGAGGCGGGGGCAAAAATTATATATCGTTATCGCGGACGCGCAGTACATTTTGTTGCGGGTGCCGCGAAAGGCGTGCGTGTGACGGTGCTTCGTGACGGGAAACCGCTTGGCGTAGAAGCGGGGAGTGACGTGGTGCGTGACGGTGAAGCAACCTCGGTGCTTATCAAAGACGAGCGACTTTATAACCTTATCCGTGACGATGCGTGGGGAGAACATACGCTTGAACTTATCTTCGATTCTCCGGAACTTGAAGCGTTTACCTTTACGTTCGGGTAGTATTTTTGTCGCGGAAAACCTGAAAATATCTTTTTCACGGAAATAACGTAAACCCCCTCTCCCCGCATATGCGGGGAGAGGGGGTTGTCATCTTTATTACTTGCTTATTGTTTTACATTACATACTGCTTCCTCCCGGGGGACATGCTCTACAAGTACTCTTGTGTGTCGCTACTTCAAAAATCGCCGCGAGACCGACAAGGATATAGACGATTTTCGAGACGAGTGTATCACTGCCACCGAAGAGTTGTCCCACTTCCCATCCCGTGAGTGCAAGGAGGAGCCAGTTCAAACCCCCGATGATGAGGAGGATGAACGTGACCACATGGAGATTTTTCATATTTGAATAGTTTAAGAGATTAAAGGTCATAGGGTGAAGGTGAAATTCCTTTTTACCTTTCACTTTCTTACCTATAAAACCTATCTATTAGTGTGCCGACCTTTCCTATGCTTCCATTATATCATGTGGCGTTTTTTCTTGACAAAACAACCCAATTTCATCTATAAGTAGGGCAGAACAGCAAGAATTTCGTTGATGGGAGGGCATACCGCTATTGCAGGAGGACTGTAATAGTTGTGTAATAGTATGCTTTCACGGTCGGCTTACCTATCAGTACGGTAGGGATTCCGACAGGTGCGCGCTGCTTTAATGGGAGTTGGAACTTCCGTTTGGCGCATCCATCGCAGTTCTTGCAATTTTGGAAAAGTAAATATGAAAAGACTAACAATGTTGGTGGGTGTGTTTATCGCATCCATGGGATACATCGCGCCGGCGAGCGCGCAGTCGGAAAATGGAGAGGATGGTATAAGTGCCGTTCCCGCTATCACATCTCCTTCTGTAGTGAGGAAGAGTTTAATCCACACTGCGAGGGTGATGGTGACAATCATTCCCGTCTCGGGAGTGAGCGTTGCGTCACCAAACTACGCCGCAAACAAACTTAACATCTTGACAGGACTCGGGTACCAAACGGTGCCGAACGACAGGACCCAAAATCCTGCCGCGTGGCACAACATCGCCTACCTCGAGTGGGGCGATATGGTGCTCTCGAGCTCAAATGCGTTCAAGGTGTGGCGGGGAAGGGCAAATCCGTCAGGGACATTCTCAAATGAGAGGGGGAACCGGATAAAATGGACAGTCACCGCTCTCTCAACGAACGGGATTCCATTTTCGGCGAATCAGGTGGAGTTTGAAATCAAATCCTCATTTGAGGGACTAAACCTCATCGGGAGAATATCCAGAAACTCGGCGACTGGTGCGGATATTCCGTACCAATTCATTCTCCAGGGGCACAATTACGGGAGCGACAGTG
The DNA here is from genome assembly GCA_024654525.1 of Patescibacteria group bacterium. GTDB lineage: Bacteria > Patescibacteriota > Minisyncoccia > UBA6257 > 2-01-FULL-56-20 > VGJV01. The sequence goes on along the minus strand of JANLHI010000015.1, from coordinate 30,043 downwards.
TTCCGAACACGGGAGACGATATTTGGTATAACAGCGATACTGCGCCAATATCGCCTTCGGCGCTTGTTCATGAGTTGCGGTACATGGGGGTGAGTAGCTCCTTTTCCGCCGCGAATCTTGCGGACATAGGCGCAGACAGGAATGCGCTCACGGCGGAAGGGTTTTTCGTTGGGTGCCGGTACACGCTCAAGGCCGCGGACAATACCATAATCGGAAGTGCCGAGGTGGTGTTAGATACGAGACCGCGGGCATCCATTCGGAAAGTCGGAGATGGATATGAAATTGGCATCACGGGACAACCGGAGTTCGGTTATAACGTGGTGTACGCCTTCCGTCCGTCCGGACCGTGGGAGAATTTCCTGTCGGGAACAGGAAGCAGTGTGCCTGGGGTATATACTCCGGGGTCGGTGTTCACCAACGTGTTTAGCACTTCGGATGTAGCATTCTTTCGCTTACGGCAAACAGCGGCTCCGTAAACGAATATTTTAACCTGAGGCCCTCCGTGCATTATTACACGGGGGGCAACTGAATCTTTTTTTGCATAATGCTCTTTTATAAATAACTGCACAGGACTTATTTCAATAATAAGTTCTTCCTTGAAAACTCCCGGCTTATCTCATTACGAGATGTCGGCAGGAATTGACGGAACAGAGTTCGATTGATTCATTCCTGTCGGATCGCTAACAAGGTCGAGAGTTTAACCCATAGAAATTTTTGATGCGTATATTCACACGCAGCAAGGCCGCGGTTGCGGCATTTGTCTGTATGATTATCATCGCATCCATTCCTTCTGGTGCGTACGCGCAAGCGTTTGCATTGTCGGAGAATGGCGATGAAGGCCTGCCTACCGAGCAGGCAAGCATCAGTGTTTCTGTGGAGCAGATAATTGGATCGTCTGAAAATGATGAAGGGATTTCACTTGATATCCCCGTGTTTCTTCTGGAACAAAGCGTTGCGTCTGAAAACGGTAACGACGGTATCGCCGAAGTTGCGGATAACTCTGTAATTGAAGTGATAAATGTTGTTTCCGAAAATGGAAATGACGCCCTACTTGATGTCTCTATAACGTCTGGTTCTTCAGAGAACGGCGATTTGGATTCCGTAGCGGTTTCGACAAATCCATCGCAGGAAAGTGTAGCATCCGGTGTATCGGAGAATACCGAAAGTGTTTCGGTATCCTCACCGAGTAATACTGGTGTTGCCGATGTGATTGGTTTTTCTGAAAACGCCAATGAGGATTCGGTTTCCGGAACTGATTCTGACAATGCGGTTCTTGCCGACCCTATTTCATCGAATGGTGAAGATACTATTTCGGTTTCGATTCTTCCTGCAACAGGATTCTCGGAAAATGGAGAAGAAATTCTTTTTTCTCCCAATACCGACGAAACTTTAGTTGTGGAAGACACGTCATCGAACGGCGAGGATGCGATAGTTTTTTCGGTGGTTACGATAGCCGCAGGATCATCCGCGAACGGAGACGATGAAGAGGTAATAGTGTCCGGTGTAGCGCCTTCGGGTTTTTCCGAAAACGGCGAAGAGTCGGAACTTTCTTCTTTTCACGAAGTTGTGGCAGTGTCCGAAAACGGCGATGATGATGTTACCGTGGTTGATACTACTCCTATACACGGAGGAAGTGATAACGGCGATGATGCAGTGGTTTCCGCGGTTGAAGTTGCAGTTGGCGTGTCCGAGAATGGAAATGACGACAATGCTACTTTTGCAGAGGAACCCGTTGCGCAATCTGGAAATGGAGACGATGCGGCAGTATCCCAAGTACTTACGGTATTGGCAGGATCATCAGAAAACGGCGATGATGCCATAGTATCCGTATTACTCGAAGCGGCCACGGGATCGTCCGAGAATGGCGGTGAGAGTCTTATCGCGATTTCCGACGGAAATTCCGAAAACGGCGATGATGGAGTTACTGTGGTTGACACTACTCCTGTACACGGAGGAAGTGATAACGGCGATGATGCAGTGGTGGTTGTTATACCTCCGCCGCTGAACGGGGGAGGAGGCACTGGTGGTGTAATTGCCACTTCCACCCCACCGATAGTAGTTGCTACGTCCACTCCGCCCATAGTAATTGCCACTTCCACCCCACCGATAGTAGTTGCTACGTCCACTCCGCCCATAGTAGTTGCCACTTCCACCCCACCTGTTACAGATGATGATGGATCTCTTACACCACAGTCTGTGATACACGGTCCTTCCGTGAATGTGGGATATGGAGGTACGATAAATTGGACCGAAGGGAATTCTCCAAGACTCGCAACAGTTTCCGGCGGTGTAACGTCATACCTGACTGGGTCAGGATTGTGTACTTCACCGTTTAAGACTTATATGCGTATCGGGGAGGATAACGACCCTTTCGAGGTGATGAAGCTCCAAAATTTTCTTCAGCGTTATGATGGCGCGACGAATTTGCAGGTAAACGGCACATTTGATCAAGCGACATTTGACGCGGTAAGTGTATTTCAGGAGAGATATGCGGATGACATTTTGGAACCGTGGGGAACGAAAGCACCGACTGGATATGTCTATATCACCACGTTGCATAAAATGAATGAGATTATATGCAGTGTCTCAAAAGCATTTACTGCGGATGAATTGGCGATATTCGATGCCTACAAAGATTCTCGCAACGGAAGTGAAGATATTTCTTCTGTGGTAGGATCAGCGTCACCGTCCGAGGAAAGTCCGTTAGTTGGCGAAACATCGGTTTCGGCAACAAGCACGGAACCTTCATTACCAACGGTTATCGAAGTGGGACAAGCACCGCAAGAAAATGTGCGTAGTACATTTATTGCGTATGTTGCCGCTACATCATTTGGGACAGTAGCCGACTTTTTTTCGTGGGGAGTGCGAAGTACTGCAATGGTTTTAGAAAAAACATCGCGTGTATTCGAATTTTCCTTTCAACAGGTCGCGGATTTCTTCCAGACATTACGTGAACGATTCAAATCTTCTGCACCACAGTCAATACTTGATGTGAACAAACCGTCCCTCTTGAGAGGGGCGGATTTGTTTTTAAGTGAGGTGTGGCGAGTGATCTGCAATGTATGATCCTATGCCACGAAGGCGATTTCTTTGATGTGCATGCGAATAGTATAATGCGCTATTGTATTTCGATAATGCGATATCCTTGTATTCCGCGTTCTGTGTTAATGGCAACCACATCGCCCTGTTTTCTTTGCATGAGCGCCGCGCCGATGGGGGAAAGATACGAGATACGTCCCTTGTCCGGGTTTGCTTCATGAGGTCCCACAATTTGAAATTTTCTTTTTATTCCCGTTTCTTGTTTTGGATTTGTTGGTGACGGACTTCCCGAACTTATTCGTAGCGAGCCTGTCGAATCTGTTGTATTGCTCTTTTCGAATACCACGGTAGAGCCGATTCTTACGGTACCGGTGGCATTACGTCCTTCGGTAATAATTTGTACGTATTTCAGACGATTTTCGATGTTGAAAATTTGTCCGTGTGTGCGCCGAAGAGTGGATTTTGCTTCCTTATATTCGGCATTTTCTGACCGATCTCCGTATGCGGCGGTTCTTGCGGTTTCCGTGATGAGCGAGGGGAGGGACGCTTTGAGTCGCGCGAGTTTTTCCTTTAGTCTTCGAAAGCCATCTTGAGTAAGATATATAGAGCTGTTTTCTTTTTTTCGGAATATATCCGATGTGCGTCGTGGAGTATACATACTACATTCATTGTACCCTTCTTGGCGTCGTTATGTGTATAATTTGAGGGTGGACTGGACAAAATTAGCATTTCTTGCTATTATGTTCTATGTAAGAGACGTAGTCGGGTTTCTCAACGAAAAAAATATTTACATGACAGGAACTATCAAAACGCTCACTGAACGGGGATTTGGTTTCATTGCCCGTGAAGGTGAAGCGAAAGATCTTTTCTTCCACTCAAAGGAGTTGCAAGGTGTGGCGTTCGACGACCTTAAAGTCGGAGACGCAGTCACTTTCGAAATTACCGAAGGGGAAAAGGGTCCTAGTGCGACCAACGTTGCGAGAGCGTAATGCTCTTTGAGCGTTTTAATAAAAACAGCCCTGCGTGAGCGAGGCTGTTTTTATTTTGTATCAGGCGTGAGTTGTTTGTATATTTCTTCGGTCAGTCTTCTGAATAATTCACGTTTTTTCCAGAACGAATTACTTTCCGAGACATCGTTGATTTTGATTCGGTTCAGCTCAATAAGTATTGCATAACGCGTGTGCCCCAAGTCTATTCCGGACGTGTCTTGGGAATCTTCGAGTCCTTGGTAAATTTGTTTTAGGTGGCTATATTTGTTGGGGATTTTGAGTTCTCGGTTTGCTTTCAGACGGGGAGAGAGACTGCGCATTAAAGGAGTATTTGATTCGATATGCTCTATAAAATCATGGATTGCCACAAAGAAATCGAAACTTGCGGGTGTTTCTGTAACTTTCTTGAATTTCTTCTCAAGTCCCTTTTTTACCTCTTCGGATACCTGCATATTGCCATTTTATCATGAATTTCATGAAATAGCGATTGTGTCATACATTCTCTATATGAGCGACGAGATTTTCGATGAACAGATCTCTACATTCGAATTCGTCCCAAGGAAACGTGGTATGCCCATTCATTTCAAAGAGGAGGGGGCGGGTCGGAAGTCCCGATTTTTTTCGCGAAGAGGAGCCTATCCCGATATCCATTGAATACATCGGATTCGGAAAACGAGCAGTTATTTTTTTGTGTACCGTCGTATACAACGAAAGAATTTCCTGTGGGAGTGTGTGTGTCGAAAGTTCTCGTATGGTTGCGCCCCTTTGGTAACTTGCAATCAGGCTTCCCGGTTCCGGAATGCGCACATGAGTGAGCACTATAATCCCATTGATAGTGACGATTTTAACGTCATGATACGATTCGCAAATTGAGGGGATACCGTTTTTTGTATCTATAAATTCTTGGACGAGTGCGCCTTTTGCAATATCCATTCTCATTTCATCATTGAGATATAGCTCATTCTTTTCTAAAATATGCACCCCAACTCCGTTTGTGCCTTTGTTGGGCTTAAAAACAACTCTTTCGGTAGGTATGTGTTTCACTGCAGAGCGGAATTCAGCCTCGGTCGTGACAAAAATAGTTATGGGAAAAAATTCTGGCATGTAGTGGTACATGTCCCATTTTGATGCGCAAAATTTTTTGAAGACAGGAGTGTTGGTAATGCGCGCATGAAGTGTCTTAAAATTTTCCTGTGGGATATTTCCGAGGTTATAGATTGTGTTGGCGGTTATCTGTGTGGGGGTTGGTGAAATTGCGCCGTTTGCATATTCGTAGGCAGGCGCGAAGATGTCGTTGCCGCGATAACTACTGGCATCGTATGCGAAGAAAAGTGCGTGCCGTGTCGCAAGCATCCGCGCAAGCTGATTGTACGCAGCGGATTTATAATAGCTCGATGCAAACGTTTCCTTTTGGGAACTTTTGAGCCATATTACGATATTTTTCTTTGGATACATTCTTCAAGGAAGGGCATTACAGGAGGATATTCGAGTTTTTATGTACGTGTGATACCGCGTCAAACCTTGCGTTATTCTCAATCATCCATTTTTCCGTATCTTCTTTGGTGTGATTGAGGTCGTTCATTACCTCGGCGTGAGTTTTTTCGTAATGAGGATGAAGCGCTTCCATCCATTCTTCGAATGTAGCACCTTCTGCGGATACTTCACACAGGTCGCATTTAAGAGTTTTCATCTCAATAATTACTTAAGGATAATGAGGTAATGGTACCATGCGAAAACTGGAGATGACTGATGTAAAATGTAGCTATGATTAAAAAAGGGGTGGTACATACGTTGCCGAGAGATTTGCAAGAAGCCATCACTTTTTTTCAGGCCACTATGGTCGCTTGGGAAAGTATCACGCCACTTGCTCGCAACGAATGGATTTGTTGGGTTACTTCAGCTAAGAAGATGGAAACAAGAAGTCTGCGGATTGAAAGGACTTGCACGGAGCTTGCGAAAGGGAAGAGGAGACCGTGTTGCTGGCCCGGGTGTCCTCATAGGTAGCGCGGAGGAGGAAAACCTCCTTTCAACGATTTATCGAAAGGCGATAAGGGGAACTATCTTTTGTAGCATTTAAATTTTGGTATGATACCCGATTGAAGAATGGCGTAAAAGGAAAGATGCAATGAAAAGGATGCGAGGAAACCGGCTACTCCTAGCGACTGCAAAAAAGCAAAGGAAAATCCACCGAGTAGTGAGGCGGGTGCGGTACTCCAAAAAGCTTTTTTAGGAAGGAAAAGAACAGCGACAACGTGTAGTGAGAAAAACACAAGTCCAAACATGAACCAATTCCAGTCCAATATCAATAATCCTCCCAGAACAACCATTTGTTGAAGCACTATTTCAGAGTATTTTGTCGGTTGATATGCAATACGTTCTTTTGTGGTGAGATACTCCGTTTGAAACCTTTTATACAGTATCGGCACAAGCATCCAAAGGAGAGTAATAACTAGCAAGGCCGATATATGAACTTGAGAAATTTCTGAAAAATATTCCGCCACGCGTGTTTTGAAAGACAGGATTATTATGAACACTCCGAGTCCATGCCAAATTATGTGGGCAAAAGGATGGTCAATGTATAGCACTTTGAACTTACCGTAGAGGATAGAAGGGACACCCCAAAAAATAAAAGCAAGTACTAGCAGGGATATGAACTGAATCATTGTTGAGCTTTGTGAGATTACCGTTTCCATTTTTTTGTTCTATAAATTCAGCATAGCAAAAAATCCTTCGGCGATACAAAAAGTTTTGTGCGAAACAGCATATTTTTATTAACGCAAGGTTGTGAGAAAGCAATTCTCTGTTTTTCTGTGTGTTTCACTGGATAAAAAGTTTAAGATAAAGTCAGGCAATAGCCGTAAATTTTTTCAAAAAAGAAAGCTGAAGTCCGCGCGGGCGAGTCCGTCGCCCCGCCTCCATATCCCCAGAAAAATAGTGGCGGGGCGCATCATTTCAGATTTCGCTCTGCGCCCTTCCGCAGCTTTACGCGAAGAAGGGTCTTGGATTTGTGTATCAGATTTGGCAAAATGATTTCAAAAGCATGCCCCGTAGGGAACTTGTTCTCCTTCGGGGTTTGCGAAAGTTTTAATTCGGGAGCAGTTAAACTAGATACGAACTCATTTTTTGAAGATGAGTTCGTATCTAGTTTCTTGGCTCCGGCGGCAGGGATCGAACCTGCGACCATCTCCTTAACAGGGAGCCGCTCTACCGCTGAGCTACGCCGGAATCTTTTTGAGATACTCTTTTCCCGAACCGCCTTTCAGAAACTTTTCTCTTTTTCTCGCGGCTACTCGGTCAGGAGCATCTTCACGGTAAATAATTTTCCAAGGTAAGAATCCTTTTGTGGAAAAGACCAATCCTTGGTTATGTTCTGCCATCCGGCGTTGCAAATTTTCAGTCATCCCGACATAAATTCTTCCATCTTTTTGGCTTCGTAGCGCATAGATTGTAATCATGGGCTTTGGAGCCGCTCCCTGCCTGCCGGCAGGCAGGTACCGCTGAGCTATCTACCTATCGGTAGACAGGCGCCAGAATGCGTTTCCATTATAACGTGATTGCTTGAGTTTTCAAGTTTTTCATATTTGATATTGTATATAGTATGCGGGTTATTTTCGTGGCATTGGGGGCCACGGTGATTGCGGGAGTAATTTCATACGGAACCGTGGTGCGGTTTGCGGGATTCCCCGTTTCGCTCAAAGACGCGGGAGCAATTGTTGCCGGTACCGTAGTGAATGTAGCGGGAGATAGTGAAAAAAGAGGGGAGATGAAATTATTGATGGAAATTCCCCGCGCACGTTCTGTTGATAATAAAAACGATATTTCTTTGAACGATGAAGCGCCCATAGTGACCCGTGCAAGTGCGCCGGCAAAACCTTCGAAAAGCAAGGTGATACTTCCTGTTGCAGGTTCACCTATTCCAAGTTTGTTGCCGGCAAATTCCCTACATGCAACGTCGGGGGTGCCGGAGTCTGCGAACGACATGTCTTCTGTAGTAGTGCCGAATATAGTGGAGGATTGTGATTTTATAAAAGGGAAAAATCCGACGCATATTGTGTTGCTTAACGAGATTGCATGGATGGGATCTCCGCTTCGCGGGGAAGAGGATGGTGGCGGTGGTGCACAGGGAGAGTGGATCGAGCTGAAAAACAATTCCGGAAAATATATTGTGCTTGCAGATTGGCGGATAGTGGATAAGGCAGGGAAATTCAAAGTTATATTCGATGCCACGAATCGTCTCGAAGAAGGAAATCTTTTTTTGCTTGAGCGTGGGAATGATGAAGTAGTGCCGAATGTTATTGCGGATAAGATATATACCGGCGTGCTTTCAAATAGCGGTGCGTGGCTACGCTTGTTTGATAATCACTGCGTATTAATAGATGAAGTGGATGCTTCTCATGGATGGCCGGCGGGGGATAATGCGACAAAGAAAACCATGGAGCGCAGCGCGATTGATTTGAGTTGGAACACGAGCGGAGTGGTGAGTGGTACACCGTACGAGAAAAATTCTTCGATGTTTGCACGTAACACTCCGCCTCTTCTCTCCGCGCCGCCAGTGCAAATTCCTGTGTCGGAGTCTTCGGGTGTTTCGCCTTCCGTAACTTCCGAAGAGTCGTCACCGACAGGTGAGGAGAAAATAAATATCAATACCGCAGGATATGACGAGTTGCAGAATATTACGGGGATAGGACCTTCGCTTGCGCAGAAAGTGATTGATTATCGAACCCAGAACGGCTTATTTCAAGTTGTTGAAGACATTAAAAGCGTAAGCGGTATCGGCGATGTTACTTTTGAAAAGATGAAGGATGAAATCACGGTTGGTGAGGGTGCGGTATCGGTTGAGTCCTTGACACCGTCGTCCGAACCGGAAGTGTCGGAAGTATCGGGAAAAGTAAATATTAATACTGCGAACCTCGATGCGCTCGATACTATCACCGGTGTGGGAACGACTATTGCTCAGCGGATTATCGATTACCGAAATGAAAATGGCGATTTTCAGACAATCGAGGAAATTAAAAATGTGAAAGGAATTGGCGATGCGACGTTCGAGAAGATGAAAAACGAGATTACGATATGACAAAACCCGAACGCGAAGTCCGGGGTTTTGATGCGATTATTATGAAGACATCACAAGGGGTGGAGGTGTGACGACCTTGTACTTACCGTGCCACAGCGGCGGCACTTCCATACTTTTACTTTTATCTCCTTTGAAGATCCTTTCCACCATTTCCAAAGAAAGATGCGTCGTTTGCAATCCTTGCAGGGCATTGAGTTCAATCCAACGATTACAGAGATGATGCATATCAGAAAGATTATAATCCATTTCATATACAGAAAAATTTGATTGTTATATCACCTTATTAATTATGAGGTGATGTGGTGTACTAGGAGGAACGATAGTGAAGTAGAAAGCGTGTGTCAATTTTGAACAATATCATTCTCTTGATTATAATTGTTGTTTATGGTAGAATTTTCCCAACTATGAAAACCTCAAGGTTTCTCGCGGTTGGCATCGTTGCAGTAATGGTGTACTCGGTGCTTCTTGCCCCGGGAGTCGCGGGCGCACAGACCAATCCCACACTTGCACAATTGATGGCGCAGGTGCAGGCGCTGCTTTCCCAAGTGCAGGCGCTCCAGCAGCAACTCGCAACGCAACAGGGAGGAAATACTTCTTCTCCCGCAACACCTGCGCCGGTAACACTAACGAATCCGGGAACAACAAGTGTGCCGAGTGGTTTTTGCTACAGCTGGACAAAGAATTTACAGATAGGTGATGGAAGGACAATAGAAGGCGCCCCTACCTCTTTTGACAGAGATATTAGCGTTCTCTATCAAGCACTTGGTCAGTTTGAGGGTTTGTTTGATTATGAATCCGTTGCGCAGCCGGGAGCAGCGGGAAGTTCTCTCAGAACAACTCATTTTACCGAATGGCTCGCTTCAAAAGTTTCTCAATTTCAGGAAAAGTATGCGTCCGAGGTTCTTGCGCCTTACGGAATTACAAAAGGCACAGGGTACGTAGGTCCTTCGACTCGAAAAAAGTTGAATCAATTATATGAATGTGGGAAAGCTCAGATTCCCATTCCGGCTGTTACGGTTACTGAATCGGTAAAGTGTGTGTTTTCGGGATCGGATAATTCAGAGAGTTGTTACTCAAGTGATGGTCGCTATACCTTTAACGGCATAGGGACTGCCGGAGGGGATATTAGTGGCACTCAAGGATCGCAGATAGTTTGGAAGAGTTCATGCGGTGGGTATGTTTATAACACTTTTAACGGACAAAATAAGTATGCGCACTTTAGTTGCACAAGCTCTTCGACTCCTCCTATTCCTCCTTCTCCGCCAGTTTTGCCTACGGTGAAAGTAAAATCCGAGTTTACCGGAACTTTGTCACATCCATTTGCCGTAATATCCATAAAAGGAAATTCGGGGAACAAATCCGTATTTTATTGGACACTTTCAATAGCATGTCCGGCGGGAGTGGTTGTTCCTTCGTATAAAGGAAATAATCTTTGTGGTTCCGATATGACGTTTAACGATATTACGGGAACAAAGTTTTACAGTTCAAGCTTGTTTGATATTACACGGGATTATCCGCTTCTTACCGCAGCTATTGATAATTCTGTTGGTGCGAGCGACTCTGTGCGTTTTACATTACGCGGATATGATTCTTCCGATCAGCTTCTTGGAGAAGATTCCGCCGAGTGGAATCTTTCGGAGACATCATCAACTATCGCGCTCGAATATGGCACCACAGAGCCAATCGTTATTACCAACGTTCAGTATTCTCCCGCGTCTCCTCGCGCAGGTGAATGGATTACCACAACGGTTACGGTAAAAAATCAGAGCGCTACTGATTACCTCACTCCCTTTAAGATAGCTGTGCAAGGTACCACGGCTACGATTCTTACCCTTAACGCAGGCGCTTCAACAGAAGTAGTGGTACCAAGAGCGTTTACTTTCAATTCATCAGGTATGCAAAAATTAGACACTGTCATCATCTATCCAATAGATGCAATCAACGGAAACACCGGACATATGTTCTCGAATACGCTCACTTTTATTGCGTCTGATAACAGGTCGCTGGTATGCGGTAACTCGGGAGATGTAAATTTTGATGGGTTTATTTCCTTTGCAGACGTGGAAGCAATCCGCGCGCATGTGCTTGGGAATGAAACTTTGCCGGAAAAAGGGCAGGCAGTCGCCGATGTGTCGAATGACGGAAGCATCACCACGCTTGATGCCGCATATATCAACGGTTATGTGAATGGGACGCAGAAGACATTCCCCGCATGTTCCGGTTCCCAGTCTTCCATCACCGTGCTTTCGCCGAACGGAGGGGAGACGTTTACACGGAACACGATAATGGCAATTCAATGGAGTCGCGTGGGCGATTTTCCTTCAGGGTACCCACAAAAAGAAAAAGTTCGTCTTCTTAAAACTTCCGGAAACAGCCAAACAATATATCCGCTTTATACTGCTCCTGTAGGAAGTACGCACACGTCGTACCCATGGATTATCAACAAGGCATCAGATGGTACGAGTATTCCAGATGGCAGTGGCTATACAATCCAAGTTATCATAGTGGGAAGTGATGGAATCACCATTGCATTGGATGAAAGCAACTCGTCGTTTGATATAACCACAACCTCACCTATAAGCACAGATAAACCTCTTGCCTGCGGTTCTTTGGGCGATCTTGATGGAAACAATGTAATTAACAAAGCCGACTACGACCTTCTTGGACAGGTGATAGCGGGGAATGTCACCAGTACTCTTTCTCGCGCAGATATCAATGGGGATGGCAAGTTGATAGTTAATGATTGGGTATCCCTCGGAAGGTATGTGGGGGGTCTTGATGCCACGCTTTCGGGATGTGCTCTATAAATCAGTCATCACGCGCAGCACCTTCCACGAGTCAGTTTGCGAATACGCTTGATTCCATGCGCACCATGCTTGAGTCGCTCCGGAATTCCTTATAGGAGCGTGTGAGCGCAATATGTGGAAGACCTTACATCACTCACGATCGTGAGTGATGTAAGGTCTTGAGAGGAGAAGAAAGAAAATGGATTCTTTGGGTGAAGAAAAGGACTCGTTTTCACTCTGGAAGTTGAGTCCTTTTTCCGTTCGCGGTATGCTTACTGCCATAAGATACTTTCATGAAACAGTCTGACCTTTTTACGAAAACAACCAAAAATTCACCGAAGGACGAGGAGGCGCTCAATGCCCGGCTTTTGGTGCGTGGCGGGTTTGTGCAAAAGCTCATGGCAGGAGTGTATTCGTTTCTTCCGTTGGGACTTCGAGTAATCAGGAATATAGAGAAAATTGTACGTGAGGAAATGGTGGTAATCGGAGGAGAAGAAATTTCCCTTCCCGTGTTACACCCAAAAGCGAATTGGGTGCAGACGGGACGATGGGATGCGTATGACACATTATTCCGTTTCACAAGCCACTATTCAAAGAATGAATATGTACTTGGTCCCACGCACGAAGAGGTGATTGCGCCACTTGCGAAACAGTTCATTTTTTCATATCAGGATTTGCCAAAATATCTTTTCCAGATTCAGACAAAGTTCCGCGATGAAAAGCGTGCAAAATCAGGACTTCTTCGCGGGCGCGAATTTTTGATGAAAGATCTCTATTCGTTTCATCAGGACGATGCGGATCTGGATGCATACTACGAAAAAGTGCAGGGCGCCTATCAGAGTGTTTTTGCGCGTGTGGGACTTGGGGAAGATACTGTGCTTACGTTTGCGTCGGGAGGTTCATTCTCGCAGTACTCGCACGAGTTTCAGACACTTCTTCCTTCGGGAGAGGATACGGTATATCTATGTGAGAAGTGCCGCGTGGCAGTGAATAAGGAAATTATTAAAGAACAATCAGCGTGTCCTTCGTGCGGCAATACGGATCTTCAAGAGCGGATGGGTGCCGAAGTGGGAAATATTTTCAAATTGAAGACAAAATATTCCGCGCCGTTCGAGCTTCGTTATCGTAACGAGAAAGGGGAAATGCATGAAATATTGATGGGGTGCTATGGCATCGGTATTTCACGTCTTATGGGGGTTATTGTAGAGCGATTTCATGATGACAAGGGAATTATATGGCCCGAATCCGTGGCGCCGTTTCGCGTGCATCTTCTCGAGCTTAATAGTGCTTCCGCAAAGGATCTTTATAACGCTTTACAGGAGAAGGGTGTCGACGTACTCTATGATGATACTGATCGTTCCGCGGGAGAAAAATTTGCAGATGCGGATCTTCTTGGTATTCCTCTGCGTGCAGTAATAAGTCCGAAAACGGATGGAAACGTGGAGGTAAAATCCCGTGCGTCCGATACGACTGAAGTGGTGAGTCATGAGGAGCTCATTCGGCGACTCGTTTCCTAGTTAGCGTGTAATTTTATCACTTATGAAACTCCTCAATTATTTATTCAGTGATGTGGGAATCGATTTAGGTACCACAAATTCTCTTGTGTACCTCAGTCATCGTGGACTTATGTTGGACGAACCTTCCGTAGCGGCAATCAATACCAAAACGAATCAGATTATCGCGGTGGGTGATGAGGCGAGGAAGATGATGGGGCGTACCCCCGCGCACATCAATGTAGTGCGTCCGCTTGTGGGAGGAGTGGTTTCCGACTTTGAAATGACGCAGGAAATGTTGCGTCAATTTTTGCGTCGTTCCGGGAGGTCTTCCATCGGAGGATTCCGGCGTGGTGTACTTGCAATCCCGAACGGTGTCACGGAAGTGGAAAGAAAATCTGTTGAAGACGCGGCAAAGGATGCAGGATGTGCGAAGGTATACCTTGTTGAGGCTCCCGTTGCCGCTGCGCTTGGTGCGCGTTTGCCGATTCTTTCTCCTACCGCAAGTCTTATTGTGGATATCGGGGGAGGTACCACTGACATTGCCGTAATCTCCATGGGAGGAATCGTGGTGGCGAAAACGTTGCGTATTGCGGGTGATAAACTGAATGAAGATATTATTCGTTTCGTGCGCGAGGAATTTCGTCTTGCTATCGGCGAACCGACTGCGGAGTATCTGAAAATTGCTGCGGGATCAGCGGTTCCGGTTGAGGGGAGGATTGAAGTTGCTATTCGCGGACGCGACTACACGTCGGGGCTTCCTCGAGAAGTAGTGGTGAAGAATACTCATGTGCGGCAGGCGACTCTCAAATCGCTTCGCTCCATTGTGGACGCAATCCATGAAGTGGTGGAACTTACTCCTCCGGAACTTGCGGGTGATATGTTGGCGCAGGGTATATATCTTTGCGGAGGGGGCGCATTGTTACGCGGTATTGAAGAGCTTGTAGAGCGGGAGACTGCGGTAAAAACTTCGGTTGCCGAAGAGCCGCTTACCTGCGTAGTGAGGGGCTTGGGGCAGATTGTAGATGATTTTAAAGGATACCGCATATTGCTGGATAATCCTTTAAAACCCCTCGAGATAAAACTTTAGTGTGTGAGAGGGAAGAGTAAGCGTTTGATTTTCTTTTACGGGTATGTCTCAAAAACAGGTTGCATGGGTATTTATCATAGTGACATTCGGCATCGCCGTATTCAGGCCAGATGTTGCGTTTTGGTTGCGCGCCGTAATTCAAGGAGGAGGAAGTGTTGCAGTGTGTAGCGATGAGCGCGCCGAGCTTGTGGTTCTTAAAACTGAACTTGCTCGCTATAGTGTGCGCGAGGAGGTGATGTTGCCTGAAAAAGAAAAGTCGCTTATTGCCGAGGTGTATTCCCAATATCCGTTTGGGTTGAAAAATGAATTATTAGTAAACCGGGGAAGCAACGATGGAGTGCAAGAAGGACAGCCGGCTACGTTTAAGAATGTTTTTATAGGGCGAGTGGTGAAGGTTTTCCCTCGTGTGTCTCTGATACAGACGATTTTTGATGTGCAGTCGAAGTATGCGGTACGAATTGGTGCAAAGGGATCGGATGCGTTGCTTACGGGCGGAACAGTGCCATTACTCACGCTTATTCCCAAAGATGGACAGATAGCGGTGGGTGATGCGGTGTATATGGCTTCTCCCATGTTGCCATATGGAATGCCGTTGGGTACGCTTCGCATTTTAACAAAGTCGCGTGATGGTCTTTTTAGAGAGTCTGAGTTGGACATTTCCTATGATTTAGGAGAAATTCGCGCGGTGGCAATTATCGTGGGATATATACCTCCTGTAACGCTTTAAATCTTTTGCAATGAATTACTATCGTTTCGTTATTGGATTCCTCGTGTGCACCGCCGCTTTTTTTGTACAAATAAGATTCGGGTCTTTGGGTTTTGGATTGGGTAATGCGGTTTTTATCGTACTTGTTACACTCGCTTTTTTTCTTGATGTCGTAGAAGAGTGTGCGCTTGCGGTGGTGATGGCATATATTCTGCATTGGGAGCCGATTTTTAGTGTTGAGTCTGTAATGCTTGTGGTTTTTCCGACTGCAGTATGCATGGTGAAAGATTGGGTTTCTATCACATCTCTTATTACCCATATATGCGCGCTTGTGGTGGGGATTACGGCATGGTATGCGCTGATTGATATTCAACTCATTTTTCGTTTCAGTGCATTGATAGCGTACGAGATATTTTTAGGAGTGATATATGGAGGAGTGATGTTTGCGATACTGCAGTACTCATTTTCGGAAGAACGCGCGTTATAATTGGCGTACATGTGTGCAAGATGCTTGTTTTGCGCGAAGTGATGGCGCGATGCATAATGGTGATACATGGCTAGAAGAGATTATCAAGAAGGAAGTCCTGCTTTTGAAGAATCGGTGTGTGAAGATTGGAGCGAAAATAAGGATATTGTAGAGGTGCCTCTTGGGGCGCGCCCGCTTTTGTATGTGTGGATTGTGGTACTTATCCTTGCCACGGTGAGTGTGGGCAGGATTGTGTTTCTGAATATGAATATGGGTTCGGTCTATATCGCTCGCGCACAAGCGAATTTGGAACAGGTGAAAATGACGCCTCCATTGCGGGGTCTTATTACCGATCGTTTCGGAACAGTACTTGCGGATAATCGTGTGGTGCCCTACGCGTTTTTAAATACCGGAGAATTCTTGAAACATGAAGAGTTGCAAGAGCCTACGCTTAGTGCACTTAAACTTGTGCTTGGTATTGAACCGGATGAAGTGTGGGAATGGATGCGGAGTATTGATGCGGATCGATTGGGTGAGCGTATCCCGATTCAAGTCGAAATGAACGACCGAACTCTTGTGGTGCTTAAAGGATTGCGTCTTTCGACTATTACGGTTGAGGACGGCGTGGAGCGTGTGTATAAAGACGGCAATGTTTTCTCTCATGTGTTGGGATATGTCGGGTTTCCGAATTCGGAAAATTTACGTATGAATCCGAAGATTGATGCAGGTGAGATGATGGGACGCGGCGGTGTCGAATATCTCTACGATGAACTTCTTCGGGGTGAAGCAGGAATTATTGTGCTCAAACGTGATGCACGCGGCAATGTTCTTGATACGGCGGAGACGCGACTACCTTCAATCGGGCGTACGCTACGCCTTACTATTGATGCTGAATTGCAATCTTATTTTCAGAATAGGCTGACACAGGGATTGCGTTCATTGGGGAAAAAAATAGGTGTGGGTATTGCGATGAATCCAAACACAGGAGAGGTGCTTGCGTTGGTGCAAGAACCGTCATATGACAATAATATTCTTTCAGGGTCTGGTAATAATGATAAGAAGAAAGAAATACTCACTTCGCCCTTAAAGCCGCTTTTTAACCGCGCAATTTCAGGATTTTACAGTCCGGCTTCTACCGTGAAACCGCTTGTGGGTATCGCGGCGCTCAACGAAGGAGTTATCGATCCGAAACGGGAAATTTTTTCTCCGGGATATCTTGATATTCCGAATCCCTTCGATCCTTCAAAGTTCACCCGATATAAGGATTGGCGTTATCAGGGATATGTGAATCTTGCGTCGGCAATAGCAAATTCCAGCGACGTTTATTTTTATGAAGTTGGTGGTGGTGCGCCGGGGGGGTCTGTGGGACTTGGTATTAAAAAATTAAGAGAGTGGTGGCAATTGTTCGGTTTCGGGGAAAAAACGGGAATCGATTTGCCGGGAGAAGCGGAAGGTTTTCTTCCTTCGGTTGAATGGAAAGAGAATCGCGACAAAAGTCCATGGCTTTTGGGTGATACCTATAACGTTTCGATAGGACAGGGAGATTTACTCGTAACGCCGATTCAGCTTATTACGTATTTAAATGCAGTGGCAACCAATGGAAAACTTATTCGCCCCGTGATCAACGCCGATGCGCCCCACTCACACATTATTTCCGATCTTACGTACCTTGCCTCCGAAATCAAGGAAGTGCAGAAGGGGATGGAACTTGCGGTAACGGACCCGAAAGCGACTATTTATGCGTTGCATAATTTGCCGTTTACGGTTGCTGCAAAAACAGGAAGTGCGCAGGTGCACAACAACCAAAAGGTAAACGCATTTTTTGTGGGGTATGCGCCTGCGGATAATCCCCAACTTATCGTTTTGGTGTTAGTGGAAGATGCGAAGGAGGGAAGTTTGAATGCGATTCCTATCGGCGGAGATGTGTTGAAGTGGTACTATGAAAATAGAATGCAGGGTATTAATAACTTATAACCTACTTAGTATGAATCCCTGCAAGGTTCAACCTTGCCATCACAGAATCTCATGAATCCCGAAACCCAAACTTGCCAATCCTGCAAATCCCGGTTCGTCATCGAGCCGGATGATTTTGCGTTTTACGAAAAAATAAAAGTCCCGCCGCCGACGTGGTGTCCGGAATGCCGGTTGCAGCGGCGGCTGTCGTTTTGTAACGAGCGACATTTATACAAAAACGCATGCGGGCTATGCCGCAAAGACATAGTATCAATGTATTCTGCGGGGACGGTGTTTCCCGTGTATTGCCTTGACTGTTACCGGAGCGACCGTTGGGACCCGCTCTCCCACGGAGCGGAATATGATTTTTCGAAGCCGTTTTTCGAGCAATTTAAAGAGTTGAAGTTGCGCGTGCCGAGGGCGGAGCGGGTGATTCAGGGAGACCCGACGGGCAACGCATTTTGCAATCGCGCGAGCTATAACAAGAATTCATATCTCCTCGTGCGGGCAAATTACAACGAAAACTCGCGGTATTCCTATAATCTTTGGGATTGCCGCGATTCCGCAGATTGCTTTAACGCTCACAAGTCCGAGCTTTCGTATCAATGTGTTGATGTTGCGGAGTGTTATAACGTTCAGTATTGCCAGGAGTGCAGGCAATGTCGCGATTCGCTTTTTTTGTTTGACTGCAGGAACTGCATGCAATGCGCGGGATGTGCGGGACTCCGCAATAAGCAGTACTACATTTTGAACCGGCCGTATACAAAGGAAGAATATGAGCGGGAGGTACAAAAGCTCCGTCTTCATACGCACGAAGGGCGTGTGGCATTCGCCGAACGGTTCGGAGAACTTTTAGGGCGTGCCATACATGAGCCCGCCGCGAACACGAATTGCGTGAATTCCTCCGGGAACTGGCTTATCGACTGCAAGGACGTTAAAAATTCCTACCAATCCCGAAAAGTGGAGAACGGCAAGAATCTCCTTTCGGTTATTGAGAGCAAGGACTGCATGGACTACTCGTATTGGGGGCGCGGCGGGGAACTTATCTACGAAACTGCGAACTGCGGATATAACTCCACGCGGATTCGCTTCGTGAACGAATCGTGGGATGCATGCCACGACCTTACGTATTGTGATAACTGCTATGCGTCCGCGAATCTTTTCGGATGTGTTGGTATGCGCAAAAAGGAATACTGCATTTTGAACCGGCAGTATGCGAAAGAAGAATACGAGAAACTTATCCCGAAAATTATTGAGCACATGAATGTGATGCCTTATGCCGATTCGCGCGGGATAGTGTACCGCTTCGGAGAATTTTTTCCGCCGGAGTTGTCCGCGTCGGCATACAACACCACTGCGGCGTACGACTATTTTCCGCTTGCGAGGCAAGAAGTGCTTGGGCGAAGGTTGTTGTGGGAAGATGTGCAGGAGAAGAAGCATGTACCTACGCTCGAATGGAAAGATGTGCCGGACGAGAGCGCGTCGGTGAAGGATGACATTATTAAAGAAGTGATTCTATGTCAGGCGTGGGGGATACGCGGCGATCAGACCACTGAAGAGCATAATTGCACGAAAGCGTTCCGTATCACGGCGGAAGAACTTTCCTTTTACCGACGGATGAATATCCCGATCCCGCGCGAGTGCCCCAACACACGCCACTTTGCGCGCTTCAAGAAGCGGAATCCGCCCCGGCTGTGGCGGCGCCATTGCATGTGTAATCAAGAAAAAAACAGATATAAAAATACCGTAGCCCACTCTCACGGGGAAAATCCTTGTCCGAACGAATTCGAAACGAGTTATGCTCCCGATCAGTCAGAGATAGTGTATTGTGAAAATTGCTACCACACCGAGGTCGCCTGAAAGGTTGAACCTTAGGAATCCCGGCAAGGTTCAACCTTGCCGAATCAGAGAAAGCCGTCTATCGGGGTTAAGCCCCAATAGACTAAAGTTGACCTCGCACAATAAATTATCCATACTTTTTTCTATGGTAACGACTACAAAAGAAGAAGCAACTATTCCTATCACCCTTCCGCAAATCGCGGAAGGTTTGCGGCGGCTTTCGCCCCGTAAGTTTGAGACGCTCGCGCTTCTTCTTGAAGGGAAAACAATGCGCGCAATTGAAAGGATCGCGCGAGAAGCCAAAGAAGGAAAATTGCGAGAACTCTGAATTTTATGAACGACTATGAATAGCGAAACTCGCCAGTGTCAAAATTGTAAATTCGATTTTACCATCGAGCCCGATGATTTTGCGTTTTACGAAACCATCCATGTCCCGCCGCCGACGTGGTGTCCGCGGTGCCGACTTGTGAGGCGTCTTGCGTGGCAGGGATATCGCATTCTCTATAAACGAAAGTGCGATATTACGGGGGATATGCTTATTACCACGCATCATTCGGAGTCACCTTATAAAATGTATCGGCAGGACATATGGTGGTCTGATCAGTGGGATCCGAAAGGATATGGATACGATTATGATTTTTCGAGGTCTTTTTTCGAGCAATTTCATGAGCTCCAGCTCAGAGTTCCGCTTCCAAATCTTTATACTGCGCATTCCACAATGGTAAACAGTGATTACTGCAATGCTGCATCGGGACTCAAAAACTGTTATTTATGTTTTCGAATTACCAATGGAGAAGATGATGGATATTTAAATACTATCGTTGACGCAAAAGGATCCTACGATACTTCATTCGCGAATAATATTGAAGGATGTTATGGATCTTTTCGGATAAATAAATGCTATCAGGCGTTTTTCTCACAGGACTGTGATAATTGCCATAATATATGGTTTTCGCGGGATATTGCAGGATGTTCCGACTGTATCGGATGCATTAACTTGAGAAATAAACAATTTTGTATTTTCAACGAACAATATACAAAAGAAGAATACGAAAAATTGCAAAAAGAATTCGATTTCGGTTCCGTGCAGGGAATTGAAGAATTCAAGTCTAAAGTGGACTTGTTACTTCTTAAGTATCCCCGAAGGCACTTTCACGGTTTGAAAAATTATGACGTTTCGGGGGAGTATATTTATGCTTCAAAAAATGTGAAGAATTCATATCTCCTTGCAAATGGTGAGAATTTGCGGTATTGCCAGTTTTTGAAAAACGGACCGGCGCGCAATGCATATGATTGGACGTTTTTCGGTGACAACAGTGAATGGATGTATGACACGGTGTGGACGGGAATTACTGCGTCGCATAATAAATTTTCCGTATGGTGTTATGGGTGTCGTGATATTGAGTATTGCTTCGGATGTATGAACTCCGGGAACCTTTTCGGATGTGTGGGGCTTCGGGGAGGCGCGGAGTATTGCATATTGAATAAGCAGTATACGAAAAGCGAGTATTTGGATTTGGTAGCGCGTATCAAAAAGCAAATGGCAGAGATTCCTTATCGTGATGCGCAAGGGAGAGAATATCGCTATGGAGAAATGTTGCCTTCCGCAATGAGTCCGTGGACATATAACGAGTCTGCGGCGCAGGAATGGTTTCCTTCAATAAAAGAGGAAGCAATCAAAGAAGGATTTTTATGGAGGGATCAGGATGTACGCGAGTATCGCGATGCGACCATTGTGCTTCCCGACCATATTAAAGACGTTCCCGACACTCTCATAAAAGAAATTTTAAAGTGTGAGCAATGTGGTAAGAATTATCAGATTATCCCGATGGAGCTTCAATTTTTAAAACGTTTTAATCTTCCCGTTCCGCGCCAATGTCCTCTTTGTCGCGACCGCGCGCGCATCACACAGCTTAATCCGATGGAAATATTTAGTCGTACATGCTCAAAGTGTGGTGTGAATATACAAACCTCCTATGCCCCCGGCCGTCCCGAAATCGTGTATTGCGAGGGTTGTTACCAAAATGAAGTCGCTTAAAGAAACAAGCCGAAGTCCTGAGCTTGTCGAAGGACGGGCAGTGTTACCAAGTGTAAGTGGTGTAAATCGAATTATGAAAAACGAATGACGAATAACGCAGAATGCGGTATTATATGCGTAATTCTTACTTCTTCATTCTATGTCTGAACTCCGACAAGATATTGTTTCAGGTGACTGGATTATCATGGCACCGGGGCGTGTAAAGCGTCCGCACGATATAATCCAGAAAAAATCACGTCGCATTCCCACGTCTAAAGAAACGTGTCCGTTCGAGGATTTGCGCAAGTCCGGTAATCTACCGTTGCGGTTGCGGTATCCTGTAAAGGGGAAGTGGAGTATCGCGGTAATCCGCAATAAGTTTCCGGCGCTTCGGCGTGATGACCGATGTGCTATGGCGATGCGTCAGGGGCCATACTCCTATATCGAGGGAATCGGGCATCATGATTTAGTGATTACTCGCGATCATACGAAAAATTTCGAGGCATTGCCTCTTAAAGAAGCGGTAGAGGTGCTTGTGGTGATGCAACGTATGTATCGAAGATTTAAAAAAGATGGATGTTCAAAATACGTGTCTGCATTCGCGAATTGGGGTCCTACTGCGGGAGCATCGGTAGCCCATCCTCATTACCAGCTTTTGGCGCTTCCCATTATTCCGCCGGACATAATGCATTCGCTTAATGGTTCGCGCTCATATTTTGCGAAAAATCAGCGATGTGTGCATTGCGCGATGTTACTTTTTGAATGGGAGGCGGGGACTCGCGTGGTGGAATCGAATGAGTTTGCACTTGCTGTTGCGCCATTTGTTTCGCGTAAGCCGTTCGAAGCGCGTGTATATCCCACGCGTCATTTGCCGCGATTTGAAGATACGCCACGACGTGATCTTACGGGAATTGCGGAAGCGCTTCAGTCTGTGCTTCGCCGTATGAAGAAATTTTTAAACGACCCCGATTTTAATTTTTTTATCCATACCTCACCCTTAGAGAAAGATGCGACGTATGCGCATTACCACTGGCACATTGAAATATTGCCGAAAATCTCGATTCCTGCGGGGTTTGAGTTGGGTACCGGCATTGACGTAAATACCATAACACCCGAAGAAGCTTCGGCAATTCTTAAGGGGGGAATAATAAAAAATGATGACAAGATTATATGATTGGATAGCGCATCACCGATTACTCGCGGTTATACTCACTGCTTCTTTTATATTGATTATCGGGGGAATGGTATGGGCATACGTAGCGCTCCACAGTATTGCACAGCCCCTTATTATTCACTTTACCGAACGTGCCGGTATCACTGAGGTAGGATCTCTTTTTTCTATTATGCAAAACAGTGTTTTTTGGTTGTTGTTGTGTATGGTAAATAGTGTGCTGGCGGTAGTACTTGTCGATAGAGATCGCTTTTTAAGCTTTTTTGTTGCCGGAGGGATGCTTCTTGTGAGCATCTTGATTTTTATTTGGTTTGCGGTTATCATACACGTCAACTGAAAGTGATTCGGCTATCCTATATATACACATCATGAGCAAGTTCGCGATCATAGAAACGGGAGGAAAACAGTATAAAGTTTCTTCCGGAACAAAGGTGAAAGTTGAAAAACTCAACGCGGAAGCGGGAGGTGTTTTTTCCTTCGACAAGGTGCTCCTTATTGCGGATGGTGATAAGGTGCAAATCGGTATGCCCTATGTTGCGGATGCGAAAGTGGAAGGAAAGGTGATCCGACAGGCGCGCGATAAAAAGAAAATTGTTTTTAAATATCACTCAAAGACGCGACAGAAAAAAAAGAAAGGGCACCGTCAGTCGTTTACGGAAGTTTTGATAGAGAGAGTGTAAACGATCGCGCTTAGTATTGGCAGAGTATCTGTTCTCAAATTAAACATTCTCACATTCTTAAGAATGTGAGAATGTTTTTTTGCAACAGATTTATATGTCCAGTAGCGAATAATGCGAACGGCGGTTTTATATTTTCTCTACTTATATCCGCCATGGCGGATATAAGTAGATTTTTTTCTTATTTTCTGTGTTTCTCCTCCGCAAATGAGCGCTATTTTGATTTTTATGTGAGTCCATTTATTTGATTTCGAACATCTCGGCGTTTGAGGGGATTGTAATGCGGTCAGCGGGAAGGATATAGTGAATATTCTTTTCTATTTGGTTTTCCGGCAAGAAGGAATTTGTGATAAACATTACTGTTTGTGCCGGCATGGGGATTCCCCGGATATCCACGCCACCGGCTTCAATCACCATGTATTTCTGGGTTTTTTTGGGCAGTAAGTTGATTTCATGACCTATCGCGACGTAATCGGCGGCGAAGGCACCTTGAGTATTGGAGTTATGTGCCCAGCGGAGGAAGTAGGTATTGAAGGGTTCGATAATCATTAAAGAAATGAGAATATAGAAAGTAGAAAGGAAAATAATTTTTGGAAGATAAGCTTTTAGAGTGTTGTAGAGTGCGACAGTTCCCACGGAAGCAAGGATAATTACGGGTGGAATCATGAGGATGGCGCGGAGTGCGTGCGGGAGTCCTTCGTTCGAGATGACCACAGGGAGCGCGGCGAGTCCTAGCCATGAAAAGAGGATAAGAAAAGGGAACGTGGTTTCCTTTTTGAGGAAATTTTTGATACCAAGAATAAACCCAACAAGGAACATTGTTCCTACGGGAAAGAAAAGCTCGGGTCGTCCTGCGTAGTTATGCCTCCAGTTTTCATCCCCGTGAATGGTAAACATTCCGGCGGTTTTTATAATGTTGATTCCCAAGTCGTGAAGAGGAGCAGGGGAAGAAAAAACGGAGATTTGCCCGGTGCGACCGAAAAAGTCGTCGGGGGTTCCAAGATAATGAAGTCCAAGAGGAAAAACGGTTATTACAGAAGCAAAAATAAAAAAACAGGAAACAAGGAGAATACGCTTGCGGTTTTCTTTATAAAGCCACCATATCCAAGCAATAAGGATGAGGATGAGCGCGGGAGTTACGCGATAGGCGATATAGGTATGAAAGCCGGCACCGAAGAGAATTCCGGCGAATATGGAATATGGAATCTGCCAGTTCGCGGAGGAATTTTCTGTGCGGAGGGATTTGAGAAGAAAGTACAATGCCCATACTAGGAAAAATGGTGCAAGAATTGCGCGAAAACCGATACGGGAGAATATAATATGCCAAAAACTCGTGGCGAGGAGGAATGAAGATAGTAAACCAACATATACCGCATATTTTTCTGAGTATGTTTTGAATAGTTCTCGTGCAAGGAAAAATATCCCTAACACCGTGAAGATTCCGAATAGTGCGCTTGGCAGGCGTAATACCCACGGTTCGTTTGTGCCGATGAGTTTAAGAAATATCGCCTGAATGTTAATGAAGAGTCCCTCGCGTCCGTTGTTCTCGGGATAATATACCCTATATGTTCCCGTATGCAGTGCTTCAATCGCGTTATTCCCGTTCATTGCCTCATCGGGATAGAGTCCCGGGGGAGTGTGAGGGAGTTGGTAAAGGCGAAAAAATCCTGCGAGGAGGAATATAAGAATTAGGATTATTTTTGCAGTACGAGACATTCTATTGTCTTATTGTACTCCGGTTGCCCAATAGCGTGGAATGGAGAATAATAGAAAGTAACGCAATGACTCCAGAACAACAAATTTGCAAAGAATGTAGCATTCAATTTCCGATTGAGGCGGATGATATTGAGTTTTATGAGAAGTTCAAGGTTCCCGCGCCGGTGCGGTGTCCGGACTGCCGCCAGCGTCGCAGGTATGCATGGCGGAATGAGCGAGTACTCTACCGAAGGAATTGTGATTTATGCGGGAAAAGCGCGGTAACGATTTATTCGCCAAACAAGCCGTTCAAAGTATATTGCCCGCCGTGTTTTTGGTCGGATAAATGGACGGGTTTTGATTACGGACACGACTTTGATTTCTCAAAGCCATTTTTTCCGCAATGGCAAGAATTGCAGCTTCAGGTGCCGCGCATCGCGTTGCTCACCAAAAACAGCGTGAATTCGGATTATACCAATCACTCAAATAACAACAAGAACTGTTATCTTTCGATGGGTACATTCGATTCGGAGAATATTATGTATTCCACGAATGTACTCAAGCCCTCGAAAGATTGTATGGATTGCTACCTCATGAGTTTTGAAGCGGGAGCGGAGCTCGCGTATGAATGTGTGGACTCCCTGCGTATTTATAACTGCCAATATAGTGCGCTCCTTAAAGACTGTACTGATTGTTTCTATTCCTACGATCTTCGCGGTTGCTCAAACTGTTTTCTTTGCTGGAATTTGAGGAATAAGCAGTATTGTATTCTGAATGAGCAATACTCGAAAGAAGAGTACGAAAAAAAAATCGTGGAATATAGGTTGGGGTCTGCACGTGCTCGGGAAGAGTTATATGTGCAGTTCCGGGAGGTAATTGAAGCGCGGGCGCTTCGGCGGTTCGCGGTTATTGAAAGGTCAGCCGCGGTGTCCGGGAACTCGATTATTAATTCCAAAAGTTGCCTACATGCATTCGACGCGCATAAAGTAGAGGATTCGAAATACGCCATCGTGTGCGGTGACGCGAAAAATACCATGGATTCCTATCATTATGGATATGCATGCGAGTTGATTTACGAGTCCCACGCCTTGATTCACGACTACGACGTGAAGTTTACGCACTTGAGTTACGACAATTCCCATCTTGAATATTGCGACTCTTGCCACAACAGCGAAAATTTGTTCGGGTGCGTGGGAATAAAACAGGGGAAGTACTCCATTTTCAACAAGCGTTATGAGGAGAGTGAGTATGCGACATTGAAAGAAAAAATTATCGCACATATGAAAGAGACGGGGGAATACGGCGAATTTTTCCCACCGACACTTTCGCCTTTTGGCTATAACGAGACGCAGGGACAGGTGTATATGCCAATGACGAAAGAGGAGGCGGCGGCGAAAGGGTACAAGTGGGAAGAGGTGATACCCGGCACGTTCGGGAAGGAGACGCTTACACCGGAAAGTATCCCCGACGACATCAAAGACGTTCCCGATATAATTGTGAAAGAAGCGCTTGCGTGTGTGCGGTGCAAGCGGAATTACAACATTGTGCAAGCCGAGCTTGATTTTTATCGGCGCACGAATACGCCAATTCCGCGGTTGTGTCCGGAATGCCGTTACCGCCGCCGTCTTACATTGCGATTGCCACGAAAACTGTGGCATCGTCAATGTATGTGCGATTACAAGATTCACGAGAATACTGCGAAACACGCTCATCACCCGGAGGGGCAATGCCCCAACGAATTCGAAACGCCGTACGTGCCGGAGCGAAAGGAGATTGTGTATTGTGAGGCTTGTTATAATGCAGAAATCGTATGACCAGCGAAATAAAAAATACTTCGGCGAGCTCAGTGCGAACCTGTCAAAATTGCAAGAATGAGTTCATCATCGAACCGGATGATTTTGCATTTTATGAGAAGATACAGGTGCCTCCACCGACATTTTGTTCTCATTGCCGGTATCAGCGGAGATTGAGTTGGCGCAATACATGGCATCTTTTCAAGAAGACGGATGCGCGTACGGGAGAGAAGATATTTTCTTTATTTCCCGAAGAAAGTCCGATAAAAATTTACGAGAAAGAGTATTGGAACGGAGACGGGTGGGATCCTATGGATTATGGACGAGTGTACGATTTTAAGCGTCCCTTTTTCGAACAGTTTAGAGACCTTTTCCATACCGTACCGTTGCCGGCACATTCGGTGACGAATTTAGTGAACTGTGAATACTGTACCAATGCGAACGATTTAAAGGGATGTTATCTTGTCCGGGCTTCCACGCGTTCGGAAGATTCGATATATCTTATTTGGGATCACGAATCAAAGCATTGTTTGGATAGTCATATGACCAATCGATGTGAATTGAGTTACGGAAATTTAAACACAATGCGATGTTATAAGACGTTTTTCTCCGTAGATTGTGAAGATTGCCAGAGCGTTATTCTTTCCAAAGATTGTGTTGGATGTTCCGATTGTTTTGGATGTTTTGGTTTACGGAATAAGTCATATTACATTTGGAACGAACCGCATACCAAGGAGAGCTACGCGGAAGTGCTTGCCTCATTCGATATTGGTTCTGCGAAATCGCTTGATGCACTTACGCGCCGTGCATACGCACATTGGAAGAAGTATCCGCATAAGTTTATGCATGGGCGACAAAATTTGGGCGTAAGCGGGGATTATATATCCATGTCGAAAAATGCGAAGCAATGTTTCCGCGTGCGTGGTACCGAGGATTCCAAGTTTTGTCAGAACTTTCTCGATGGACCCTCCAAAGATTGTTACGACTATTCAAATTGGGGTGAGAATGTCGAGCTTGTCTATGAAACTCTCATTGCGGGTATGGGTGTATACAATGTTCGGTTTTGTTGGAATAACTTTCCAAATGTAAAAAATCTTGAGTATTGCATATTCTGTCCGGGTTCCTCTGATTGTTTCGGGTGTATTGGACTTAAAAAGAAACAATATTGTATTTTCAACACGCAGTATTCCAAGGATGAGTTTGAAAAATTGCGTGAAAGGATTATCGCGCAGATGCACGAGATTCCGTACGTGGACAAGAAAGGAAGAATATATACCTACGGAGAATTTTTTCCATCGGAGCTTTCTCCTTTTCCTTATGAATCTACCGAAGCATATGAGTTTTTCCCGCTGGATGAACATGAGGCGAAAGATAAAGGATTTGTGTGGTATCCCACAACGCGTCAGACATATCCCATTACCTTAAAGAGTGATTCAATTCCCGATCACATCAAAGAGGTAAGTGATAAGGTTGTTCAAGAAGTGTTGGAGTGTGCACACCGGGGAGAGTGCAAGGAAGAATGTATCGGAGCGTTCCGCGTGGTATCCGAAGAGGTGGCATTTTGCAAGCAGATGAATATCGCATTGCCACGTCTTTGTCCGAATTGTCGTCACTATAGTCGGCTCGCATTGAGGAATTCCCCGAGGTTTTTTGTGAGGAAATGTCAGTGTGCCGGCATTGCTTCGGAAAACGGTATTTATAAAAACTTTGTGAGTCATAGCCATGGAGATGGTCATTGCCAAATAGAGTTCGAGACTTCATACGGTCCGGAACGAAAGGAGATTATTTACTGTGAACAATGCTATCAAGCGGAAGTGGCGTAGACATCCGGAATTATAAAGTATGAATAACACATGATTCTTAATTCAATCATTCCTTATTCACATGAATCCAGCATCAAGAAACACTTCGGTAAGCTCCGTGCAAGCCTGCCAAAACTGTAAAAATCAATTCACCATTAAACCCGAATCCCTCGGGAATACTCGGGATTTCGCTTATTCCTATATAGTTATATAAAGATATGCCTGAAGAATCTCGTCAGTGCCAAAATTGTAAGCAAAGTTTTCAAATAGATACTCAAGATTTTGCGTTTTATGAAAAGATAAGTGTTCCACCTCCGACATTTTGTCCGGAGTGTCGGTTAAAGAGACGACTTATGTGGCGTAATGAAAGATCTCTCTATAAGCGAACGTGCGGGCTTTGTGGCGATGCGCTTCTCTCGGTTTATCATTCTCAGAGTCCCTACACCGTATATTGCGCACCATGTTGGTGGAGCGATACGTGGGATCCCCTTTCGTCTGGGAAGGAATATGATTTTACAAAACCTTTTTTTACGCAATATGAAGAGTTGTTTAAAAATGTTCCAAGAATTGCTCTTGAAGGAAAAAATTCATTGAATTGTGACTATGCGAATTATCTCGAAAATGTGAGAAATGTGTATCTTTCGTATTCTGTAATCTTTGGATCGGAGGATGTATGGTATTCAAAAAATATAGATCATTCACGTTGGGTGATGGATTCCTTTGATGTTTCAGAGTCCGAACAGTGCTATCAGTGTATTGCGATAAGCAAAAGCTATAATTGCCGGTATGCGCAATTTTCTCATGACTGTATTGATTGCGCCTACGTGTTTGACTGTATTAATTGCCAGAACTGCATATTATGCACAAATCAGCGCAATAAGAGATACTGCGTGAGAAATAAACAAGTTACAAAAGAGGAATATGAAAAAGAGATGATACGTATAAAGAATGCGGGACGCGATGTGCATGTGGTATATGAGCGGAATTTTGAGGATATGAAAGTGGCAAGTATTCGAAAATATGCATGGACAAAAAATGTCGTTGCATCTACCGGAGACGATATACGTGATTCGAAAAATCTTATAAAGGGTTTCAGTTGTTATGGTATGGAGAACGCAAAATTCATATTTCGCTGTGTCTCATTGAAAGATTCAATGGATGCAACAAATGGGGGAAGATCGGAACTCTACTATGAGTTTATTGGTGGAGGGGGCGTCGGAAGTAACAGAGTTCGATTTTGTAGCTATAACATTAACGGATTGAGTGATGTGGAATATACCGACCACTGTGGTTCTTCTTCGAATCTTTTTGGGTGTGTAGGAGTGCGTAGCAAACAGTACTGCATTTTAAATAAGCAATACTCAAAAGAATCTTTCGACGAGCTCAAGACAAGGATTATCGAACATATGGATGTAATGCCGTACGTGGACAACGCGGGGAGAATATATCGCTA
>JANLHI010000014.1 GCA_024654525.1 Patescibacteria group bacterium | reverse complement strand
AACTTGGTCGGAAAATTGCCCCGCGCGCTTGCGCGCGGTGAGGAGGAGGGGGTGGGCGAAATCCGAATCGGTCTTGCAAGCAAATGCGAATTCGGTGGGTGGGCAAAATGAGACGGAGACGGATTTGTCTCGCAATTGTAGGTTCGTTCCAACTTTTTTGAAATAGTCGCGAATTTCAAAAAAGTTGTCGCTTGAAACCAATTGCGTGGCTTTTTTCATATCCAAAATCCATTCCCGCAAAGGTTCGACCCAATTCTTTCTCTCTTGTCGAGCGGAGTCCATTTTGTGAGCAAGAGACGCTTTTTGTTGGAGAAGATCGTTTTTCTTTTTCAAATACTGCTCTTTCGGAATATCGCCATCAAGATATAAAGTTACGAGATTATCCAACTTCTCCTTCGTCTCTTGCTCATCGCCTTTAATCCGCTCGACAAGGCTTCCCGACGACACATTTTCTTCTTTTTCCCATTCATCCGTTTTTTTCGTCATATAGTCAATCCAGTCGTCGGGAAGCGCGATTTGTTGAAGCCGTTCTTTGACTTGAGAAACGAGCTTTTCTTCTCGCAAATATCCTTGTGCACATTTTCCATTCTTTTTCGTGCAACGATAATAGCGATACAAACCGCCATGACCTTTCGCCCATTGCGCGGTTATCATTCCTCCGCACTCTCCGCAACGAAAAAGTCCGGTAAATGGAAAATCGTGATGTTTCTTTGATTTGCGAGGTTTCGCTCGTTCTCTCAATCTTTTCTGCACGGCTTCAAATAAATCGGGAGAAAGAATTGGCGCAAATGTGCCGTCGTACCATTCGCCGTGATGCTTTACAAAACCGAGATATGCCCGATTGCAAAGCATGGCGGAAACGGCACATTTGCTAAGTGGCGTTCCATTACGAGTAACCACGCCGTGATCCGCCAAAAACTGCCCGATAGATTCGTAACAATGTTTGCCAGTGGCGAATTCCTTAAAAGCGCGAACGACAAGACGAGATTTTACTTTGTCGGGTTCAATATTTCTCGTCTTAACATTATTTACATATCCAAAAGGCGCTTTTGTCAGCCATTCGCCACGGCGCAGTTTTTGGCGGATACCACGCTCAACATTTTGTTTCAAATTGTCCGAGTAATATTTCGATTGTCCGAACGCCACTTGTAACATAAAGAGACCTTGCGGGGTTGGTTCAAACCAAAATGTCGGGAAACGCAAAGAAACGATTTTGGTCGTGTCCACGGCGTAGATGATGCGCCCGCCGTCAATGGAATTGCGAGCAAGACGATCCGGATGCCATGCGAGTATGCCCACTCCGTCCATTGATTCAATGCGGGACGTCATCTCGCCAAATTTTTCACGACCAGGTTTCTTTGCGCTTTTCGACTCTTGAAATTCAGCCAGAATTTCAAGATTTTCTTTACGCGCGAACTCACGAAGCTC
>JANLHI010000002.1 GCA_024654525.1 Patescibacteria group bacterium | reverse complement strand
CAGTAACCGATGCAGGAATTAAAATATCCACCGGGATTTTCCAAAATTCTTCGGGGTTTATTCTTTGTGCCACAAATACCCTTGAAAGCGGAGTGCTATTTTTAATGGCACGCATAACCACGTTCTTCGGAAGTCCGTTTCTTTCGTATACCGCACCTCCCGAATCGGCAAGTGCCACCACTCGTGCACCCATTTCGGTTAAAAATTGATACGCAAAAACTCCGACATTTCCAAAGCCATGAATAGCCACTGTTGATCCCTTCATGGAAATCCCACGAATTTCCGCCGCTACTCTTGCCGCATGCGCCACCCCAAAACCCGTACTTCCAAATTCGTGCGGAATACCGCATTTTTCACCTTTCTTTCCGAAGATGGACATACAATAATTCGCAGGCTTTCCCGTTGCCGCACGCCAATTATTTACTGCCTCCACAAACCATTGCATTTCTCGCTCTCCGCTATTTACATCGGGTCCCGCTATATATTTTTTCAAAAGAAAAGGTTTGAGTGCCCGTGCAAAACTTTGCACATGCGCCTTTTTCTCTTTCTCTGTTCCTCCTTTCCATATCATCCCCGCCTTTGCTCCTCCAAAGGAAATCCCCGCAAGTGCGTTTTTCCATGTCATAGTCGTCGCAAGTCGCACCACTTCCTCTTCAGTCACATTTGAGGTCATGCGAATCCCTCCTTTTCCTATACCAAGCGCAGTATTATGAATCACCAAAAAACCCTCCATGCCGATGGAAACATCTTTTACTTTAACTATGTATTCAGGTCCAAAAGAATCACCATTACCTTTTTGTAAAATTTTCATCATTGTTAAAAAATAAAGGGCAACGAGGAGTCATCCTTTTCCAGTGAGTTTTTTCATTATATCATTTCAGCATGCCACAAATAGCCACGTTTGCCGCAGGATGTTTTTGGGGCGTTGAAGAACTTTTTCGTGTGCAAAAAGGTGTGATTAACACCGAAGTTGGCTACATGGGCGGACATACTGATAATCCCACCTACGAAGATGTATGCGGAAACCGCACGGGTCACGCGGAAGCGGTACAAGTTACCTATGATCCCTCCCAAGTTTCATATGAAAAACTTTTAAAAATATTTTGGGAAAACCATGACCCCACAACTTCAAATCGACAAGGTCCGGATATCGGCTCCCAATATCGTTCGGTGATTTTTTTCCATACATCAGAACAAGAAAATTCAGCGCGTAAAGCCAAAGAGGGACTACAACAATCGCCTCGCTATGCAGATAAAAATATTGTTACGGAAATAATCTCTGCGGGAAAATTTTGGCGCGCAGAAGAGTATCATCAACAATACTTTCTTAAAAACGGTGGAGGGACATGCCACATATAAAGAATTTAAAATATCAGCTACCGCTCATCTTACAGTCACCAATACACACGAAATAGTATCCCTACTCAAAACCATCGCGCCACATCTCTCACCGTGACAAACACCATAAGTGCGATAAGCGCAAGAAATCCCACTCCATTTGCAATCCCCTCCACATGGCGAGGAATCGGGGTTCCTTTTATTTTTTCTATTGCGATAAACAAAATTCTTCCTCCATCAAGCGCCGGGAACGGAATAAGATTTATGATTGCGAGGTTTATAGAAATCAAACCGACAAGTTCCAAAAGATATGCAAACCCGATTTGTCCGGTATGCTGTGCAATCGTAATAATACCTACGGGTCCCACAACACTTCCCATTCCTTCAACAGGATGTTGTGCAATAAGCCCGTAAAGCATAGTACCCATTCCTACGAGCGTGAGCCATGTAATCTCAACTGTGCGATTTAATCCCTTCCAAAGAGCGGAAAAAAATCCATGTGCCGGCTCTCCTGATTCGGCAAATGCAACGCCAAGAGCCCCTTCTCCCTCCGGAGGATCACTACGGGGTGTCATACTCACTTTTCGCTCTCCACCGGCTCCCAGTACGCTGAAATCGGCAGGTTGTCCCTTATGTGCGCCCACATATTCGATAAACTCCTTCGCGCTCCCAAACCCCAAAAACACATCCCCCATTACAAGCTCCGCCTTTGACGCGGGAGATTCCGGCGCAGTCCCCGTTATTACAATTGCAGGAGGAATTCCCATCATGAGTGCCGCGGAAAAAAACCACCATCCGAGAATGAAATTGGTCGCCACACCCGCAACAAGCACCGCTATGCGCCTTCGCGCTTTCTGATATGAAAATAGTCTTTTCTTCTCTTCGTGAGTAAGCGCAGGAGCACCCTCTTCTCCATCTTCGCCGGCAATCTTCACAAATCCACCAAACGGAAGCCAGTTCAAACTATATTCGGTTTCTCCCCGTTTAATCGCAGCGATACGCGGAGGGAAACCAAACCCAAACTCATCAACACGAAGTCCCAATGATTTTGCCACGAAAAAATGCCCAAGTTCATGACCAAGAATCAATACCGAGAGACCAATAATGACAATGAAAGCGATAAACATGATTATTCTTGAAGTTCTGCAAGCTTCGCATCAAGCGTCGCCTCCACGCTTTGATTGGCTTCCTCTACTATCTTTTGAAGTTTTTCTTTTGTTTTGAACAATATATCTTCGCTTATATGCCCTTCGTTTTCCGATGTTTTGAGTTTTTTAATGGCTTCATCTCGCGCCGCACGAATACGAATGCGCGATTCTTCCGTTTCCTTCTTCACAGTCTTTGCAAGTTCTTCGCGTCGTTCGCTTGAAAGTGCCGAAAGAGTAGCGCGAACCGTCATTCCGTCCGTAGAAACGGAAAGTCCCACTTTTGCATCTTCAATTGCTTTTGTAATGGGACCGATTGCACTCTTATCCCATACGGTAACTTGCACTCCTCGAGGAGGAAGCATCGCAAGTGTTCCCAATTGTTTCACGCTAAACCACTGATCGTAATAATTCACTTGCAAATCTCCCACAAGATCCGCAGACGGACGATTACTTCGAATAAGTCGCAAGGTATCGCGAATTTTATCTTCTATACATTTTAACTCCTGCTCAAATGTCTTTAAAAAGAGAACTGTATCCATTATTATCGTTAAATTCTTACAGTAAATTCGCCGATCACGTCATCAACGCCATAAGCTGTATCCGTGCATTGAGCGTACCATATGCGGCGCGCTGTCGCAAAGAAAGCATACGATGCCACAGCCCTTTATCGATTGTTTTTCCTTCTCTCATATCTCGCGCAAGTATTGCAATACAACGATCGAGAAAATCCGCCAGGTTGAAATCCACGGGTGCAATAATTCTCTTCACAATATCCTTCCTCTTTAAGGAGGAAAAAAGAAACTGTGTGGCGTCATAGTCTTCCTCATCGGGCGTTGCATGCAATGCTCTCCCCGGCGCACCACACGAAACTTGAGCCGATTTTTTTGCTTTTTCTGCAGTATATCCATGCACATCGGAAAGCCATGTCTCAATTTTTTCTTGCGGAAAAGGCGCAAAGTATATTTGTTGTATACGAGAACGGAGTGTGGTCATTAACGCATCTCTATCGGAAGTAATAAGTATCACTACTCCGGACTGCGGAGGCTCTTCCGCAATTTTCAGCAATGCATTTTGGGCTTCGGGAGTCATGCGGTGCGCATCATCTATAATTGCACATCGATACACACTTATATTCGGCTTACTATAAAGAAAACCTTTTAATCGCCGCACCGCATCAATTCCTATTTTCTCTTCGGCATCCGGCACCGTCATCAACATATCGCTCAGAATATGTTCCGAGGGAGAAAAAGATCCCCCTTCGACATGATGTGCGAACGATTCCGCGATACGCTTTTTCCCTACTCCTTCGGGACCGAAAAAAAGATATCCGTGAGCAATCCGTTTTTCATCGGCGAGACTGCGTAACGTTTTTATAATACGGGAATGACCGAAGGTCATGGAAATTCAAAATTTAATACAAATCTCAAAATGACAATCAAAAAAAATAATTGTGCTATCTTTTATTGAGAAGTGTACGTTTATAGGTATCCAAATGATTTAGGATAATCCCCGTACCGCGCGCAACACAAAACAAAGGATCTTCGGCGACATATGCCGGCACGCCAAGAAATCGTTCAAAAAAATCGGGGAGGTGGTGTAATTGGACGCTTCCGCCGGAGAGAATAACTCCTTTTTCCATAATATCCGCCACAAGCTCGGGTGGCGTATCGTTAAATACGTTCTGCACCGATGCCGCAATCTCCAAAAGAAGATGATTGAGCGCTTCCGCAATTTCATCTGATGTTATTTTTACATCTTTCGGAAGTCCGCTTAATAGATCGCGTCCGCGCACATTGTAATCCATCTTGTTTTTTGACGGCATCGCCGCACCAATGTTGATTTTTACCACCTCCGCACTTTGCTCTCCGATTGCAAGTGCATATTTTTTCTTGATATATTCGGTGATTGCGGCATCAAACTTGTTTCCCGCGATACGAAGCGAAGTCCATGATACAATATTTCCCAACGCAATTACTGCGACCTCCGAAGTACCACCCCCCATGTTGATTACCATGTTTCCAGATCGCGCATTAATCGGGATTCCCGCACCAAGCGCCGCCAAAACCGGTTCCCGCACCACGAATGCATTTCGTGCACCCGCTTCTCTCGCCGCATTCACCACCGCACGCCTTTCCGTTTGAGTAATACCTGCGGGAACGGAGATTACCACATCTGGACGAAAGATATTAAAACGACCGCGTGCTTTGGCAATAAAATAGGTAAGCATCGCTTTCGTAATATAATAGTCGGCAATGACGCCATCCTTAAGAGGCCGGTATGCCACGATCTCGTCGGGCGTTCTTCCTATCATTTCCTTCGCCTCACCCCCTACCGCAAGTACGGTATTGTCCGGTTTTGAGAGCGCAACAATAGTCGGCTCATTGATTATGAATCCCCTTCCGGGAACATAAATGACCGTATTTGCAGTTCCTAAATCGATACCAATTTTTGTGGTAAACATCGCATATACTGTAACGCGCTACCACCTCTTGGTCAATTGAAAGCGGACGCTTCTTGCTTATTTAAAATTGAGCTTCCGGTTCTATTCCTCTCTTTTGATATCCCCTCCAAGCTTCCGCAACCGCTCATCAATTCGTTCGTAGCCGCGATCTATTTCATCAACACCTTCAATGCGCATTTTTCCTTTGGATACGAGCGCCGCGATAATATCGATCATTCCCGAACGCAAATCACGAACATGAAATTCTTTTCCATCGGCATTGAGTTCAACGGGGCCTTCGATTGCCGCAACGTGATTGCATTTCTTTCCAAAAAATCTGCATTGCGCGGCGGGACATTCATACGCCACGGATATACGCGCTCCAAACGCTCGTAAATCTTCAGCGTATGCAAAACGATCTTCATAAATGGTTTCATGGATATATGAAATTCCTTGTGCCTGCGTAAGAAGCACGGCAAATGGTTGTTGCCAGTCTGTCATAAATCCCGGATGTGGCGCAGTAGTAACCGTAATTGCGCGAAGCGGTCCGGGACGGAAAAAAACAATACCCCCCGAGACAACGCGATATTCCGCTCCCACGCGACGCACCGCATTCAGGAAAGTGATGAGATGATCCTGTATCGCTCCGCGTACAAGAATTTCTCCTCCGGTCGCAATCGCAAGACACGCAAAAGACACCGCTTCGTTCCTGTCTGGAATAATCTCATGCACCACACCACGAAGTTTTGAAACTCCTTCGATATAGATATCGCGATTTGCACCAAGCTCAATAATGGCACCCATATTTTGGAGCATCTTTACCATACTGATAATTTCCGGCTCCAATGCGGCGTTCGTTATAGTCGTTTCCCCCTTTGCAAGCACCGCGGCAAGAATACTTGTCTCGGTTGCTCCCACGCTTGGAAAAGGAAGCGAGATTGAAGCTCCACGGAGTCCTTGTGGCGCACGAGCAAGATAGCTTGTTTTGGTAACTTCCACCGTCGCGCCAAGCGCCCGAAGCGCATCCAAGTGAAAATCGACGGGACGTGGTCCAATTTTATCGCCTCCCAAAATAGGTACTTCCGCCTCTCCTGCGCGCGCAAGAAGCGGGCCCATCGCAAGAATCGGAATACGGTTTCTTCTTGAAAGCTCTACCACTTTATTCTGTTTGATTTCCGGCGTGTGTATCGTTGCACTCCCATCGCGTATAGTGATGACACTTCCTATTTTCCTGCAAAGTTCCGCGGTGATTGCGACATCACCGATGGAAGGGAAATTATGCAACGTGCATGGCTCATCGGTAAGGAGCGCCGCAACCATAAGTTTTGTCGTTCCATTTTTTGACCCTGCAAGTTTTACCTCTCCTTGAAGCGGACGCCCGCCATGAACTATAAAACTCATAGAAATAACGTATAGAAAATAATGCGTTGCCTACGACATGGAAATCTTTTCTCTTAAAAAGCTATCGAGATCCTTAATCGCAACACGCTCTTGTGTTGTGGTATCGCGGTCACGTACCGTAACGTTGTCTTTCTCAAGCGAATCAAAATCCACCGTGATGCAATAAGGTGTTCCTATCTCGTCTTGCGAATAATACCGCTTGCCGATATTTCCCCTGTCATCCCACGCTATCATGAAATTTTTGCGTAACGCATCATACACCTCTCGCGCCTTATCAACTAATTGAGGTTTATTTGCCAAAAGAGGAAATACTGCGGCTTTATAGGGCGCGAGACGAGGTGGAAATGCCAACACGGTACGCTCCTTTTCTTCTTTATAAAATTCGAACAGTGTCGCCAAAAACAACCGATTGAATCCTCCGGAACATTCCACTACCGCGGGATTGAAACGTTTCTTTGTTTCTTCATCAAAATAAGAAAGGTCTTGGCCGGAGAACTTTGCATGCTGATCCAAATCATACGTGCCGCGATTATGGACTCCTTCAATTTCCTGAAAGCCCAATTCTCCGAATTTATATTGGACATCCCACGCGTCTTTGGCATAAAACGCTCGCTCGTCGGGAGCATGTTGTCTCCACTTTATATTTTCCTTCTTAAAACTCATGCATTCCGTATAAAATGCATCTCGATTCTTTTTCCACTCATCGTAATAGTTATCCGCATCTTCCGGTCGGACAAAATATTGCATATCCATCTGCTCAAATTCACGAGTACGGAATAAGAAGTTTTTTACCGTGATTTCGTTCCGAAATGCTTTGCCGATTTGCGCAATGCCAAACGGAAGTTTGCGTCGCGTCGTTTCCTGAACCGATTTATAGTCGACATAGATATTCTGACAACTTTCCCCTTTAAGATATGCAACCGTGGCATCGCTTTCCACCGGACCCAAGTGGGTCTTCACTAATAAATTAAAAAGCTTTGCTGATGAAAGCTGATTTCCTTCAGGACTTTTCAAGTGATGATTGCCAATTATTTCATCTATTTCCTTCGGTTTTAAAGCGCCGGCATTTTCCAAAATCCCTGCTTCTTCGATGAGATGGTCTGCGCGGTATCGTTTATGGGTAACCATATCCTCCACCAATACATCGGCAAATCCGCCGACATGCCCGCTTGCTTCCCACACCTTGGGATGCAGAAAAATCGCCCCCTCAATCTCCACCACATCAGTACGGCTTTCAACATTCCAATAACGCCATGCTTTTTCGATATTTTTTTTCAGCAAAAATCCGAGGGGGCCAAAATCATATGTGGATGCAAATCCTCCGTAAATTTCGGATCCGGGAAACACAAATCCCCTGCGCTTCGAAAGCGAAACAATTTTATCCATCAATTCGGCCATAGAGAAAAAGGTAAAAATGGGGAAAACGACAAAAGACACGCTATCCCCCGTATGGGTTACATACTACATGCTCCATGTCACATTCTCAACCCACGCCCCTTGCACCTCCCATTACCAATCATAAAAGGTGTCCCTCGCCACGATTTTATGGCACGTTACGGCACCACTCTTCTCTCAACTACGGTAACAGTCGCATCTTCCGGAATATTGCTGTCTACCGCTCCCGCATCGCTTTGAAGCTCAATGCCCGTAAACAAGTCTTTTGCCTTTAACGAAGAATCCTTCATAAGCACCATGCTTTGCCCGATATGAGTAGTTGCCGGAGTTGCCTCTATTTGAAACACTCCCTCAACCGGAACGCTTGCAACTCCCTTTGTTGCGGCAATTGAAGGAATGTCCCATGTCACAAGTCCCGTTGATACATCGTACTGCGGTACCGTCGCAACATTGCTTTTTGCATTCCCCACAAACCGAGCACCTGACTGAAGAAATGCCTCCACATGCACCGCTCCTATATCGGTTGCGTAATTGGCGATTCTCCAATGAATACTGTATTGAGTAGGTTGATTTACACGAGGAGGATATGGCCCATCATTGAGAATTCCCCATGCGGCATCGCGCCAAAGCGCCAAAGCGCGAAGCACTACCGCCCCCGCAACTTTTGTAGTGACATCGGTTACTGCAATCGTTTTGTCGGCTGCAGTATCGGGAGGTACCGTCGGAGACTCAACATGCGCTTCGACTCTCACTTCATAATTTTTATCGGTCGCGCTTTTTATCGGAAACGAGTCTTTGAGTAATATAGTGAAATTGACCGCACGAGTTTCTCCCGGAGCAATATTTTCCAGGTCTCCCTGATTCGCGGTAATCCACGTTAACGTATTTGCAAGAGAGTTGAATGACCCCGTTGAACGCACCGAACCGTAATTGAAAAGATTTCCGATGAGATGCGCACTTATTTTCAATCCTCGGAATACGATATCCGAATTGTTACGGACAGTCATCCTGTAGGAAAAACTACTTCCTATCTTCGCAATATAATCCGAAGCATCATTCGCCACTATTGATATTGAAAGCGGTGAAGTGGCAATGCCCAGTGATACCGTTTGCACCGCGAGTTCGCGCGACTTGCCGAGAAAATCAGCGCTCATTTCCGCGGATAGTGTGAAAAATGAACCTTCCAGACTTACTATTTTCCCGTCAATTTCCAAATCCCCTTCACTCCCGCCCTTTAAGGTGCCGAGATTCCAAACGTCATTCGTACGTGCAGAAACTTCAAGCGTAGCACGCTGGAAAGAAAAGATGGAAGGTGAACGAAACACGAGCTTTACGTTATTGAACTCCTGCTTACTTTCGTTCTTGTAATGGATTTTGGTAGTAAATGTTTCCCCGTTTACCACTTGTTTTGGAGTTTCAAATGAAAGTTGCAACGCAGGATCGCTCACTTGCACATTTGCCCGCGCTCCCTGTTCAAACTGCACTCTTCCGTCATCAGATGTTTTATATGCAAGTTTCCCCTCAATGAGTCGTATTGATTGGGCTTGCCCCAATATCACTATATTCACTACACGTTGTGTTACGCTCCCCGGGCCGATTGTACCCAATACCTCGTCATGAATACGTTCTCCGCTGTATTCTCCCACAAAATAAACGTCCTCGGGGAGTAATATCGAAAGCTTTGCATCATGCAATACGCTATCCGAGTGATTTGCTGCGGAAAGTATCAAGGGAAAGGATTCCCCTAAAAGCGTTTGTGGTGGCGTCACAAATTCGACGGACACATTGACACCCGTCGGACGTTGCGAAAGAAAATATGCATATATTCCTCCTCCCGCAATCATAAGAAAAATCGTGACAACGACCACCTTTAAGACTTTTGAGTGGCGAGGTGGTTCCGAAACTGCAAGAGTATTGCTATCCTCCTCCCACGGAGTTGTAGTCGTCATAATAAGATTATTATACCTTGTTTAATACAATTAAATTTTTCTGTGGTTCATATCGCGAACACGACACACAAAGAAAATCCTGTCTTCCTATGTGAAATGAAGAAGGAAGCGCCGCGCACGAACCGCATACCGCACTCTTAGGATCCCATCCAAGAAGCCCCAGAACACTGTGCCATGAAAAACTATCGCTTTGAAGCATCTGCCACAAATCCATATCGGGATCCGCCTCTGCAAGTATGCGATCGAGAAAATACAATGTTGCGGGAGCAAGCGAAAGTTTTTTGCGCTTTAATGCATCCACAATGAGCATGCCGTTTTTTTCGACAAGGCGTATTTCGGATACCATTCCCGGTTCAAGATGCGCTGAAAGCTTTGAGGTAATTTTTCTGGCACTTCGTGCTTTTGCGACAAGTTTTCCGTATTTCTTTGTAAAAAAAGAAATGCGACTGTCGGCCTCTCCCTGTGGTTCTCGACGGAGTACCACTGCCTCGCTTGCATATTCCTCCATGTGCATATTTTACCCTTCGCGGGGAAAGTTTGCTATAGTTACAAGAAAGGAAATGGAACCTATTTCAATAAGAAAGGTGGTGGGGGTTGCGCTGGTGATTATACTTTTTATGCTTGCCTTATTTGTCGCGTGGTACTACGTTTTTGTTGTTCCTATTCAGCAGGCCGCCGCAATCAAACAAGCTCAAGCCGACGAAATAAACCGCGAACTCCGCGCGAAATACTGTACGAGCGATTCCTATGTAAGCGAAAATATACGCCGCTTCTGTACATCAAAAAAGTAAGGAAAATATAGATATCTTTCAAGACGGCAAAGATTCCTATCGTGCCGATTATGCCATGTACATAGCGTGGAGTATTCCGAGCTATTAAACCATTACGAAACATTGACAAATATCGTATAATATGCTAATATACTAGCAGGATTTTTATGTAGTTCTTTTACATCACGAATGGAGCTGTTGAAAGTATGAGGGTAGCTCCTTGGGGAATTCAAAGGTTTAACCTTGAATCTGAAAAAAGGTTAAACCTTGGCAGATTGAGAATTCTTCAATGAGCTATTCTCGTGCGAGCGTAGTAAAGTTTAATCTTTGGTCTTTTTCAAAAAACCGAAGACGGAATGCGCTACCGCAACAGCGCAGACTCCATTGCTATGAATAAAGAAGAATTCCGACAAGAAAGAGCTGAAGCATGCCTCAAGGAGGCAGAAAACTACAGGCTTTATCCTGGTCTCGCCTGTGGGCAGGGAGAGCGTTTCGCCAAAGACGCCGAGGAGAAGGCGCAGAAGTGGTTGGACGGAAAGTTTGACCGGTATCTGCCAATACCGGGAACCATCGGGTTTCGGGAAATGGGAGCAATCCCTACCGTCTGTGAGACAGACGGCTTACAACGGGATATGTCCCCCGCGGAGGCACGGGAGGTGCTAAATGACCCAATCCCAAATCTGAAATGGAACGGAGGCAGAACCGCCGTGATTATCCCAGAAAGAAGTTCCACCCGGTTTGGGTGGACACTCAATGGTAAAACCATCGAAGGGAACGGCTACGAGAGTATCAGTACATGGAACGCCGACAATTTCACGTCGGAGTTTCACACTTACGATGTGATGGACTGGGTGTTGCGTGTGCTTGCCAAACGCATCCGTTCTGGCAAACACACGCATGAAAGCACATCCGAGCACACGGCGGCATTCGCCATTTACGCTTTGGCAAGAGACGGCGAACCGCTCAACCCGGACACAGTCCGAACGCGAGCTACCATTACGGCACTCGCCTAAGTTTTCGTCGGGTTTGCGTAAATCCGGCACGCCGAAAGGCAATGGAGACGACTAAACTTCTTGTGAGGTTCGGTCGGGTGGAGGAGAGCATAGCAACTCTCCTCCACCAATCCATTCTTTTCGTTTTGTTCTTTTCAAGGGGTTGTGAGTCCCCACATAAAAAACTTTCAACGAATTAAAGAGGAAGCCCAGACACTATTGCCTGGGCTTTATTATTTCGGCTCGCGAGGAACGCCACGCAAACTTCTTAGTTTGCATGGCGTCCGACCTGCCCGCCATTTGCCTTGGCGGGCGGGGCAAAAATGAAACAAATGGTTTAATGCCCAAAGGAATTTGTCTGCGGGAAAAAGCGAGGCTTTGCGAGTATATCAGTTAAAATTCGTTAATCATTTCCAAATCAACATCATTTAGCGACGAAACTATTTTGTCAGCTCCCGCAAACAATTTGTGGTCAAGATTGCTAAAACTATCGGGGCAAACTATACATTTCATTCCTGCCGATTTCGCCGCCTTCACACCCATTAAAGAATCTTCAAATACAAGACACGCTTCAGGTTCTATGTTCATTATCCTTGCAACATGTA
The DNA here is from genome assembly GCA_024654525.1 of Patescibacteria group bacterium. Taxonomy (GTDB): domain Bacteria; phylum Patescibacteriota; class Minisyncoccia; order UBA6257; family 2-01-FULL-56-20; genus VGJV01. The sequence continues at coordinate 69,581 of JANLHI010000002.1, read as the reverse complement.
AAAAAACCTCTGGATGAGGCTTTCTTTTACCCACCGCTTGATCTGAAATTACATGTTCAAATTTATACCTTAAATCAAATTTATTAATACAAGGTTCTATGGATTCTATTCTAGAATGTGAAGCAACAGCGAGCTTGAATTTACCATGCAATAAATGAACTAAATTATCGGCTCCCGCTTTCAATTGGAGTTCGGTTTTAATTAATCGGTCATAAATTTCCTTTTTTCTCGCACGAACTTCTTCTGCTGTTGTTAATATGTGGTTTAATTCTATCCATTTTTTATAATCCATATCCCCATGAATAAAATGATGCCAATCTTCTTTTGTGAGGATATTTCCTTTCTCTAAAAAAGCCTTACTGGCTGATTGATATTGCAAATGCTGGGAATCAATCAGCAATCCATCTAAGTCAAAAATAATAGCTTTGATCATAAAAAATTCATCAAATCTTTCAATATTGGTATGGCTTTTGAAAGATCATTTTCTATAACGTAATCAGCACATTGAGCGATGTTTCCTTTGGGATTTATAGCAATACTTTTTGCAGATAATTCAAACATACCCCTGTCAGCGGGGGAATCTCCTATCGCAACTACATACTCAGGAGAAATATCCAATTCCTCCAGTATTGACTTTATATCTCTTACTTTAAAACCATCTCCCGAATATTCTTTTTCCGAAATTGATACGATACCGCCATTTTCAATGATTGGTTTACTGCCAACTAAATAATCAGCACCCAGTTTTTCTTTATATATTTCCAACAAAGGCATAATATTACCCGAAGCAATAATCGAAACAATATTATTTTCTCTCAAAAAAGTGAAGAATTCTAAAGCCCCTTTTTGCAAGTAATCGTTTTTTGAAACCACTGCACGGATTTGTTCAAGAGATAATCCTTTCAAAAAATTAATGCGTTGCACTAGGGTTTCCAAACCTTTTACTTTACCTTCTCGAAATAACGTATCTAGTTTTTCACTTTCCTCTTTTTTACCAACTAAATCACACAGCATATTCAGAATATCTGCGGTGGTAATTGTTCCATCAAAATCTAAAACAACGGCTTTTATTTTCATACGTGGTGCTGGGAGCAGGATTCGAACCTGCGTAGCCGTAGAGGCGCCTGATTTACAGTCAGGTGCGATTGACCGCTCCGCCATCCCAGCTTCAATAAAGAGCAACCTCTATGAAGTCCCGCTTACCGCCGATCAGCGGAGCGGGGTTGTATACGTAAATATGTTCATAGGTGCTTCTTTTTTTTGCTTTTACCGTCACTACCCCCTTCTTTATCCTCTATCGTCTCTTTAAAGTCAACATTTCTTTTCTGTTCGATTTCGGTGTTGAATTTTTCGAACACACCGAGCGATTTTCCATTCCCATTATTCTGTTTGAACCGCCTGAGCGATTCGGAGATAATATTATCAAACCTTAAAATCACTACACGGAGTTTTCTTAAAAACTTTCCCGCAAATCCGTTAAATGCGCCATCAAGCTTTTCGGGGAACTCGGAAGTTGCCCATCGTTCGAAAATATCTTTGGATTGGGCTTCCGGCTCGCCAATACGGGGCAATGAATGCGCAAAAAGGTATAACACCACTCCCGCCGAAACCATTGCTATATTTCCCAAAATAAATTCGAACATGGCGCGTTAAACCTCGATACGATAAAACTGCTTTATTTGAACATTCTCCCCTACTTTTGCGATTACCTCTCCTATCACCTCTTTTATCGTCTTCTTCTCGTCTTTGATGTATGGCTGTCCCAAAAACTCGTCAACATCTTTCGCCCCCACTGCGGCAAGTTGCATGGCAAGATCGTGTGCAAGCGCACGGAACGGCTCGGAACGCACCACAAAATCGGTCTCCGCGCGAATGTCGAGTAATACGCCAATACGCTCATTATGCACATATGAATGCACCAATCCCGCACCCGTTTCTCTTCCCGAACGTTTTTCCACTTTAGAGAGTCCCCTTTCACCGATAATCGCAACCGCTTTATCAAAATCACCGTTCGCATCTTTAATCGCACGATGGCACTCCATCACACCTGCACCCGTTGCTTCTCTTAATTTTTGAACCGCATCAACAGAGCTCATATAAATAATATTATTAATTATAACAAGTTCGGAACACTTATTATACAAACCAAGAAGCGTCGCGTTATTCTTCGCTCGCGGGTTCCAAATCCGAAGATTCCACCTTTGGTACTGATTGTACCTCACGACGGCCTTCTTCGAAAGCGTCTTTCACTTTACTCAAAAACCAATCAATACTCTTTTTTGATTTTGTATTTCCCGGCACTGCATATGTAAGAAGATTTGGATCGGCATCCGTATCCGCAAACGCAATGATGGGAATATTTAACGTACGAGCTTCGCGAATCGCGGTCATATGCACCAACGGATCGATTGCCATAAGAACCGCAGGAACGTGGGGCATGTTTTCGAATCCCCCCATCAATTCGTTCAAGCGTTCAAGCTCGCGCTCAATACCAAGTCTTTCTTTCTTCGTATATTTGTCGAATGCATGAGAGGAAAGTCCGGCTCTTATCTTCTTCATATATTCCACACGCTTGGATACCACTTTAAAGTTGGTGAGCGCTCCACCAACCCATCGATTTACCACAAAAGGCATTTGGAATGAGTCCGCAAGAGTTCGAATGGAATCTTGTGCCGCAGGTTGTGTACCCACGAAGAGAACCAATTCTCCCTTTACAACCCGTTCTTTCAAAAACTTTAATGCACGAGCAAGCTCGTCCGATGTCTTTGTAAGATTAAAAATCTCCACTCCTCCTCTGTTTGCAAGAATCGACGCCTTCATTCGCGGATGCGTCTTACTTTTCCTTTTTCCGTAAAAGACACCCGCTTCTATCATTTCGCGGGTTGCATCATCGAGTTCCACCGCTGCAGGTTGTGGATACCCTGTATTGTTTATTTCTTCTGCCATATAGGGGTCTATTATGCCTCCGATATACGGAAACGTCAAATCGTGTGGATTCACAAAAAGTAAAACATCTTTTGAGGGCTACTTCCCTGCTGAAACGATTATCCCACCTCCTAGCATTTCTCCTCGTGGCGAATACCATACTGCCGACTGTCCCTCCGCAATACACTTTTGAGGTTGAGTGAAGCGCAAAGAAAAATGGGGGGGCAAAGGTATTTTCTCGCCCTTTTGTTTATTTTTTGTTTTACCGCGTATAATCCGCGCTTCTGCAAGTGGCTGACGATACCGAACTCGCGCGCGTACGGAAATGGGAAATCGAGAATCAGAAATTGGATGAATATAATTAACTTCGGCAAGCGACACTTCTTTTTTATAAAGCGACTGATTGTTCCCCCCTTCCGCCAAAATAATCAGATTATTCTTTATATCTTTTCCCGCAACATAATAGGGTTTTGTTTCGCCTTGATTCGCAATTCCCAGTTCACGATTTACGTTATTGAGATTAAATCCGTGTCGTTGTCCTATCGTATAAAAAACCGCTCCATCGTGTATTCCCATCTCTACGCCCGATATATTCACGATTTTCCCTCGTCGTGCGCGAATGTGTTTTTTGAGAAAATCCTTCAGTGAAAATTTTCCAAGAAAACAAATCCCCTGTGAATCTTTTTTTGTGGCAGTTGCAAGCCCCGCACGACGCGCAACCGTTCTGACTTCGGATTTGAGATACTCCCCTATGGGGAAAAGGCAATGTGCAAGCTGTCTCTGAGTCAGCGTCCAAAGAAAATACGATTGGTCTTTGCGGTTATCTTTCGCACGGTAAAGCTTATACACATTCTTATCTTTTATTTTTGATTTCCGAATTTTCACGTAATGTCCTGTTGCGACATAATCCGCACCCAACGCCATAGCTCTTTCGAAAAATAACCCGAATTTAATCTCTTTATTGCACATTACATCCGGATTCGGAGTAATACCGCGACGGTAACCGTCTATCATGTAATGCATTACATGCTTTTTGTATTCCTTTTCAAAATCCCACACATAAAAAGGAATATGCAAACGCCCTGCCACACGCCGTGCGTCTTCCGCATCACGTACGGCACATCCATCGAGGTTGTAACAACGCATAAATACGCCGGTCACGTCATACCCCTGCCGCTTAAGAAGCAACGCCGCGACACTCGAATCAACACCACCAGACATTGCAACAAATACACGCTTCGATTTTGAATCTTTAGCTCCTCCGGCTTGCCCGCCATAGCCCTCGCCTTGCCGAAACCTCCAGCCGTGCGTCGCCAAAGGATATCCTGGCGGCACGCGAAGCGCAGGTTGGCGACGGCGGGACATTGCTACGAATACACTTTTTTTCTTAACTGCCGTTCCTTGCTTCATGCTATGTAATCGCACTGCGATAACCTTCTCGCGTTCTGCAGAATGTTTTCAAAAAAATAAAAATGTCCCGATTTCCCTAATCACGCTCTAATTTTTTTCAACGCGCTCAACATACTCTCCGGTCTCCGTGTTCACACGCACCACATCCCCTTCATTTACGAAAAGTGGTACCGCAATCTTCGCGCCGCCCTCCAGCGTGGCGACTTTTGTACCGCCTTGCGCCGTATTTCCCTTTACCCCAGGTGGCGCTTCGACAACCTTAAAATCGGCTTTTACCGGAAGTTTTACTCCAATTACCTTTTCCTCGAAAAGCACCGTCTCCACTGAAGTATTTGGCTTCAAAAATTTTCCGCTTTCCCCAAGGACGTCCTCTTTTAATATAAAGCGATTTTTTGGATTACCCTCTTCATGAAACCAAAACTCTCCGCGATTCATATAAATAAACACTGCAGACTTCTTCTCGACTTCCGCCTCTTCGAAACTATCACTCGGCTGAAAATTTCGATCAACAATTTTTCCCGTAACAAGATTTTTAATTTTTGTTTGTACCACGGCTTTTCGCTGTTGCATACGCAGAAAATGAGAATCAAGCACCTCATAGGGCGCTCCATCCATAACAAACAATGCTCCTTTTTTGAGATCGGTATAGGCAAGCATAAAGATTCCGTATAATTAATAAATAATAATTGCTGAGTGGCGCCATCCGACTCGCAGATGGCATATAAAATAACAAATTCTATGTACGCAGTCAATCTCTCATTCTCTTCCCGGAAAAACAAAACCACCTCACTCCCGTAAGGGAGCGAGGTGGTTTAAGAGCAAAACTATACTAGTAATTCCCTTCTCCTGCACCATCACGACGGCTTTCGCCACCATGAGTGCGCGGGGGACGCGTACTGCCTTCCGGTTCCTCAATCTTGAGATTTACGCGGGCGTTATTCTTAATGCCCACAATCCGGAGCAATGAGCGAATCGCTTTCGCGGTTGCGCCCTGGCGTCCGACTACCTGGCCCATATCCAAGGGATTTACCCGAAGTGAGAGAAGCACTCCCATTTCGTCAACCTTGCGGTCAACTTTTACGTCTTCAGGATGATCCACTAATGACTTAACCAGATATTCGAGAAACTCTTTGTCAGCTGATTGATCCATACTGATATTCAGAACTTATCTCCTTCGACCTTTCGCTCCATTTCTTTACATTGACCGAGCGTAATTTTATTATACACAAAACGATGAGGTTGTCAACCTCTTCTTGAGCAAAACCGTAAAGATACTCCTCTTTTATTGTGTAGCAGGTGTTTCTGCGGGAACTTCATCCGATGTTTCTACTGAAGCAGGAACCTCTTCTTTTGATGCTACCGGTGCTTGATCCACGGGGGAAACCGACTCCTCTTCCTTCTTTGGCTCCGCGACTTGCGCTACGGGATCAGGAGACTTTGCATTTTCCTTTTCTACAAATTTAATATTAAGTTTTCGCTTTGGTCCGTCTATTACCTTCTCTCTTACAAAAAGATTCCACACGGTATCGCTTGCCTGCGCGCCCATTTTCAACCAGTGCAAAACACGCTCTTTATTGATAATTACTTTCTTTGTCGCTACTTCATACGATCCAAGCGTCTCCACGGAAGGACCACCCAAACTCGAACGACGCTCCGCAACAACAATACGGTAGCTTGGCTGATGTTTTTTCCCTGTACGCTGGAAGCGAATTACCAACATATTTGTGTGTTCAATGGTATACGAGAGTCAAAAAAAATGCAAACCCGGTAATGGAACCGCGATATAATCTCAATCCGCCAAAGGCGGGAATCGCAAATCCATTACCGGGCAAACTTCATCCCCTCTATGCGGAAAAATGAAGTCGCACACCGTTTCGAGAACCTGGAACCGACACCAATCCTCCTCACAAGGATTGATTATCGAGATTCCGTGTGCTCCCGAAGCTTATTGATAAGATACGCCGCATAATCACGACCCCCCAATCCGAAGGCAAGTCCTCCCGCGATTGCGAGCATTGCAATAAAGCCGGTTACAATGCTATTGATAATGCTTACCGCTACGTTCAATTGAACCAACGCGGTCAACAAACCAAACACCACCACCGACCACCATGCAAGCGTTCCTAGAAATCGTCCTGCGTGAAGCTTCGCGCTCATCACCGATGCGCGTACGATGTGGCGCACAAAGTTCGCCACAATCACCGCCGCAAGCATGATCAACACCGCAAGAATCACGTTCGGAAGATACCCAAGCACATCTTTCAAAAATTCAGAAAGTGCATTGAGCTGCAATATGTCCGACGCCGCAAGGAGAAACGCGATTGCGACAAACCAGTACACTAACTGCCCCAAAAAGTAAGAGGCACGCAGTTTAAGGTTTGCGCGTTCAAAATAATGACTAAGTCCGAGTTTCGAAAGAAACGTATCGAGCTTCAATGCCTGAAATATTTTTTCAACTGCCGTCCCCACGCCAAATGCAACAATGAGTCCTACCAAAAGAACCGCAAGCGCACCAATGAGCGTCGGAAGAAAGCCGGCTACTCCCAGCCAAAGGTTCTGGAGGGAATTAGCCACCACATTCGTCCAATCTTGTACTACCATGTGAATTTAAATTTTATTACCCCTAATAACACCTTCGACCTTTGATCGTGATTATATTATACCCTACAAGAGATAAGATGTTTGTGGATAAGTGGTACTTTTGGAAAAAATGGAATTAGAAAAGGCATCTTTGCAGATGCCTTTTTCTTGTTTTATTTTTTCTTTTACTTTTGGGTGCTGGGGAGTTCATTGGGCGATATGCCCAAAATCTCCCTTCCCTTTAGCTTAATGTTGTGATTCGTTGATAAGCCGCCAATTAGCGTCTGTTTCTTTTGGTTTGATGGGTGTCGAACCTTGAGGACACAACAGACACTCATCCGCTTCCCAGTCCTGCACGCGCCGCTCGACAACAGGGAGTACTGTGAAACGTCCGACTCCCTCGACTTCGAAATCCCGCAATCCCCCACGATTGATGATAACGGGGTCATACGGAACGACTTTCACCGATGGATGCTTGCCTTTCACTTCGAGAACCGCTTCCTTAAAACCGGTACCCCGCGTGCAAAAGTCCTCGACGAGGAGCACGCTCGCGTCATCGGGAATTGCATCCTTAAGCACGAGCCGTCCGACGAGTTTCTCCATTTCCACCTTACGCACACCCAATGTCTTGGCGACATCGCGTCCCAATTTGGTAGCGCCATCGGGTATGCCAATGACACAGTCGGGACAAGGAATGCTCTCACTCCGGAGGCGCATCACAATCTGATCCGCCATGATGCGACAGATATTATCCGACTCGAGGAGAATCCTCGACACAAAAAATCCGTCGCTGTGCCGCTTCGACTTGAGTATGGCATGCATACCGACTCGTCCCACATTCGCCGCCGCGTAGTCATACTCCCAAAAGGCGCCGAGTGTTTTTGCAATATACACCACCTCCGGTGCGGTAAGTGGACGGTCCACTTCCCCGGGGTCAAGCGCAAGAATACCTTTTGGTCCCAACTGTAGGATATCTTTCATACTTTTTCCTCTTTCACTTCAGATTTTGCCTGACTAATTCGTTTAGTTTATTGACTCTTGCCCGTGCCGCATCCGTGAAGTCATCTCCGCTTGAGGCATAGAGAGTCCCTCGCGAGTCATTGAGGATAAACCCGCGACCGCGACTGTCCCTTCCTGCATTCACTGCGCGCTCTATCTGATCTTCAATCGGCACACCTTTTTGCTGAAACCCGATTCCGGGAATTAAGAGCGGAAGATCTCCCACAAGGGCACGCACATCGGCGAGCTCTTGCGGTGCCGTTGCGCCCACCACGAGCGCGCAGTTTCCGTTATAACTCCAACGGCTTGCAAACCGAAGGGCCACCCATTGGTAGTGCGGCATCGCACAATACAATTTTCCATCCAGCGTTACCGTACTCCACGCTTTGGAAATTTCGTTAGTTACCCCCGATCGAAGAAGTATCCCGCGCTCTGTTTCAACATCTTCTGCTAGCACCAACGTCAGCCGATCTTGAAATTCCGCCGCCTCAGGATTCGAGGTGCGACAAAGAACGATAACACCGCAATCGCCCCTGTTAATTCCCACTTCCCTCTTTTCGAAATCAAGGAAAGGAGCGAGTGAACCGCCTCCAAAGTAGGGATTCACGGTAATGGCATCCACGCCTAACCATTCGAACGCTCCCGTGGCGTACCCCTTGTTCGTATTGCCGATGTCAGCCCGTTTCATGTCACCGATAAGAACCACATCGGGCGCCTCGTCCCGCACCATCTTCACCACATCGGCGAATATCCAAAACCCCTCCGGTCCGAACGCTTCGAAGAAGGCGATGTTTGGCTTGAAGGCACACACGAGGTCTTTCGTTGCGTGCACAATCGCACGGCAAAAACCGATAATCGTGCGCCCAATTGACGATTGTCCCGGTGTAGTTTTCTTTACCGCCGCATCTTTGATATGTTGTGGAATTTTCTCCATATCGGGATCAAGCCCGACACAGATATGTTTCCCCTCGTCCCATTTCTTCTCGAGCATCGCCCGAAAATTTCTAGATTTCTGCATAACTGATTCCTTCCATATTTAGTCCTATCAAAGGACAGGTTGTCCGATTTGGGCTATTACTTACAGCCCACCACACTCTATACCTTGGTATATCCCATTGCAAATTCATGGACACAACGTAAGAGAGGCATCTTTCAAGACCACTAAAGATGCCCATCTCTATCTATTTCACCAATCAAAAAAGGCGAACCTTACGGTCGCCTTTTCTTTTTTTGCATAATTTTTCTCCTTTCTCGAATGTTAGAGCGAATAACTTACTTCTGCGCACTGGGGAGTTCATTGGGCGAGATGCCCAAAATCTCCCTTCCTTTGTTGTAGTTTTTACTCTCCTCCGGTGTCATTTTTTGAGCAACCGGTTCCCGGTTCGCCCACAACTCCTCCGAAGAAGAATCTTTCTTCGGTACTTTCTTTTTAGATTTTTTCATAACATTAATGTACTAATCCCATCCATTCTCACTCGCAACAATGCGATAATTTTCACTTGGATAAGGCTTAAATATTATGCATAATATTTTTATATAGTCAAGTCTTTGTATGTATTAAAAAGGGGCAGCTGATGACTGCCCTTTTTATTTTTTTTCGTGTCTTTCCTAGAAGAATTTCTTTAATAGCCAACGAGTAAGAAAAAACACTCCCATTCCCTGGATCAAGCAATAGAATAGAAGCCCCTTCCACCCGAAGGGTATCCCTTCAAAGGCATATTGACCATAAGGACTATTCACGACTCGTACCCACCACCATACGATGATCGGAATAGAGACCATAACAAGGAAAAATAGCCTTGTATTTTCTTTATTTTTTTCATTCATATGTATCTTGTTTTAAGTTTTCAAGTTCACGGGAAAATTATTGCATAAAAAGTGCTATAATGTCAAGTTTCCCTTTCTCCCGATACTGCTATCGTTAATACCAATGAAACGAGAAACTTGCCCGCACTGTAGCGGGTCCCCTACTTTACACTTTGCCGAGTGGTTAAACGGTTTTATCGAAACCGTTACGCGTCCGGTATTTTTTTCCGTGGATATGACATGGCGATACCTTGTTCCCCTGTTTCAAAAAATATGGACTCCCCTTGCGTGGCGCCTTGTTCCTGTTCTTGTGGCACTCCGACTCGGCACTGTTACCCACGCACCCGATGAACGCGATTCACTCCGTACGCGATGTATGTGGGAAGAAGCAATCAGGCGCGGTATCACTATGCGTCAATTTCGCCTTTTTAATAAAGTAAAAGAGCTTTTCCTTGCGGAATACCGTGGCACAAAAATTGCATTCGAAGGACTTCCGCGAAAAGGGCGTCCTTCTCACGCTCTTCTTTGGATGGATGACAAGCGCATCATGAAAAAAAAATTTCTCGTACAGGGATTCCCCGTTGCCGCGGGTGGTGCGCGCGCCACGATTGCAGGAGCGCGAAAACTATTTCGTACGCTTCATAAGCCCGTAATCGTAAAACCGTCGCTTGGCTCGGGAAGCCGTCATACATTCATTCACCTCGAAGATGAAGAATCGTTTGTGCATGCATTTCGTATTGCACGCAAACTTTCTCCGTGGGTCATCATAGAAGAAGAGCTTTTCGGTTCGGTATTTCGCGCAACCGTCATTGACAGGAAAACCGTGGGGGTTATCCGACGAGACTCCGCGCAAGTTATCGGGGACGGCACGCACACCATTAGAGAACTTGTCGTGGAAGAAAATAAAAATCCCCTGCGACAGGGACCAATTTTCTCGAAACTCGCGACCGGCGATGGAGCGGAAGACGAACTTCAACGCCAAGGGCTCACATGGGAAAGTATTCCTGCGCACGGCGTCATTATTCCTCTTCATCAAAAAATAAACTGGTGTTACGGAGGCACCACGGAAGACGCGACAGACACGACTCATCCGGAGAATATTGCACTTTTCAATCGTATCGGCACGTATTTTGACGATCCCATTGTGGGAATCGACTTTATAATTCGCGACATTGGCACGTCATGGAAAGAACAACCACGCTCCGGAGTGATTGAATGTAATAGTCTTCCCTTTTTGGACAACCACCATTATCCCTTCAAAGGAAAAATCCAAAACGCGGCAGGCGCGGTGTGGGACACCATATTTCCCCGATAACAATAACCATATAGAACATCATACCAACATACTTGAGTTTGTTGGTATGATTATGGTTGAAACAGGGTCATGCTGAAAGTTCTACGCATAAAAACAAAATCCCTCCGACCCATGTCGGAGGGATTTTGGGAACAACGATTAGTGTCCCTTAAGGTGTCCAATCATGGAATTATTATACCATTTTTACCATAGGAAATTATTCACAATCACATCACCTCGAAAACTAGACCAGCATTACGATTCCCACCATTACCAATACGAATGCCGCGCTTTTTGCGAGAAGATGCCTCTCGTGGAAATAAATTTTTCCGGATACCACGCTGGAGAGTATGCCGAATGCACGGCGTGCAGTAATAATTATCGATGCCGGAGCAAACGTATATGCAAAGCTCGATACTATACCCACTCCCCCATGCGCAATACTTTGAAGTGAGAACGGATATCGCATAAGAAATACAAAAGGATTCTTTCGATTACGCACTATCACAGATAGCGTGAAGTAGGAAAGTAAAATTGCGTAGATGATTCCTTGTTCCGCTCCTACCGAATTGAAATAGGTGATGTCATATTTATAAAGGGAAATGGTAGCGGCGCTTGTCACGACAAAACCCACTACATAGGGAATGCCTCTTACTTTGATTCCATGATTAATCAATAATAACAACAATCCTACCGCGACAACAAATATTCCTCCGAACTGCATGGGCGAAATTGCGTACCCAAGTACAATGTCCGCCATAAGCACCAAGGGGATGGTACCAACCGTAAGAAATCCTATTGCGCTTCGCTCCGCAGTCGCCGTTGCACGCAATGCGAGATGTATACAAATAACTTCAAGAATTACTCTTGGGAGAAATGTGGGAAGCGATGCAAGATTGAACACAAACGATCCTTTGACCACTAACCCGAATATTGCAAAAAACACCGCTCCCCAAAAGAGCTGAATAAAACCCATAATCGGCAAAGTTTCTTTGTGATGCTCCACCTCCCACTTACCGATTGAAGAACCAACTTCATTAAGTGCCGCACCAATTCCTGCAAGGATAATTCCAAACATTGTTCCCGCGTATCAAGAAAGAATCCAGATTGAATAATTAAGATATGCCGCAAAGCTCACCCATACGATATACGGCACTAAAAGCCATGCCGCCACACGGGAAATTTTTCCAAATACCAAAATAGTCGCAAGAATAGCGCACCAAAGAGAAATAATTATCACCAACGCTCCCGCAGTGCTCTGTAATCCAAAAAACATCATTGACCATAACACATTAAGCGAAAGCTGGAACGCAAATACAAAGAATGCCAAATGCCACATCGGCAACATTCCAATATTTTGCAAAATATTGGAATGTGCACGCCACACAAGGAAAAGTGATATTCCCATGAGCGCAAAAAGTATCGTCCACACGGGAGCAAACACCCACGAAGGCGGTGTGAGTGCGGGTTTCTCCAACGTCGCGTACCACCCGGAAGAAATCGCCGGCACGGTAAAAATAGAACCGGAAACTCCCGCAAGTTCGGATATTCCTATCGTAAAAACAAGTTTGAAAAACGCACTCATTTCCGTAGCTTTTTCAGTTCCCAAAACGCCGAAAGAATAAATACCAACTGAAGAATGGTGAATATTGCGCTCCCGATGCTTACGCTGTACACCAAAAGTAGTATGCCCCCGACAATAAACCATTCATCCTGCGCACGCTCATTCCGCAACCACACCGCGCGGGAGATAACAAGAAGCCCCACAACACCGCATAACAATGCAAGCATATCCATACCGTAATTATCCTCCATAATCAAAAATTCGCAAAATCGCTCTTCAATAGATCCGAGAGAGCAAAGCTAAAAACCCTGATTACCAAGGAAAAGGCTCTCCCTTAAACCAAAACTGACCGGTTTTTGATTTCGAAATCGCCAAGTCATAGATATAATTTGCAGATTCTTCTGGTAACATATTCGCATCTGCCGCAGCTAAACCCGAAAGTACCGCACCCGGATGAACCGAGGAAACGGTAATTGTATCTTTCAACTGACAAGAAAGAACCTTGGTAAACATATTTAATCCCGCCTTCGAAATCTGATAGGAGGGATTTTTCATTTCATGAACATAATGCAATGATCCCTGTCGCGAGGATATATTTATAATATGCCCACCCTGACTCATAATCGGAACAATGCGTAAGGTAAAATCTATCACACCAATCAAATCGACCTCTAGAGTTTTTCTCAAAATATCCACTTGAAGCTCCATCGTATCACCAACTCGCTCAGTCCAAAGCGCGGCGGCGTTATTAATCAAAATATCTACGGTTTTTTTGATATTCAGAATTTTATCCGCGCAGTTTCTAATACTCTCTGGACTCATCAAATCCAACTGCACCACGAGCAAATTTTCATGGGTAATATCAGTAACGCCCTTCGTTGAAGTCCCAATAACAAAATATCCTTCGGATAAAAATCTTTGTACCAAAGCTTTTCCAATCCCCCTACTACCCCCTGTGATCAAAACCGTTTTCATAATGTAGTGGTGTTATTTTTGCATTTATTCGAACCTTTTTTGAAGAAAACTCCTGATACGCCCCAAGTCATGCGGTCACCAACTCTTCCTTATTGTCAGGTGTTGGACACCTGTAGACAATAAACAAAATTTAAGACTTGCCCATTTTTTTCATCCCCTTCCATTCGTTTTTTAGCTTCTTGGTGAAAGCTTTTATATCTTTTTCGTGAGCTTTGTAGTGCTTGGCGTAAGTTTTGGAAACAGTATCCACCGCTTTGTGATACAGGGGTACGGATATTTCCTTTGCTTTTTTCGCCTCCTTTTCCACTTCTTTTTTTATTTTATTCAAAAGCGCAGCCACTTTCTTTTGATGCGCTTTGGCATTCGGTCCTAATATATAATACGCGCCTCCGGTCGCCGCGCCCACTGCCACTATTCCCGCCCCGATTGCCATTTTCTTACCTGTAGACATTTTGGATATTTTTTTGTTTGTCATATTATTGATAACTTTTAATCTTTGCGACGCTTTTTCTTTTTGAAGAGAAAATTGAAAATAAAACTGTCTTTCATCTCACCGAACATTTCTTTGGTCGTGTCGCCTATTTTATCTATGTTTTTTTCCATATTATCCATAATTCTATTGAAGGTGCTCATCGCGCGGATAAAATAAAGCAAAAGCACCACCGCCAAAAGTCCTAGAATAATGAACCCCACCGAGGAAATGAAAAAGAAAATTTGAGACTGCAACAACGATTCGTATAACATGCCCATAAGTCTATTCTATCATAAAATGCGCCAAAAAACTTATTTAATCTGCACTTCTAAAGCGGGATATCCCCATACCGCAGACTCCCTTGTTTTTATAATCAGTTTTGTCGGAATACCACTTTAAGGAGAGCTTTGTTCCACGAACTCGCGCTTATCACCAATTGCCACCACTATTCAACGGTTTGCTTAATTTATTACTTGCCTGATTGCGGTCTCAAGTTTTTCTGGCTCATCCGTTCCGATCCGGTAGATTTTTTCCCTGCCCGCCGAAGCCTTGCAGTGTCCGTCCGGAGCTTTCAGCGAAGGTGGGGCGGAGGTGGGGTTCTTCATTCGAATTTCAACCGCATCAAATCCGGAAACATTAAAAATCCACATACGTGGCCAAAACCACAGCCGTATACCCCAGCCGTAATACCAATGGTTTCTTACTTGTGCCACTGATGCAATCTCACTCGTCGTGAATTTTTTGCGAAAAATGCCGAAGCCAAATTTGATCGCCACGCGCTGTTCGTCAACACTCACGGTAAGTGAGCCGAAAGATGCAAGGATGAATAAGACCAGCGCCATGATAGCGGTAAAGGCAAAATTTGTACCGGAGTCAATTGAGGGAGGTTCAGCCCTGACCGTAATTTGAAGCCACGCGAAAAACACTAACACGGTCAGCGTAATAACCCGCATCAGGTAACCAATTTGAGTGTGTTTGTAGGTGGTCATAATTTTTTGATTTCAAGTTTTTCTTTTAGAATCAGCCCAAAGTGATAATACGCCCAAGGCTAAAAATATAATCACCTCTATCCAATTTTGTTTTTGGAATGCCTCGAAAAGTGCCGTTCCAAAAAAGATTATGAATACCGTTAGATTAACAAATTTATATTTTCCCATATTTATATATTATAAGGATTTTTCTTCCGCTTTTCTTATCCGATCAGATATCTCATCAAACCTGTCTTTGTTGTCCAATCTCTCGCGCACTTCCTCGAATGCGAGCCAATGTCCACCCTTGCCTTCCAAAACATTAAATTTTTCTTGATCGGTACGATACAAAAACATATATCGGATAATTTTGCGTTCGTTCCAAGGTGTGATTGAGGTGCCAAGATACTTCAATTCATCGGCGCGGACATCAATTTGCAATTCCTCTTTTGTCTCGCGGATTATTGCTTGTAGTGGCGTTTCTCCTTTTTCGATTTCACCGCCAAAATAACCCCAATCCGGTTTTTTATATCCGCGCCTATCTTGAATAAAAATTTGATGTTTTGAATTGATGGGCACGATAAGAGCTTTGCGGTTATCGAACGAAACAAGTTTTTCCAATAATTCTGGAAATTCCTCTGTTCCCATGTCTCCGAGCTTATAATGTCCGCGTCCTTTTAATTCGATAATCGTACCGCCTAATGCTTGGTGAAAAATTTTCAAACTTTCCTTTCCTTCGTTTTCCTCATTATCGGCAGTAAACATCACAATTTCGTTTACTCTCAATTTTATGTTCTCGTCAATCGGATAAGTGTAGAATTCCTTTTTAAACTCATCATCTTTGTCGGGAATTTTCCACGGCGCGACGAGAACAAGTTTGAAAATTTCCCTCTTTGTTTCGCCAAGCCAACGAACCAAAAAGGCACAGCCACAACTATGCCCAACTAAAATTGTGTTTTCGTTAACTTCGTATTTCTCAAACTCGGTTTTGAACTTTTGATAGCTCGGCTCCCACGGATCGGGCATACGCGGCGTTTCCGTCGCTATTCCGGCGGCGACAAGGGCTAGTTTGAGCCACGGAATCCAATGCTTATCGTATGTCCGCGTTGCGGGATTCATCGCCTTTTCCGCGTCCGAGGGACAGCCGTGGATTATTATGCAGTTTGGTTTTATTTCTTCCATAAATTACTGTTTAACTCTCACTTTTTTTGTCATTGCCCTCGTACTTATGTAGGCAAGGGCATCAGTATCCGGGTCAGATAACTCAACCATGTCTAAATCAGGACGATCAAAAATTTTTGCTCCGTTGATTTGTGAGCCACTCTGTAGGGATTTTTTAAGTTCAGTATATTTTTCATCATCAATAATAAAATCGACATCTCCAACCTGTGCTCTGTATTGGTCTGGTCTGCGAATGTAAAGATAGGTATATGTGGTTTCCGACACATCTTCGTGAGCGGAAATAATTATGGGATTATGAAGCCGAAAATATTTTTGATTAAAGTTATCAGATTGCTCTGTTAATTCTTGGCGTAATTTTGTAAGGAATTTATATTCATCATCATAGTGGCAAAATATTCCCATATTTCCTGCAACGGGAAGATATTTTCCAAAAGCCTTGTTGCATAATTCAAAACAAGCGAAGTGTGTATGTTTTATTGCTTCAATCAGTTCCTTTTCATTTTTTATTGGGCTGAAACGGTATAGTTTCATATTATTTTCGTACCGCTATTACATCCATTTCTAAACTTGCACCAAGTGGTAACGCAACAACACCTACTGCGGTACGCGCAGGAAGTGGATGTTGAAAATAGTTTAGATAGACCTTATTGAGAGCAGGTAATTCTTTTAGATCAGTGAGATATAGGTGAACTCTTATAATATCGCTTAGCGAAAGTCCAGCTTCACCTAAAATTTTCTTTACATTAGAAATAACAATATCAAACTTTTCTTCAATGGTGATCCCCTCTAACTGTTGAGAGAAATTCATATGAATTTGACCAGAGACAAATATAAAATTATTTGCCTCGTATGCTCCTGATAGTGGTGCTCCTGTTGTTTCTGATGATATATATGATTTTTTCATAAATTATTTCAAAAGTTTTTCAAGGGGCAAAAATATTTGGCTCGCGTTTCTGATTCGTTCATAAAATTAATGAATATCAGTTATATAATTAATTAGGAATGTTTCGACAGCGCGAACAGTGTCTTCTTTTAATTTTGCGTTGCTTTCTGCAACCCAACGAGCAAAATTATATAATTCCTGATTATCAACCTTAAGCCATTTTTTATTTTGAAAAAGAAATATGAATAATGTCGTCATAGCCAATCTTTTGTTTCCATTTTGAAATGGATGATTTTTAATCATAAAATAAAAAAGTATGGCACCTTTTTTTATTAGTCCGGGGTATAGCTGTCTTCCTCCGAATGATTGAAACGGTGCCTCAACACATCTTTCAAGAGTATTAGTATATCGAGTACTAAAATCAGGAATCGGTTTATTCCAACTCATTGTTTCTTTTGCTAAGCGATGTGCTGCATACTCTATATCTACAATTGTAAGTTGCTTCAATTTCATAATTATTCTCTACCGAGAAGTTTTAAAGTTTCTCCATATTCTTTTACAACTTTTTCTACAGCTTTTTTTATGTCTTCCTTTTTCTCTTCTGTTAATACCCCAGAGCTAGAACCAGAAATTATTTCATTAACATGTTCCATCGAAATAGCATAAGAACGTCCAATTTTTTCAGCTTGAATTTGTCCTTTCTTTATTTTATTAAATACAGCAATACGACTAATGCCAAGAATTTTTGCCAGCTCAGCTACAGATATATATATTGCTTTTTTGCCCTTATTTTTCATATTTTTTTATGTTAACTCTATATATTGATGAGATTAACAAATGTTAACCTTAAAGTCAAGCAAGATTAACAACAGCTACAATTCCCTACTCGTCTTGCATATCATTTACCCCGCCATTTAAGCTCAGTTTTTTAGAAACTTAAAAGTTGCTTTGTTCGAGACTGCAAAAGGTAGATAGTTTTCGGCTTCATCAAGGTACCTTTTGAAGGTATCGGCATCGTTTTGCGTAAGTGGCGAATCTCGGTGAACAAGGAGTGCCACTTGCACAGTAAAATTTCTCTTCGCATTGGGGTATGGGGGATTTCTAGCGCCATACACTTTTATGAAGTCGGAAAGAGTAAATTGTTCAAAATCTCCCGTAACGTTAATGGCCCCGTTTTCCACTTTCCCATTCTGCACACAGTCCATACCACTTTTCACAATTCCGATCGGCGCAACTTCCTCTTCGGGTAGCAAACCCATGACATACAAAGAAAAGTCGCTAAATTTCATTCTATGTGGATCGTTATCGGGCGGAGGTGAGGCAAATAGCGTGTCGCTTACCCTTTTAAAATTAAAGAATCCATGGGTCATAATATCCCCGTCCCCGAATACCATGCAGGAATTATAGTGTCCACTCGAATTCGAGATCATCAATAATGGATCGTAAAAATACGCCAACCAGTAATGCCCTAATTCATGCGCGAAAGAAAAAATATTTGCATTAAAACTATCGGGGTCAGAAAGAACTTTGATATTTGGCATTGTAATAAGACCTTTCAAATTACCGCGCGAGCCATATGTCCGATCTTCATTTTCTAACATGCCCATTCCGGAATCACTACTATTTACGGATATAAAATAAGCTGCGCTGAATGCAGAAAGCGCATTCCAGTCTTTGAACACCACCAAAAAATCCGCCTCGCTTCGCGTACTTTTGGCATAATGTAAGATAATTTCCTTATCTATAGAATTGTTATCCGAATCGATAAAATTCCCATCCGCACCCTCGGTGATTAAAAATATTCGATCATCAAAACAGGTACCCGTTATCAAACAGCGCTCCGCCGGCGGACTTAGCGCCATTTTCGAAGACCCAGAAGAAGCCGAAGAATTATCGTTCTTCTGACTGATATCGAGATTTTTTACTTGTAAATCGGCTTTATTATTCGTGGATGTGTCGATTTCGTTGCTTGGTTGCACCGATGGATTTTCGACATGGAGCCCGGTTCGGGTTTTGTATGCATAGAAACCAGCCAATGCTAATATTACAATAATAAAAAAAGTTATTCTGGAGATTTTCATCCTAATATACTATAGATAGATAGTAACATTCTACGCTCCCCTTCGAGTAGTGAGGAAGTCCTCATAACATCCTAAACACCACCCAAAGAAAAATATTCTTTGCTTTTCGGATTTGCGCGTGACCGATTTTTTCTTTCAAAAAGGAAGTGGATATTTTTCTGCTCGGTTTCCGGGTAGGTGGCGGGGCGAAATGCGGACTCCACCTTCGCTACCTCCTTGCGTCACCGCTGGAGCCAGCTATGGCGGATAAGTCGGCTGATTTCCCGTGCAGAGTCTTTTTTACTTTTTAAAACGTAGAGGTAGAACATATCAATTTGGTGTGGGGGCAAGTACCGGACCGAATATCCACGCCGGCGGATTGAGAACCAGCTTGACCAGCATCGGATACCAATCTTTCACCGAACCGATCGTAAAGTATATCCCGTACCTGACCCCCTTATCTTCGCACGAGGATACGGACGGGCGAAGCAAGAATGTTGGAATGTTTAATTTTCTCTCCTAATTTTCTTGCCCAGTCGCGAACTGGTATGGGGTTGTTTTGATTTGATTTCCATAAACTGTGGACAACTTTCCTTGTCTTATGCTACAATGCAATCGATCGTAAGATCACTGATTTTAGAGCTAAAGGGCCTCGGCAACGGGGTCCTTTGTGCTTTTATAGGATGATTCCTTTAGCCAACAAATAAACTCTTTGAGCTCAAAAATATCCACTATCTTGAGACCGCTTTCCTTAAGTTCATTCAATTCGCTGGAAATTCTGCCAGCCGTCGCGAACAAGTAAACTTTTTTGCCGGCGGCTATTAATTTTCTAATCGGATCGGCAAAATCGCTGTCTCCGCTCCATAGTATAAATGTTTCAGCGCTGTTCCGTTCGCAATCAAGTAGCATATCAACGCCGATTTCCACATCAAAATTGCATTTCATGTCTTCAATGAAATACTCGCCCTTCTTGTTCATATCGACAAAACGCTGATTCAAGTATTCGATAGTCCCTACCTCGTACTTCTTCAGTAACGCGCGACGAATAAACTGCTTCACAAGAACCGTTGAATCTGCCGGCACGCTTGATGCATTGATAGAAAAATTAAGTATCTTGACGGGTTTTGTCCGAAGAATATATTTATAATTTTCTGCTTCTGATTTTTCTTTTTCCGAACGTTCGTTGCCCGCAAGGTACCCGTTATAAAAATTGATTGCCTCTATAGTGCTGAAAGAATCCAAAAATTGCTTGAGCCGTTTCAAATCAATATGCCACCCAAGTTTTTCGCTCCATGGACGCACATTTGCGTAATCAATATAAACGTGGGTGTTCGTATGAAAAATACCTTCAAGTCGCTTAATGACTTCCTGTTTATCATTCGCAATATCTTTTATTCTCTGTGTTTTCGGCGTAAACATAAAATTAGCTTACCTTTTGGTATCGGTAGTTATAACGGAGGATATTGTCATTCAGAAATTGCCCGTGTGATGATGCGTGTAAAAACTGCTGGAACAGATGTTCTGGCACATTAAAATACTGGTAGATATCACCAGAAGTAAACTCCACTTCCAAAGTCGCCAATTGTGAATCGTAGCCTATGGAGCGGATATTTGTTGATGAAACCGGCGTTCTTTGCATAAATCTATTTTATCAATTTTTGCCTAATTAAGCATCCAGATTGAATAGTTTAAATACATAGCAAAGCTGACCCAGAGGATATAGGGCAACAAGAGCCACGCCGCCGGTTTTGATATTTTCGCAAAAGCAACAAACGTGGCAAGAATGGCGAGCCAAAGGAATACGATCTCAATAAGCGCACCGCCCGGACTGTGCAGACCGAAAAAGATAATTGACCATAGCATATTTAAAACCATTTGAATCCCAAAAGCGAAGTAGGCCAGGCGTTTGCTTTTTCCGCTCTCGTCCTTCCAGACAAGATACAGCGCGTAGCCCATCAAAAGAAACAACGTCGTCCAGACCGGACCAAATATCCATGCTGGCGGATTGAGCAAGGGCTTCTCCAGCATCGGATACCAATCTTTCACCGAACTGATGGTAAAGAAGCTCCCCAGACCTCCTGCCAATTGTGGAATAATAAGCGAGATGATGAGTTTGAATGTGTTGCCTCGCACTGAGCTTGCTTGCGGTGAGCCTGTTGAACCAGTCAAAGTGTTGATTTTCATAAGTTTATAATAATTTTTTTTCAAACACCTCTTCAAACTTTTCACGCAAGGCACTATTCACCTGTCCCTCGTTAAAGAAAGGCAAACCAACCAAACGAAAATCCTTACTTTCTATCCTCAACTCAACAATATGACTTTTTTCTATCTCAACCAATAGTTTTTGCTTCCAACCCTCTTTTGAATGCTCAAAAGTATTTTGTGCATCCAAAAATTGATTGCCCTTTGGCTCAACAAAAATCTGATACATAACTTCTTGCTTTGTTTTCTTTTCCGTCAAAAACAAAACGAAATCGGGATAAAACGGCTCACCGTTTTCAAAGCCGTAGATTCTGAAAAACTGCTCATTACGAAATAGTGCAACATCTTGATATTTCTTTTTTAGCTTTGTTATTGCCTCATCAATAAAACGCAAAAATGATTCCTCCTCGCTCGTTCCCCAGATTTCGTTTTGAGCAAACCAATCCCGAGAAGAAAAATCAAAATCTCGCATATTTTGCGCTCGCGGACTTTCGCTATCTAATTGCAACACCTTGTCATTTTCAAATATTTTTTGGATCAGGTGAGCTTTAAACTCCTTTGTTCCGTAGTATTCCTTTTTCTCTTTGCCGGCGACTTCCAATACTTTATCAATCACAAATCCGGTAATATTCAACTTTTCAATCTGCAAAAGATTTTCTACTTGCTCGTTTGTACCTTTCACCTTAATTTTTATGCCTCCAAGATATTTTTCATTTGAAATAAAATCTTTTGCGGATTCTATGTTACCGAAAATCTTTTTAAGTTCACAAAACTGTCCGCATGATATTTTTGCCAAAGCGATGCGGACAATATGTGTTCCGAAATCAGCAATTCTAAAATCTCGGATTTTAATTTTTGCCTTTACTCCGGCGCCAGCACCAGCAACAAACAAATCTTTTTCTATCGCTTCTCGCGTTGGTAGTTGAAAGATGTTTATTTCAGCGTTATGGTCGAATTCTGCTTTGGCGTCCGAGAGAGTAAAAACATCTTTTCCTAAATTTTCCTTGCGAGAATTTAAGAAAATATAGCCTTTCTTCCAAAAATCGCTGTTTTTAAAATCGCTTCTAATTTTAATCTCTTTTTGCACTGTGCGTGATGGCATAATACCTTCACGAACCAAAACTCCTTCTAGTAAAGAAATGTACTTAGAATTCGTTACGCTATGATAATAAAGTTGTTCCAATATCCGTAATTCATTTTGTATATCAGTATCGAATTTTCTTCTATATGGGTCAGTAAATTCACCAAGAGTAAAAGGATAATACCTTGCGCCTCGCCCGATAAGTTGCGCCTCTTGCACAGTTGTTTTTCCCGGTTTATTGCCTTTTTCGTCACGACTGTTGTAAATCCGGACAATATCAAAAAGATTCAAAACATCCCAACCTTCATTCAATTTTTCTGTCGCAAAAATAGCGCGGATTTCATTGTTTTGATCTTCTAGTGAATTAAGTAAAATTTGTTTTTGCTCTAAATCTTTATCTTCATCAACCGTCAAGCATTTTTCCGGTGCAAAATCGCTTTTCATTTCTGCCGCTAAATCCACAAGAGTAATTTTTTGCTCATTGAAAAATTGAAATGCTTTTTGCAATGTTGCGTTTTTTATTGCTGTTTGCTGTTTTAGGTGTTTTTCGTCTAGTTCAGAAATAAGTTTATGAAAAGAGTCTTTGAAAATGTTTGAAACGACAATTTGCGGATTATGTTCCTTGGATATTCCTTCTTTGGGAATACTTACTCTGTTGGCCTTAAACATAACCACTGGCTTTAGTGCGATTTTATACTTTTCTGCCACCTTACGGCGATATTGCGAAATAATCACCGCCGAAAGAGCTCGTTCCATAATCGGCGCGTTTATCTGCAAAGTTCGCACATCTTTTGAAAACCCGTCCAAGCGATATTCTTTCAGATCATAACGATAAATCGCTTTGTCTTTGTATTTTTCCAAAATCTCAGGATATTCCTGTTCTAATCGAGCCGTTGCCGTAAACTCCAAAAGCACATTATCCTTTTGGCTGTTGGCGTTCAAAATCCGCATTACTGTATTTTCCCAGTTTCGGCGGTCTTCTTCTTCGGTTTTGCTTATCTTGCTATTTGTTTCCACAGATAGGTTGTGCGCTTCATCAGCAATCAAAACAATTTTCTTTTCCGCAAAATCTTCGTAAGTTAAAACATTTTCGCGAGCAAAATTGAAACGAGAGTGTAAAAGCGCGGTGGTAGAGAAAATAATATTGATATCATCATCATTTACACCTTCAAAATTATCAACTTCTTTGATTTTTATTTCCTGTCCGCCAAGAGTG
The DNA here is from genome assembly GCA_024654525.1 of Patescibacteria group bacterium. Taxonomy (GTDB): domain Bacteria; phylum Patescibacteriota; class Minisyncoccia; order UBA6257; family 2-01-FULL-56-20; genus VGJV01. The sequence continues at coordinate 45,964 of JANLHI010000002.1, read as the reverse complement.
ATTTTGTCGGCAAACAAATATTTTTTAGAACTTAGATCAAGAAAATTTGCTTTGGTTTTTTGAATAATGTTACCCAAACGAGTAAAAAAAATAAAATTACGGTAGCCCTTTTGGTATAAATACAAAATATTCGCCGCCATTATGAGCGTTTTCCCCGAACCAGTCGCCATATTGAACATCAAATGAATTGGCTTTTGTTTTTGGTGATATTCCTCACAATAATAATAAAACCGCCCCAGTGCTTCCTTCTGATATTCGCGCGCCGGAAAAGCCGGATTGAGATTTTTCAAAACATCTGATTTTTCTGTCGCTTTGTTTTTGAAAACATCAGCGCCGGCAAAGTTTTTATATGAGTTAAATTCGTCGTAAAGCATAATTTATTATGTGTTTAGCCAATTCCATGCATCTTGTGGTAACCATCCCCACTTATCACTATTATCAATTTTTACAACTAAAATATGGTCATTTGTGAGTAAGTGTTGGCCTAAAGTATTCCATATTTGTTGGGAATTTAAATTAGTTTTAACAATCCATGTTGACTCTAAATAATGCCACCATGGGCCAAGACTTTTTATGGCAATAAAAAGTGATTGGTAATCCCTTATGGACTTATTTTTCAAATCGTAAGTTATTAAATATTTATTCATATTTTTTCTTCATTGGAAGGAGCCACGGGTTGACTATTATCAACCTTATTACCAGTACCAAGTTCTGACTCTCCAGAAACAGGCGGAAAATTGCCAGAGTATTGATTTTTTCTCTCAATTGCGTCCCTTAGTTGCTTATTTTCCTCCAAAAGTCTCTTATTATCCGTGTTAGATTTTTTCCATTCTGCTAAAATCTCCTTTGCAGTCTTTAAATTTTCATCCGCCCTTCCTGAATTTGTTTCAATTTCTCTTTGTAGTCTATTTACCTCGGTTTCTCTTGCGGCCTCTCTTTTTTCATTTTCAAATCTTTCGTTGACTTTTTCCGTTATTAGGTCATATACATTTTTTATTTCTCCTTTGGCGCCAAAAAAATTAAAGCCATCAATGGAAAAGAAAAGGTAAGTTATCACCTTTTTAAAGAAAAATAAAATAATCAAGGCTGATATGGGCCAGACTAGAATCTTTATAAAATTTAAATAGTCATTAAAACTAATATTCCAAATAAATTTCGGTAAATATGTGGCCAGTATAAATAAAGCAAAGGGTATGATCCACCAGAATAAGTACCCTGTTATCCGGAGTAGATTTTTTATTTGTTCGTAAGTTTTAAAAGCTATCTTTTTCATAAAACTCTTTATTTAACTTTATATCCTCTTTACTCACCCCATACTCTCTATCCTCAATCTCGCTCAAATTTACATAAAGCTGATTTTTATCCAAGCACTCAATCAAAAATTTCTTTTGATCGGCAATAGATAATTCCGCAAAATCTTTGGCATTTGCATCAACATTTGTCGGATCGACTTTGTAGCTCAAAAAGACGGTTTCTTTCATCTCATCCCAAAGTTTAGCGAGTTCTTTGCCGGTTTTGGCTTTTTCAATTTTTTCTATCCATTCCTCATTCCATTTAGCAAGTTCCATATAGACAAAATCTCCGCCACCTTTCCAATCATTATCTTTACTTATCCCACTTTGTTCACCTTTGATTACATTCTTAATTCTTGCAATAGATTTATTAATATGATCAGCTAATTGCTCAATGAGGATATATCGCTTTTTCAATTTATGAGCAACAGCACCGGTAGTTCCTGATCCACTAAAAAAATCCACGATAATATCATCGTCTGAATTAGATATTAGCTTAATTATTCGTTCTATCAACTTTTCAGGTTTTTTTCCAAATCTTAAATCCACACCACCTTCATTTGATAGATTATTTATTCCGATATCGGTCCAAATATCCCCCAAAGCAACAACTGGAGTCAATTTACCGTTTATAGAAATAACCTTGTCCGCTGCAAAACTTATATCTTCTCCTTTATAAACAAAATAATATGATTCGTCGGGGTTGGTGACTTTATTAAAACAATTAGGATTGTATGCTGAATAATCTGCCCCTCTATTTCTTGCAGTTCTAAATATTAAGTCTGCATTTTTTAATTTGAAATCAGTTACTGCCTTTTTGTCTTTTATATCAACGCCACTATCTTTGATCGCTTTGTTTAGTGGAATAATCTTCCATTTTTCACACTCATCATCAGTATAATTTTCTTTAACTACGAATGAAGAATATCGCTCTAGTGCTTCATCCCAACTAGCTGGAACATATTGTGGGTTTAATTTAATCTTTGGTGAGTTTGTATAAAATAAGACATACTCTTTAATTTTAGGTAATTTCTTATCTTTGTGCGCCATTTTTACTCCGCTCAAATGAGACATTTGCACGCATATGCTCGTATGAAAGTTTTCCCGAGTAAAAACCTCATCACATAACACCTTTAGATATGCTTCTTCGATATCATTAATTTGGATAAAAATCGATCCATCTTTGGTCAGCATTTTTCTAGCTATTTCCAATCGATTTTTTAAGAAGGTCATCCATGTTGAATGGTTGAATGTATCGTTATAATTAAATCCGTCATCACCTGTGTTATACGGCGGATCAATGTAAATCAGCTTCACTTTTCCGACGAATTCTTTTTTAAGTGAAGCAAGCGCGAGCAAGTTGTTGCCTTTAATAATCAAATTGTCTTTAATCGTACCTTTTTCATCGCGCTTGAAGCCGTCCAGTTTGTGTTCGCCTTTTTTGTCTATCCGTTTGAAATTGGTAAAAACTTTGGCGTCCAGTAGGCGATTGATATCGTCCGGCGCTAATGTTTCATTATAAAAAATCTCATCCCTCTTTTGGTCTTCTTTGGTCATTCCGCCTTCCAAAACACAATCCTTATAAGGCCAAGTTAAAACCACTTCTTTGTTTTCGCTCACATATTCATCGCCAGCAGTTAAGCCGATTTTATTTTTAAACGCAGTATAGGAATCCGGTAAAAATTGTTTATTAGAAACAAAGCGGATAAACTTTTCTTTATCAAAAATCAGCGTTTTTTCTACTTCAAAAAAGAAGTGCTGTTTTATCGCCTTGTCGGAAAGTAAAAGCTTAATCAAAGCTGGATCATTTTTCCTAGCCAATTCCTGCACTTGATTTTTCAAAAGCACGCCGTCTTGCGAAACAAGGCGCTCATCTTTTTTTAATAAATCTACTAATTGTTCAAAGATATTTTTCATATGTAATTATACTTCTTCTTTAGTTTTCTTGGCGATTTCCTTTGGCATATATTTTATCTTTCTCCGCTTAATATCCTCTCGAACGCTTCGAGATTACCCATCGCATCGTTTACGGGATTGTGGTCATGCACCGTAACCCGTAGCTTTTTCCATGAACTCCCATCAGTGAAGTTGCCAACGAGTCCGGCGTAAAAATCGCCGATCCTTCTTGCCGAATGGCCGAACGGGTTTCTGCCGAGATGCAGGTGGAAATAATAGTTTATGAACTGCCAGTCATAGGCCGGATTGTCGCTCACAAACAGCGGCCTGAATCCTTTCTCTACCACGGATGAAATCCATTTGTCGAAATCCTCAAATGTCTCTTTTGTTGCCCCGATTCCGTGGAATGTCTGCTTTGAAGGGTGCGCAACCGCGCCAAATTCAAAACCCACCGAATCATTCAGTGTCGGTGCCGGTCCGTGTCCCTCGCAATCCACGAATATTAAGTTTTTGATGATGTCGTGTGTCATCTGAATTATTCAGCAAATATATCTATGTATTTTTTATAGATATACGATTGCCCGTATTTCTTATCCTTATCCTTGGGAGTAAGGATACCCATCTCGATAAATCGATTGATCACCGACTGGGAGCCAACTCGGGAAAAACCGGTCCATTTTTGAACCGTCGCAACGTTGACGATCGGCTGTTCGTAAAGTTTTGGCAATACCAAAGCCGCGCTCTCTGACGAGCGTTTGCCGAGAGTCTGTACTTTGAGCATGTCTTTTTCACGAAGTGTCGTGATCTTTCCGACAATGTCGATTGCCTCACCGGCGATCTCAATGACACCATCAAGAAAGAAATCTACCCAATCGGAAACACTTCCAAAGTGATAGCCGAACAGTCTTTCGTAATAGACTTTTTGATGCTTCTTGAAGTAGGAGGACAGGAACAATGCCGGTTTCTCCAGATAACCTTCTTTCCAAAGATAGAACGTTATGAGCATACGACCGGTTCTACCGTTACCATCGAGAAATGGGTGAATCGTTTCGAATTGCGCGTGTATAAGCGCCGCTTTGATGATCGTGAGAATGTCATCACTCGAATGCATAAATTTCTCAAGATCATTCAAGGCAACATGCATTTCTTCGACAGGGGGAGGCACGAAGCGTGCATTGTCAGGACGAGTACCACCAATCCAGTTCTGTGATTTTCTGAATTCTCCTGGGTCGGAATAATGAGTCGTTCGAGCCTTGTCCATCAATTGCTTATGTAACTCTCTTACAAAACGGAGAGCCATCGGAAAGTCGTCTTGCTGTACGCGCTTCATCCCGTAGTTCAGCGCCTTGATGTAATGCAGAATGTCATCAACATCTTCCGGAATATTCGCGCTTGCTTGGACTTCGGCTTCGATGGCGTCAATCATCGTGGCCATCGTCCCTTCGATTTGACTTGATGATGCGGCGTCCTTGCGCAGGTACATACTCAAGAAAAAATCGACATCGGGAAGGAGTTTGGTGATACCGTCGAGTTTACCCAAGAGGCGCGTCGCCTCGTCGCTTTTCTTCAGAATTTTCGGGTCAAACTCAAAACCGCCCTTTGGAGGAAAAGGGTTGGGAACGAAAGCTTTAAAGCCTTCTTTTTGATCTTTTAACTGGCCGATATCTAGTGATTTCATGTTTGCTTACATCTTTTTATCAATGTAAACAAAGTATACTCCTTTGCTTACATCAGGTCAAGTAATATAAACAAACCTGAAGTGTGGATAACACGTGGCTTTTCAGTAGTGATACAAATTAGAACTGCCAAATTAGGCCTAGTTTACGAATTAAATCAGCACAACGCTCTCGAAAATTATCATTTGGTGGACCCAGGGAGAATCGAACTCCCGCCTGCGCAATGCGAATGCGCCGTTATACCACTTAACTATGGGCCCTTTCTCTACCGCTCACATTGTAGCCAAAAAGAACACTTTCGCAACTCACGCGCCATCACGCTTTTCAAGACGCGAGTACTCATCCACCGCTTTTCTTAATTCTTTTGGCGTGAATGCGGGCCAAAATGTTTCGGTGAAATAAAATCGCGCATCGGCAATATCCCACATCATTACTCCTGTGGAAAGATGCGGTTCTCCTCCCGTACGAATTACTAAATCCACCGGCGGTAAATCCTTTGTCCAAAGATACTTTTTAATGTCATCTTCCCTGATTTTTATCTTTGGATTCTTGAGCTTTTCCGCCGCAATATCCGCTATCGCATTTCTCATTTCATCCTTACCATTGTAACCAAGAAGGAATGTGAGCGAGCGAGTTTTGTGTGTTTTTGTGGTATCAATGCATTTTTGTACCGTGGCAGAAACCGATTGAGGCAAAAGCTCTTTCCATTTCCCAAGCGCACGAATACGTACATCATATTTTTCCAGATCAGATTCTTTCAGAAGTTTTGTGAAATAAATTTTGAATATTTTTCCAAGAAACGCAACTTCCTGTCGCGAACGTTTGGTGAGGTTTTTTTCCGAAGCGCCCCATATAGTGATTGTGGTTACTCCAAGATTCAGCGTTTCTTTCAATATCGCGCCGGTAATTCGCACGCCCTCAAGATGCCCCATATGCGCGGGTTTATTTTTCGCGCGCGCCCATCTACGATTGCCATCGGGAATAATGAGAATATGTCGCGGAATATTCATGAAACTTGCGCTACTCCTTTTTCAAGCGATAACGAAAGCACTTTCGAGGTGCCATCGGGACCAAGTGTTACCCCATAAAGTACGTTTGCAGACTCCATGGTTGCACGGTTGTGCGTTACTACGATAAATTGCGTCTTTCGTGCAAACTCCTTGAGTAAATCGGCGAAACGACGCGCATTTCGCTCATCAAGCGCGGCATCAATTTCATCGAGCACTAAAAATGGCGGGGGGCTCACTGAAATCAGCGCAAAAAGCGCGGCAAGTCCCACCAAACTTCGCTCACCGCCCGAGAGTACATCAAGTGAATTTGCCCGTTTTCGAGGGAGCTTAAACTCAATCTCAATTCCCTCTTCCTGATCCTCTTCGATAAACTCCCCGGGGTGAAGTCCTGATTCCGACTCCTTGCTTTCAGAATTGCCGGTCTGACTCTCTTCTTTCTCAGAATAACTTTTAAGTTTTTGTTTTTGGATTTTTAATTTCGCGCTTCCCCCGTCAAACATTAATCCAAAAAACTTTTTGAACTCGTCATTGATGGTGTGGAGTGCGCCACCGAATTCCGTTCGTATTTTATCCGAAAGTTCGCGAATAAGATTCCTTAAATCGCCCACCGCTTTTTTCAGATCTTCCGCTTCATGCGTCAAAAATTCATACCGCGATTCCGTCTCTTTCGCTTCTTTCATCACCGCCTCGTCAATCTCGCCGATTGCCGCAAGTTCTCCGCGCAAACGCAACATTTTTCTTTCCGCTTCATCTCGGCTATATGTCATATTCTCCACTTTTTCCCCACCGTCAAACTCTTCGGGCTTTCTCCCTGCTTGCCACATCTGACGGCGCAATTCTTCGCGCTGGAAAGTATGGCGTTCTTTGCGAAGAAGTTTATCCTGACGCACCGCCTCCCATGCATGCAGTTCTTTGCGAATACGTTCCACTTCGCGCACTGCCGCAGTGAATATCTTATAAAAATCCTCTTGTCCTTTTTCAAGTTCCTGCTCTTTTGCGCGAAATGCATTGAGTTCCTTACTGAGTACCGAAAGCGCATCCGTAACCTTTTGCAATTCTTCGTGCATTACATTCGACGGCGCATCTGTTGCCGGTTTTTTCTTCTTTACATGACTTGCAAACAGCGTCTCGAATTCATCAAGCGCGGATTGGATTGTGGTCTGCAATGCCTCTACATCGGCATCTTCTGCCGCAAGTAACATGTCACGCACTCGCTGTACCACTTTCATTATCTCCCCGGAAGGAAGAAATTCATCATCCGATTCGTCATGAGACACAATTTCCGCTTGCGCTTCAAGACGCGCCACATTTTTTTCCATTATGCTTTTCTTCTCGAGAATAGCGCGCATTTCTTCGCGCAATGAAGCGAGTTCCTTTCTTTCCTCCGGCTGACTTTTCTCGATATCTTTTTCTTTTTTTTCGGCATCAGAAAGCTCGCGTTGCAACGTTTCTCCCCGCACATTATGCTGTTTCATCTCTTCCTCGAGCACAGACGATTGCACTGCAATGTCTTTCCACGACTCTCCGAAATAGTGATTCTCGAGCGTACGAAGTTCTTCTTCACACGCACCTCTCTTTTCCCATCGTGTTGCCTGTCTGCGCAACGAGCGGAGATGAGGAAGAATCTCATCAATAAGCGCGTGTGCCTTGCGTAAATTATCCTCGCTTTGTCCAAGACGGCGTTCCGCATCCGCTTTTTTAATCTGGTATTCGCGAAGACCCAAAATTTCCTCAATCATCTCGCGTCGGACTTTCGGCTCGGCACGTATAAAAAGATCGCTATTCCCCTGCGTTACCACCACGATTCCCCGACTTCCCAAACGTGCCTGTGCAAAAAAATCCACAAGATCGCGCAACAACACCTCCGCTTTATTCAAAAAATATTTACTTGTTCCGTCACGAGCAACTTCTCGGCTTACCGTGACTTCCGCAGTATCAAGCGGAAAAAACTTTTTCTCGTTATCGAAATGCAGACTCGCCTGTGCAAGTCCCGCACGCGGGCGATCCGGAGTTCCCGCAAAAATCAGATCTTCCACTTTCCCACCACGAAGGTGTTTTGCGTCACGCTCACCGAGAAGCCATCGAATTGCATCAACCACATTCGACTTTCCCGAACCGTTCGGCCCAACAATCGCAGTAATACCGTTCGGAAAATCAAGCACGGTCTTTCCCGCAAACGATTTAAAACCATTTAGTTCAAGACGCTTAAGTAAATGCATGGTAGGAAAATCCAAACTTCAACGCTTACCTATTAAACCAATTTCAAAACTCCAAAAGACCACCCGTAACAATTTGAACTTTAGCACTAATATACCATTGGGAATTTATTTTTTGAATGTCTCACTATCTCACCTTCTCTAACGCTTTTCGCGCCGCTTCAACCTCTCCCTCTTGCTTTGACAGTCCTTCTCCTTCGGCAATAAGATCTTCACCAAAATACACTCCTATTCGGAATGTTCTTTTATGCGCAGGGCCGTTTTCATCAAGTACCCGATATGAAGGAGTTACTTTTTTCTTTTCTTGAATCAGTTCTTGAAGCTCACTTTTCGCATCTTTATAACTTCCATTTCTCACAATCTCACCAAGACTTACCATGACGAAACGATCAATGAATTTTTTTGCTTCACCAAGCCCTTGGTCAAGATAAATTGCGCCGATAAGCGCTTCCATCGCGTTCGCCAAAATAACTTCGCGCGCCTTTCCTACATCTCTGTTTTCACCACGCGACATAAGGAGAAAGCTGTTAAGATTGATATCTTCCGCCACGCGTGCAAGAAATTGGTAGTTTACGAGCGCCGCGCGAAGAAGTGTAAGTTTCCCTTCCGGATCATCGGGAAATTTTAAATAGAGATCCTCGCTCACCACAAGCTCCAACACCGCATCTCCAAGATACTCCAGCCGTTCGTTATGCCCATGAGGCCAATGAGGTTCTTCATTTAAATAGGAACGATGCGTGAGCGCCGCGTAGTATAAATCAACGTTCCCGATTGGAACGCCAATTGCTGTTTCGAGAGCTTGTGTATCGGGACTATTTTGCATCTTTCCGTTTCTTACGTTTCGGCGCGACAGGTACTTCGGAAACCACATCACCGCGCTTCGCTTGCACCTCGCGATAGACCGTACCCAATACGCCGTTTACAAATCGCGCAGAGCTTGGACCGCCGTAATTTTTTGCAACTTCAATCGCTTCATTAATAGCGACTTTGGGAGGTACTTCTTCGGGATTCGCGTACATCAATTCGTAAAGCCCTATTCGAAGAATATTCCTGTCAATTATGGCAACTTTATCAAGAGGCCATTCTGGCGCAACACGCACAATTATTTCGTCTATCTCGCGCAAATGCTCCACGAGACCTTTTAAAATTCTCCACGCAAAATCGGGCTCGTCTATGCCCGACGCGAATTCTTGGAGATTTCTCTCAAGAATCGCAATAATATCCTTCTCTTTATGATAAAAATCCCATTCATAAAGGGACTGGAGAATCACTGTTCTTACAAGGTGCCGAGTAGCCATAATGAAAGTTTAAAACGGAAACATCAAAGTGCAAAATGGATGAGCGTGCTCCGCAAACACTTTAATTTTCATTTTTGAATTTTGAAATTTGAACTTCTTCTATTTCTTTCCACACTGCTTGCACGTTCGGTGAGTAAGCTTGGGGCCTTTGCATGACGCGCATACAAGAATCTTCTTTTTCTTGAGCGCCAAATGAGACCGTCTCCGGCCTACTTTCCCTTTACTATGATGTTTTGTTGGAACGCCTCCCATAGAGTTAAAAAGTGATACAGCAGAAATCACAACCTGCTACTTTTTCCTTATCACTTGTTGCATAGTAGGGTATTTCTTGAGAAACGTCAATCGGTGCGTCGTACTCACCCCGTATTTCTTTAACGCGGCAATATGCGCTTTCGTGCCATATCCTTTATGCACCGCAAACCCATACTGCGGGTATCTCATATCAAGCCTTGTCATATATCGATCCCTCGAAACCTTTGCCATAATCGAAGCCAGCTTCACTGCGATGAATTTTTCATCACCTCGGACCACTGTCTTCGCATTTTTCGGCTGACATCCATTCCCAAGGTAAAGCCCGCCATCCAGAAACACTGCGAAATTCGCTATTCGCAATTCGTTATTTGCAACAAGCTTCTCATATGCCCGAAGCGCCGCTTCATTCGTTGCCCGAGCAATATTCATTTTCTCCACTCCGCGCGGATACACGCGCGCGGTTGCAAATATAATTTTTGGATTATTTTTAATATATTCAGCCCACTGCTCGCGTTTTTTTGCAGTAAGCTTCTTCGAATCCCGTAACATACCCAGTCCTTTCTCCTTAATCCTTATTCCCTTCCTTGTGTATACCGCCGCCACTTCAACCGGGCCCGCAAGCGCTCCGCGCCCCACTTCATCAATACCGATGATAAATTTCGTCACTTGTATATGGTAGCAAAAGAACATGATTGCGCTATTAATTAATATAAAATCAGCATTTGCTCTCGGATTTTTAGTTTTACTCATCACATATGTAGCACCATTCTTTTAAGGAAAAATGGAGAGGATTTAAAATAGGAAAAGGTGGTTGAACGCGAATGTCCAGCCACCTCCTTTTAAAATTTGTCACTCCTATTTGCCCTTATAACCGCGAGTGAGCCACTTCCAGGTTGTCTTTTCTTTTCGTAACGCCCATGAGCGGAAAACCCAAAGAGCCATCATCCAGATGATTGCTCCCAGAAAAGATTTGGTAACCACAACGATAGGCGCAATTCCCACTACTCCAATGATAAACAGCGCCGCATCCCATGCCATCGTCCTATCCCTCTCTGTGTGAATGCATTCTTTTTTCATAGTCTCACAATTTTCAATTGTTAATCCCCTCTTGTCGCGCACCCGCAACAAGAATCACCGGAGTCCCCGATGACGGTTATATTACACAACACTGTAATATAAAAAGCAATCCGTATTTGATTTGCAACTATTGAAAAAATCCAAGGCATATACACAAAAAACGCGCCACACGGCGCGCGAGTTCTGTTTTGGTGTTTTTATTTTACCAAACTCGCACTATTTTCAAAATAGATTAATGCTTCACGCGCCCCCTAAAAAAATTCCTTTCATTTTCTGCGAATTTTTCTCATAGCGAATCTTTCTGCCGAGCCATTCTCGCTTTTAAAAAATCAGTGGCCAGTAGAATTTATTTTATAAACATGCCATTATCATTTTATGAATATATCAACCCTTGATATTTTTGTCCTCGTTATTTATATGTTGGTCGTTCTCGGCTTGGGTTTTTATTTAAGCAAAAAAGAAGGAGCGGAAGGATATTTTGTGAACAATAGAAACACCACACTTTTCTTTTTAATTTTTACCGCGTTATCCACAAGCGTCGGTGCGGGGACGGTGCTTGGCGTCGCAAGTGCCAGTTTTCAAACAGGGATTTCTTTCGGAGTACTTTTTATGATTGCTTCGGCTTTGGGTTGGGCCTTGATGGGCTACCTTGCCCCAAGAATAAAAAAATTTGGCGACGAACAAAAAGCATATACATTTGGAGATTATCTTGCTTACCAATATTCGGATAGAGCAAGAAAAATCGGTCGGCTAGTTGTTTTAATTGCATATTTTTTTGGAACAGGAATTCAGTTTGTAGCTTTCGCTCAATTGATAAATGTTACGACGAATTTATCTTTTACGCCCGCTCTCTTAATAGTCGCTCTCATAACTATTTTGTATACCGCTCTCGCGGGCGTAAAGGGAGATTTTTATACGGACGCGCTTCAATTTTTTGTGATGTTTCCTGTTTTTATCTTTCTTTTCATAAAAGGTTTTGCTTTGGTGGGAATTAAAGAACTTCTTATTCTCCCTGAAGGATTTTTTAATCTATATAACTACAATGGACCGATATTTTTCTGGGCGGGCGTTTTGCTTGGATTCCCATTAATCCTAACATCAGTCGATGCATGGCAACGAGTATTTGCCGCTACTGACGAAAGAACCGCAAAAATTGCTTTTTACTGGTCGGGCATACTAAAAGTTGGAGTGATTGGTGCGGCTATTCTGGTTGGATTACTTGCTTACCATATTGTGCCAAATGCCGACGCTGATGGCGCGATGTTTGCATTGATGGCGGAAATTCTTCCGTCCGGACTGCTTGGTTTGGGGCTTGCAAGCGTTTTGGCGATTATTATGTCTACTGTGGATACTGGGATTATGGTTGGTTCCGCCACTATTACTAAGGATTTTTTCCTCGCAAAATACAAAAATGCTTCAGAGGAAGAAGTGTTAAGGGTCGGGAAAATTTCAGCCTCACTTTTTGGACTTGTCGGGCTTGCTATCGCCTATTTTGTGCAAGACATTGTAACCCTTGCGATAGTATCAGTTCAAGTTCTAATAATTTTTGCTCCCGCATTGTTGGGTGGATTAGTTTGGAAAGTTAAAAACGAAAAATCTGCTTATTGGAGCATATTGCTTGGCTTCTTGGCGACTCTGATTGTTTTGCCAATCAATGTGAACTTTGCATTTATTCCAGGACTTCTTATTTCCATCATTGCTTACGTTGTCCCAATTTTCAAAGAAAAAAGATTGGCAAGAATTTAATCTATCCGAAAAATTCTCCGACAGCTTTACTGCGGAGATATGGACGAACTGGTTTTAATTTTGTGGCAAAAAAAGATATCGGGAACCTTTTACCTCGATTATGATTGTCAAAAACATTTCTAGGTACGGTTATGTAATATTTTAAGTTTTACAAGACCCCGATATGCTTGCACGGCGACAGCATTTCTCGATTGCCCCGTAATAAGCGATATTTCTTTAAGTGAGAGATCCTGCGCATGCCTCATACGCATCACTTTCTCCTATTTTGCCGGAAAATATTTAATGAGGAGTAGCGCATCCTTACCGTCAAAGACATTAAAAACACGTTCGGAAGTGTCGAGACTTGGTTCAAACCCTTTTTCTAGAAGGACATCGAGGGAAGAAGTTTTGTGCTTGCGGTATTAATAATCAGGTGATTCAGGACGTGATATAAAAAGGGCTTCATCAAATCGATCTCCCCCCCCTGACAAGATAGTCCCAGGTTTTTATGAAGGTATCTTGCACCAAATCTTGACCAGTTGCGTGATTATTTACCTTGAAAAAAGCATACGAATTCATTCTTTTCTCATAGTCGTGGTGTGCTACGGTCAAAATCCCCTCTTGCTCTGTTTTTTACTTCGGAGTCATCAGACAAGTTAAGCCGAGCATAGAGCCGTTCATTCTACGTATTATAGCGAGTTCTTGTAATAAGAAAGGATTTCTATCGGCATTCGTTATATGGAAAAAAATAAAAAAGTTGCGGAACAGGCACGTATCGCGATCGGAGATGATTTTGTAAATCATTTTTGGGAAAAAAGCTGGACATACATTAAGACCGTGGTAGACGTTGTTCGTGAACCCGTCCTTATCTTAGATAAGAATTTTCGCGTAATGGCGGCTAACGAGTCTTTCTATCGAGTGTTTCAGGTTGACCCAAAAGATACAGAACAACAAATTGTGTATGCACTGGGAAACGGCCAATGGGATATTCCCGCGCTACGAAAATTACTCGAGGATATTCTGCCTAAAAACACTTTTTTCAAAGGATTTGAAGTTGCTCATGATTTTCCTTCAATCGGACACAAGACCATGATTTTAAACGCCCGCCAAATTCATGTGAAGGAGGATGCTGCTTTCCCGCCAATCATACTTCTTGCCATCGAAGATGTTACGGAAATTATGGGCGTTGCCGAAATGCTTGCTCACCATACAAAACAGTTTGAAATAAAAACAGGAGAGCGCATAGAAAAACTAGAAGTCTATATTAAAAGATTAGAGGAAATGGTGGGCGGACTCAAAAATAGGACGCAAAGCTCATAAGATAGGTCACTGTAATGATGTCTGTAATGGTAATAGTAACGGTTCGGAAACGGCATCATGTATGGAGATTAAACATAAAAGGTCGATTGTGTGAAAAGTCTCAATAATCTCTAAAATTAGTCTAAACAAAAATCATATGAACAAAATAATAAATTTACAAAGAAACTCGTCACGCATAGGGCTTCTCTTTAGTGGAACGATGATTGCAATACTTACCTTCTCGCTCCTCGGAACTCAGAGTGCTTATGCCGCCATTACCAGCCATTTGGATTTTGGTGATAGCAACTTAGAAGTTACTGAACTTCAGACATACCTCGCGACAAACACGAGTATCTATCCTGAAGGTTTGGTTACTGGATATTTCGGTCAGCTTACCAAAGCGGCAGTAGAAAGATTCCAGGCAACGCAGGGAATTGTTTCCCAAGGAACGCCAGAGACAACCGGGTATGGCCGTGTTGGGCCACAGACGATGGCAAGAATCAATAGCTTGCTTGGCTCTGGAGGAGGAAGTCAGGTATGGTGGGATACTTCACCAAGCTTGAGCAATCCTATGGTTCAGCACACAAATACAAGTGCAACCTTCACATGGGCAAGCAACGAACCGACACAAGGTCAAGTCTACTGGAGTAACACACCTCTCCAGTTCAGTGAGGCGACAGGGCCTCATCAACAGCCATATGTAAGCGGAACACTTGCAATTGATGCGGGTGGCTTTCAAACCAACCACGCAGTTATGGTTTCAAACCTTCAATCAAATACTACCTATTACTACCTCGTCCGAGGTGTTGATAGTGCAGGAAACATGAGTATGGTATGGCCAAGTTTTTTCCGCACCAATCAATAATTGATTCGGAAAGCGCGACAAAAAATCACCGATCCGTCGGTGATTTTTTGTTACATCCACCGCCTCCGCCGCGAATCTGAAGAGAGTACGTATAACAACTAACTTACGATAAGTTCTGATTTATTTTTGCGTCCCTTGTACAGTAGTCCCAATGGACCAAATACTACTATGGCAATCGCTACCGTTGGTTCTAATCCAAAATACATGATAGCAAGTGCCAATCCTATTGTTGAGGTAACAATCGATCCGATAAATCTATTTGGATTTTTTCCGCCAGATATTACATATATCATTGCCCATGACAGCAGGAGCGATGCTGCTCCGGCAACAATAGAAGCTTTCACCACATCAGGAAATGTTATTGCGAGGATTGTGACAATAATCGTTAAACCAATCATCGCTCTCCGGACATCTTTAATATAGTTAGTGTTATTTGTTTTTGACAATGCATAGTGAGAAGAAATCGCGTAAATATCAGTATCGGCTGAACTCATTATGCCCGCAAAAAACAGCACTACGGCAAGCGGCACTAACGATGGATTGAGAAATTGCTTTAGCGCCTCCGTGAACACAAGCCCCGAATCCAAACCAGAAACTTTGGTAGCCATGAACACACCTATCAGAAGCAGGAAATACGCGATGAGAATAATTGGAACGATAGATAATCCGAGCCCGTGTTTTAACCCTCTTTCGCTCTTGGCGGCATATGAAAGTTGATATCGATCCGAGTAAGAAAATACGCTCAAAATGCCAAATAGGAAAAACCCTATTGCAACACCAATATCAAGATTAGCCGTAGAAAAAGAATGTAACTCTCCAAAGCGAGAAGTACCAATTATGCCAAAAGTAACCACAATCATCAAAATAAAAATGACGGCAGATTGCACTATATCAGTCAGAAGAACCGCACGATATCCGGCGAGCAGTAAATAACAAAGCACCACTAAGCTTGTTGCAACAACGGCGAGGTTGTATGAAAGCAAACCGAAATCGGCAATAACTTTTCCACTACCAATAATCCCAACTAATAACCAACTAAACAAGATTGCGCTGGAAAAGATATCGGCGAGAAAGCGTGCTTTGTTATTTTGGAATTTGCTATACACAAAATGCCCGATTGTATAAAATTTTCCTTCTCGTGAACCAGCCGCAATTCTTGGTGCAGCCCAATACGCAAAGAATAAAAAACCGGCGATAAGACCAGCGAGCATAGCAAAAACCCCGACACCGTATTCGTATGCGAAACCTGTATAAGTTATGAAATAACCCGCACCGATTGAAGCGGCGAACTTGGAGAGGAGAATTTGCCAGCCACTCCTATTTCTTCCCGCAATGAGAAAATCTTCCTCCTGTTGTTTTCTAGAAACAAACCAAGAGAGTAGAAAGAGTAAACCGATATAAATTGCAAGATAAAAAACAAGTGAATTGAACATGTTGCTATTATATAATTCAAGCTACCACGCGCGGAGCGCGTGGTGAAGCGAAACTAAGTCGCACGCTCCGAGAAAGCCCGCCAGCGCCTCGCTGAAGTGGCTTTAGCCACGCAAGCGGGCGGGATTCGCTTCTGTTTCTTTCAAAAAAATGGGCGGTTATTCCTATTTAGAAGGATTTTGTATTGTTCCCATGAACAATACCTCTTGGGTTTGATTGTCTCTAATCACAAAGAAGAAAGGACGGTTGACTTCCATGTAGAATGTTTTTTGCGCCGGCATAACTGATGTAGTGCCTACACCCACATTTGTTACCGCGGCGGCTTCCGTCCCTTCTTCATTTACATCAACATAGGTTTTATGTTTGACCTCGCTGATTTTTAGACTATCACCAATGCCAGTCAAGTCAGCGTTATCTTGAAATGCAACTCCCATACCTAGCTGTGTCAGCATCGGTATCAATCCCTTTTCGTATTCCATTTTAAATCTCGGAAGCAATATAGTGCCTTCTGTTTCTTTATATTGTTTCATCCAATCATTCCATTTATTCGTATCCAAAGTTTGAACAAAACTATTGAGATTTTTTGGCAAAAATACATACATACTTAATCGCTTGTTTGTACCATATGGAAGATTCACGCTTTGGAAATCCTCCATTTCAAGATATGGCAAATCACCATACTGTCGCATAAGCGGATGTTTTTTAGAAACACCATCAGCAGTAGTAAAATTTCTGTCTTCTGTTAATTTCTTATCAAATTCAGTAGTCCAGCTTCCCTTAAAATAAACCGCGTTGATAAGATACATCACCATATCTGACGGAATAGGAGGAGTTACTATGGTGGGTATTTTTCCTTTAGTATTTTTATCAACCCAAGCGTTTATTGTGTTTGCCGCATTTGAGTTGGAAAAATCAAGAGTTGAAATCTCGGCGTTAAAATAACTTCCAACCGCACTTAGAAAATCTTTCTTAAAATCTACACCATTTCTTGCCCATACTGAATTTACCACCGAAAGTTCTACTTTCGGATCAGGATTTTTTAAGCTGTTGATAAGTCCTAAACTTTCTTGATTGACAGTAGCGATGTCCAAATTTTGAAATTGTAAAGTTTTCTGCATGGCATTTTTTGTCTCTCCATTTGCGCCGTTATAGACCATAGACAGCGCCAAAGCGATGCTGGAAGGCGAAATAAAAACATTTTTATTTCCTTCTTCTTTGACAAGTATCTTGATGGAATTAAATCCGAAAGTATTATGAGCTTGCGGAATATTTTTAGGATTTTGGAATTGAGCAGGCTGTTTGGGAATTTGAATAGGAGTTGGGGTCGGACTAGGATTTTCAATTGGATTCGGTGTTGGTGTCGGCGTAGGTTCCGGTAATGGCGCCTGCCGATTCAAAACGAAATAACCGCCTACTCCGGCGATAGCGAGGGCTGCGACAATAAGCATTACTATGTTTGCAAATCCTTTTTGGTTCAAAAAATCATGATGGCATTATTATAATAAATTCTCAATTGCGACATTATTTGTTTTGGAAATAGGTGCGAACTTGGTTGTATAAATACACTAAGGCAAAACATTTCGGCTTTTTGAGAGCCAGATTGTGCGCGGGACAGGAGTTGAACCTGCACGCCCTTGCGGGCGCTACCACCTCAAGGTAGTGCGTCTGCCGTTTCGCCACCCGCGCATAGTATTGCCTTAATATACTCCTTTCCTATACCGGATTTCAAGTACTTCTCCCGAACTCGCGCATCACTACGAGTCCCAAACTTCTCAGTGCAGATAAGGCGAAACGGTCGATAGGAACGAGTTGTCCGCTCTCTGCCGGCAGGCAGGTCTGCCGTTTCGCCACTCGCGCATATAATGAACTGCGATTGCCGTGGAGTTTATCCTCTGAAGGAGATGAGGGACACCTGCTCAAAATATAACATCTCTTTATGAATATACTCCCGGAAAGCGCCAGAAGGCAATTTCACAAAGATACAACAATGATATATTATCCAAACAATCGATTAAATTCAAGCATATCATGAAATATACCGCTGAAAGTTCAAAGAGGAAATATGTGATCGGGGTGGTGGTGGTTGTTGTTATTACTGGCACGTGGATATTCTTTTCACAACGCGGAGGGAACGCACCGGAACGCACTATCACCGTGTTACGCGGTTCCATCACGCAAGAAGTAATCGTAACCGGGAAAATCAGGCCGAAAGACGACATCGAACTTGGATTTGAGAAAAGTGGTACGGTAGCAAACATATATGCCCATGTGGGGACACGTGTTGCACGGGGAACCATACTCGTCTCACTCGATACTCGAGAACTTACTGCGGCAGTCGACCAAGCCGAAGCGAATAAGACTGTGGCACTCGCAAGGCTCGAGGCTTTGAACCGAGGTCCTCGCGACGAAGACATAACGATTGCCCAAACATCACTCGAAAAAGAAGAACAGGATCTTTCTAATATTTTTAATGGTGTTCCCGATGTACTCCACGACGCATATTCCAAAACGGATGACACTGTTCGCAAACAGCTTGATCCCCTCTTTATAAACGATGAGCACACAAATGCGGCATTATCCTTCGAAGCAAACAGTACTCAAACGACCACAGATGCCTCGTCGTTGCGCGCTATCACCGGTGATAATCTTACCGCATGGGGACGTGAACTTACGTCAATCACTTCCTCAACTTCCAATGAGGTACTTGAAAGCATGCTTCTTAAAAGTCGCGCATATCTCATGACCACGCGAAGACTTCTTGATAAAACCATGGAAGCAGTCACTGGGGCCGCATCCTCGCTTGATCCCGCTACCGCACTCATTTACAAATCATATGTTGCCACCGGACGTACCAGTATCGACACCGCTCTTTCCAACATAAATGGAGAAGTGGAATCAATCGCCACTCAAAAAATAGACGTTGCACAAAAAAAGAGCGAGCTTGATTTAAAACTTGCCGGAAGCGACCCGCAAGACATTACCGCACAAGAAGCAACGGTAAGCCAGCTTGATGCGGCATTGCGTACCACACAAATACAGCTTGAAAAAAGTGTACTGCGTAGTCCTCTGAACGGAATAGTGACTCGTCAGGATTCAAAAGTGGGAGCACTTGTTACTGCAAATCAGTCCATTATTTCTATTATTTCAAACGGTGCATTGCAAATAGAATCGAATGTCGCCGAAGTGGATATCGCGAAAATGGAAGTGGGAAACTCCGCAATGGTAACTCTTGATGCGTATGGAAACGACATCATATTCTCTGCAATCATCATCAGCATTGACCCGGCGGCAACCATTATCGAAGGTGTCCCCACCTACAAAGCGACATTTTCGCTCGACAAGGAAGACGCGCGTATAAAACCCGGCATGACCGCAAATGTAAACTTGATAATCGGAATTAAAAAGGACGTTCTTGTTATTCCCCAACGAGCCGTTCGCGAAATCAATGGGAAAAGATTTGTGAGTGTCATACTCTCCGATGGAGGGATTGAGGATCGCGAAATAACCACGGGGCTTCGCGGATCCGAAGGAAACGTTGAAATCATCTCCGGACTCTCCGAGGGTGACAACATCGTCGCGTACTCTCAATAGCAACGTTGCAGCGTTGTATCCCCACTAATGAATATTATTCACGCAAAAGATCTTACGAAGTCATATCGAGACGGAAAAACGGAAACTAACGCACTGTGCGGTGTAAATTTTTCCGTACGGAAAGGCGAATTTCTTGCCATTATGGGGCCCTCGGGAAGCGGAAAATCAACGTTATTGCACCTCCTGGGACTTCTTGATGAACCTACACGCGGTGAATATCTTCTTGAAGGAAAAAATATCGCGGAATATTCTTCGGAAGAACTCGCAAAAATACGCAACGAAAAAATCGGATTCGTATTTCAGATGTTCAATCTTCTTCCTCGCACGTCGGTACTTGAAAATGTGAAACTACCTCTTATGTATTCGAATATCCCCGAACGCGAATGGAATACGCGTGCACAAGATGCCGTTGAATCGGTTGGCCTCACGCATCGTGCGGAACACAGCCCTGCCGAGCTTTCTGGCGGAGAGAAACAACGCGTCGCCATTGCGCGTGCTTTAGTGAACGATCCCGAAATTATTTTTGCCGACGAACCGACGGGAAATTTGGATTCAAAATCAGGAAAAAACGTTATGTCGATCATTCAGAATCTTAATGAGAAACACGGAAAAACAATCATACTTATTACCCATGAAACCTCTACCGCCGAACACGCGGAACGCATTATCCGGCTTATGGATGGTTCAATCGAATCCGATAAGAAAGTCGCTAAACGCCTTACTGCTGAAGATGAATATACGAAATAAATGCAACATTACAGAGCTTGCTTCGCAAACACATTTATTTTGAATTTTGATTTTTAAATTCTGAACTTTCTATGGTCTGGAAACATACACTTAAAACTTCTTTTACGGGACTCTCTACAAACCGTTCGCGTTCGATGCTGACCATACTGGGAATCGTTATTGGAATTACCGCAATTATGCTCGTCATCTCGGTTGGCGCGGGAGCACAAAAATTCATCTTGGGACAAGTTCAAGGACTCGGTTCAAAAACTATCGCAATCATTCCCGGGAGACAACCAACCGGACCGAGCGATTTTGCAAACGTATTTCTTAACTCACTCAAAGAGCGCGACCTTCAAAGCCTGAAAAATAAAAGCAATCTCCCTCACGCTTCGGATGTCATGCCGGTTATGTTTGGGCCCGTGAGACTGGCATATGGAAACCAAACATATCAAAGCACCGTTTTGGGCGGAGGAAGCAGTGATGAAAACAATATAATAGGTAACATCTTTGACATCTACCCGAGCATCGGGGATTTCTTTTCAACCAATGATGTCCAATCCAGAGCAAGTGTCGTGGTTATTGGAGATAAAGTGAAAAATAAACTTTTTGATCCCGGAATCAATCCACTTGGGGAAAAAATTAAAATCAACAATAAAAGTTTTCGTATTGTCGGTATTTTGGCTTCAAAGGGACAGGTATCATTCTTTAATTTTGACGACATGGTTCTCATTCCCTACACCACCGCAGAGAGCTATGTATTAGGGAGGACATATTTCGACCGCATTATTGTTACTGCGGACAGCGACAATACCGTCAGTCAGACAGTCAACGATATCACCACAACACTTAGAAACAACCATAATATTGATGACCCGACAAAAGACGACTTTTTCGTGCAGACACAAGTCGACCTCTCCGCGCGCATTGCCACCATCACCAATGCATTGACACTTTTTCTCGTGGCTATGGCATCCATCGCACTTTTTGTGGGTGGTGTGGGTATTATGAATATTATGCTTGTGTCCGTTACCGAACGCACCAGAGAAATAGGACTTCGGAAAGCACTCGGCGCCACAAACCGAGATATTCTTTCCCAATTCCTTCTTGAAGCGGTACTCCTTACCGCCATTGGCGGCGTTATAGGTATAATCCTTGGCGCCTTCCTCTCATTTGGCATCGCGATAGGTCTTTCTAATGGGCTTGGCGTAAATTGGCAGTTTGTATTCCCGTGGAACGGCGCTTTCCTTGGATTGGGAGTATCTGCACTTATAGGACTCGTTTTCGGTGGATACCCGGCAAGTCAGGCATCCCGCAAGAGTCCGATTGAGGCGTTGCGGTACGAGTAAGCATTTTGAGAAACTCGTGTAGATATGAATTCGCTTATAATCCAATTGGATTATAAGCGAAATTAAATAAAATTTCCGCATCGGACTTTGGAAATACAAAAAACACCGCGCATACAACGGTGGTTTTAAAAATGCGATATCTCTCTAATAGATTTTTCCTTCTTTATTGATTTCTCCGGTGTAGTTCGTATGCATAATTTTTTTCACCTCGGCGTAGTTCTTTGCGTGCTTGAGCGCCCACATGAGTTTGGTTGCTACGCTCTCAATGCTCATGTCGTATGCCTGAATAACTCCCTTGTCGAGTGCCTGTTTTCCCACGTCGTAAAGGTGCATTGAGGTTGATCCTTCAAGACATTGGCTATCCACCACAATCGGCACATTGAGTTGTCGTGCTCGCTTGATTACAGGGAGATATGTATAGGCGATATTCCCCGGACCGTATCCGCGAAGTACCATCCCCTTCACGCCGTCTTCAAGAAGGCGCATAAGCATTTCTACGGGAGTTCCCGGCACCAACATTACCACAGTGATATTTTCCTCAAATCCGGGCATTGGTGCAAGCACTCCGGAATGTCGCTTTTTTGCCTCATTACTTAAACGAATATCTATCCGAATTTCTCCCAATAAATCCCAGTTTATCGTTTCAAATGCATTCAACTTTGATTCCGATACTTTTGATGCCCGCGCACCAAGAATTATCTCTTCGTCAAAAACCACCATTACTCCCGCAATATTCATGCACGCAACCGAAACCGCATTGATAAAATTCCTGCGCGCATCGGTTTCCACTTTCGCGCCGGGAATCTGCGCGCCAGTAAGCACCACCGGCTTCCCAAGATTCTGCAAAGAATACGAAAGTGCGCTTGCGGTATATCCCATAGTGTCCGTGCCATGCGTGATTACGAACCCATCATACTTGCGATACTCCTTCGCAATCACCCTTGTCATGGTATCCCAATGTCGCGGCTCCATGTTCGTACTATCAATATTGTCCACATAATGCACAAAGAGATTCGCGGTTTTCTTGAGTTTCGGTTCCATCGAGAGAAGCGTGCGGATTGCCTTCTCTTTTAACGGTGTCTCAAGTGCTCCTTTTTCATTCTCCTCCATTACAAGCGTCCCACCGCAAAAGAGGATGAGGATATTCTTCTTTTTCTCTTTTTTTGGCATAAGAATATTACACAACGCTATTACACATTCCCTACAAATCGTTTGAGCTCAGATACATCAATATTAATCAAATTAAATTCACCGCCAAAGATAGAATCGAGGTCTTGGGTGAGGCGGTACATTCCGTAGAGCACATAGGTTGCGACTATCACCGATATCATGCCGGTTCCTGCAGGAATGAACACGGCTACCAACGCAAGATAAAGCACCGTTGCTTGGTTGAGCAATGTATCATATGCCTTGGGAGTGAGACGGTGCTTTTTACTTAACGCAAACGATGCATCACTTTCAAGATCTGTATAAAGTATCGCGAGTTCCGATGGATTGGGTTCTACTTCGGCAATTTTTTCATATAAATTGTGGCTTTCCTGGAAAAATGCGGCATGGTCATCGGATTCGTTTTGAAGAAGGTCAAGGAATGACTTCCCCCACGTCCGACATGCTTCTCCCGAACCCCCTCCTTTATTTTTTCGCTCAAGAAGAGTTGAGAGTGACGTAAGTTTGCTATATACGCGCACTATGGCTTCTTCAACCTGAATAAATTTGTCGTAACTCACCCCGATTTTCTGGGACAAAATAATACCCAGTGCAAAACCAATAATTGCAAAAAGTTCTCCCAGTTCTGCGCGGGAAATCCACCACCCCTTTACCTCTAATAGCCATATTGCTCCTTTGAGCGCCATGAAAAAGATAAGGACTGGTGTGATGCGTTCAAGGATGGTGTTTTGATAGCGGAAAATCCTCCCGAAAAAGCTCTTATACCGGAAGAACTTCAAAATACGGAGGAACCGGAATAATCGAATAATCCGGACTGCCCGAATTGCCGTGGTGTTCGGAAATATCGCAAGGAAAAACTCAAGGTAATTTGGAAACACTGCAAGAAAATCCACAATGCTCATCGGACGCGCCGCAAATCGCAAAATTCGCGGCGCAGTGAATACGCGCAACACATACTCTATGGTAAACACCACCAATGCAATATGCTCAATAATTATAAAAGGAGTATAAAACTGTTTGAAAATCTCGGGGTAAAAAAATTCAGTCCCGACAATCGCGACGGAAACCACGATAAGTACCATAATCACCACCTCCACAAATTTTGCCCAAAACGTCGTGGGATTCTGGAAAAAATTATGTAGTTTCTCCCTCATGGTTATTTACGTGCAATAATGCCACATTACCCCTAAAAAGAGAAGTCGCCCGGGCGCTTGGTGCGTCGGGCGAACTTCAATGAATAATTCTTTACTGCTGGGCGGGGTGAATTTTCACCCGCCCTCGTGAAACGGGTTTCGAGTCCGATGAGAGAGATACGCTCTCCCCACCCGAGGTGATATGTTTTAGGATATCCTCACGTGCCCGAACGAAAAGATTCTCGATGTTTTCCGTCCAAGCTTCCTCTTGCCGAAGAATTGCTTCAAGCGAAGCAAATCTTACCTTACCCTCGACCCACCCATCGAAAGTTTTCGCTACGGCTTCTGCGTCAAAGTCGAGGATAGCCCGCCGGAGGTTCCTTACACGGACATGAAACTTATGACGCTCGAGGAATGCAATAAGGTGAAGGACTGAATCATTCACCCTGACACTCGAAAATACCCTCGCGAGAAGTTCCCGCGAAAGATACCCACATTTCCAGTACGATTTACATACCAGAATTACCAGCGTCATACTCCATATCATGGATGGTGTGAGGAGTTTTGGAGAAATTCCTTCGAGAGACGTGAGCATCGCGCCTATAGTGGCGCCGAACACACCACTCGTACCGAACGTCATTATAATCAAGACATCGGCTTCCGTTTCCCGATCAGTACCGCCCGCCGGGATGAGGAGAGTCGCGAAAATCACGACACCCGCGAGAACTAACAAGGATTGGGGATCTGGAAAAAACCCGGGGAATGACTCCCCTACAGTAATTACCAAACCCACAATTCCCATCCAGAAATGCCCAGCTACCCCGTTAGGGTTAAGCTGAACCAAGAGGAATTTTTTCATATCTTCACAATTTAAGTTATTAAAGGTCAATGGGGAATATAATAAAACTTTTGTGAAAAATGTCAAACAAAAAAAAGCCGCTCTCGCGGCTTACTCACAGAAACAGAAAGGTTCAACCTTGCCATATGGCAAGGTTGAACCTTTCTGAACTACACTATAGAGATACTCCCAACCGCTGCCTAATCTTCGCTCCCGATGCTTTTCTTACCCAATAGATTTTTGAGGTATGCACTTTCTTCGGAGAAGAAATGATATTGATCTTTGCAATTGCAGGAGAATGAATAGGATATACCTTTTCCACACCTACGCCCGCAATAATCGTGCGCACGGTAAATGTCGATCCCACTTCCGAACCATGCTTTCGCGCGATTACAAGGCCTTCAAAATAGCCTTTTTCCTCGAAAACGCGAACACGCGCGCCCGGTTTTATTTTCTTTATTGTTTCTGCATCCATGGGAGTAATGTATAACTTATTATTGAATAACTCGCAAGTCTCTTTGCTATCAGTTTTATTTTCCGCCTTTAACCTACTTCATCCCGTTTTTTGTCACAATATCTCGAATTTTTACAATCAATTCATCAATCGACATCCTCATTTTAACAAAATAATCTATCGCACCAAACCCTTTTGCTTTTTCCATATCGCCCGGTTGTCCGAGGTTTGAAACCACTACCACAGGAATCTTATTCAACTGAGGGTCAAGGGAAATTGCTTGAAGCACCTCAAATCCCGACATCTTCGGCATAATGAGATCCAAAATAACAATTCCAGGCGTCGACTCACGAAGCTTTGCAAGCGCCTCCTCTCCATTAAATGCTTGAATCACTTGAAACCCATCTTTTTCAAATCGAGCCTTTAATATAGAGGAAAGAAACGGGTCATCCTCGATGACCATAATAGTGTTTTGCAAATCAGCCATGTAAAAAAGTATACCACATTTCCCGACATTTGATATCGGACACTGGAGTATAAAAGCTTTTTAGTTGTTCCAATCAAATAAGTTTTAGGTTGAAGGTTTTAGGTTTTAGAATATTTCATCCAACACCTATCACCTAAAATCTAAAAATTACGACGTATAGTTTAATTGTTCCACGCACAGCTTCCGCTACGCGTGCCTTGTTACGACTTCGCCCATGTCACCGAATTTGAGTTAACCCCTTGCGAGGCTTTACCCATTCCCGGCTCCCTTGGCGTGACGGGCGGTGAGTACAGGACTCGAGAACGTATTCACCGCGGCGTTCTGATCCGCGATTACTAGCGATTCCAGCTTCATGAGGGCGAGTTGCAGCCCTCAATCCGAACTGAGAAACCGTTTGATACGATTAGCTCCCCCTTACGGGTTCGCAACGCATTGTCGGCTTCATTGTAACACGAGTGTGGCCCAGGGCATCAGAGGGCCATGCGGATTTGACGTCGTCCCCTCCTTCCTCCCCCGCTAAAAATCGGATATCAGATTTCGGATATCAGATTTCGGAATTTCATCCGACATCTGATATCTGATTTCCAACATCTGAACTTTAGCGGGGGCAGTTTCGTGTGACACATATAACACACGATAGGGGTTGCGCTCGTTACCCCACTTAAGGGAACACTTCAAAGCACGAGCTGACGACAACCATGCAGCACCTGTGCTTGCTGTCTTTTTAAGGGAGGGTCCGTGTTTCCACAGACTTTCAACAAACATTTCAAGCCCTGGTAAGGTTTCTCGCTTATCGTCGAATTAAACCTCATGTTCCACCGCTTGTGCGAGTCCCCGTCTATTCCTTTGAGTTTTAGCCTTGCGGCCGTACTTCCCAGGCGGCCTGCTTAACGCGTTAGCTACGCCACTCCGAGGGTCGATACTCGAAACAGCAAGCAGGCATCGTTTAGGGCGTGGACTACAAGGGTATCTAATCCTTTTTGCTCCCCACGCTTTCGCATCTCAGAGTCAGGAAGGTCCCAGTGCACTGCCTTCGCCTTTGGTGTTCCCCACGATATCAACGGATTTCACCCCTACACCGTGAGTTCCATGCACCTCTAACCTCCTCTAGCACGGCCGTATCTCTGGCATTTCCACCGTTAGGCAGTGGGATTTAACCAAAGACGCACCGCGCCTCCTACATGCTCTTTACGCCCAATAAATCCGGATAACGCTTGAGGTCTACGTATTACCGCTGGTGCTGGCACGTAGTTACCCACCTCTTTCCATATGGCACTCACTTGCGTTGTTGCCATACTACCGCAGTTTACAGACCGAAGCCCTTCATCCTGCACGCGGCGTCGCTCGATCAGGCTTTCGCCCATTGTCGAATATTCTCGACTGCTGCCTCCCGTAGGAGTACGGACCGTGTCTCAGTTCCGTCGTTGGGGGCCAGGCTCTCACCTCCCCTACCGGTCATCGCCTTGGTAGGCCATTACCCCACCAACTAGCTGATCGGACCTAAGCCGATCCCAAAGCGTCTTGCGACTTTACCCAGCCTTCGCTCTGCGTTCCACGTGAGCTACGGACAGGCAAGTTTTGCGACTTGCCCGCTATAGCTTTTCGTGAAACGAAAAGCGAAAGCTGGGACTATCGGAAATTACCTCACCTTTCGATGAGCTATGTCCGACTTCGGGGTACGTACTAGGGTGTTACTAACTCGTTCGCCACTGTCAGATATCGGACTTCAGACATCAGATACCAGATTTCGAATTGTTTTTTATCTTCTGAATTAATGAATTGATCTGTTTTGACTCGGATTGATATTCTTCGACTAAAGACCCACACAATTTAAGATCAACACCTTCAAATTTTAAGATTTGAATTTGTCTTAAATGCGTGATTGTCTCATCGGAAGAACCGAGTGCCATTAACAAGAATCGCTTGAATTCAACCTGCGAATCCTTTTTTGCGAATCCCTCTGCGATTTGAGCAGAAATAGCTTTTGCAGAATTACAGAGTTGAGAACGGAGTTCAAACTCGCTTTTAGGAAGCTGTTTTGCGAGTGTGTATACTTGCGGCAATAACTTCATTGCATCTCCATATATCCTCAATTCGGTAACATCCATTATTCCAGTATACCATCCGAAATCTGACGTCCGAGGTCCGATATCTGACCGTTCGACTTGCATGCCTTATCCACGCCGCCAGCGTTCATCCTGGACCAGGATCAAATCCTCGAAAAAAAGTTCGGATTCCACCGAGGTGAAAATCCAAACCGGAAATACATGTAGTTTTTACGGAACTACCAAAACCGTATTGGAACAACTAAAAAACTCTTTTTTATTCTTATATTGCCGTGCATGTTCCAGATCACGAACCAGCAAGGAATTTTTCAAGCATCAGTCATGTGCCATGATTCAAGAACCACCCCCCATAGCATTACTACTCTATGGAGAGCTGTCAGACCGAACCCATAGCAAGACTTGATTATATAGAGAAAATAAAGAGTGTCAATCCCCAGAGAATCAATTATAATGACAGGAAAAATATACCCTCATGACTCGCAACCACTCCAAAAATCCGTTTGTCATGTTTGATCTTGATCATACTCTTTTTAACACTACTGAATTAAAAAAGGATATATTTTCCGTACTCAATTCATGCGGTGGGAATAAGAATACCATTATGCAATCCTTCGATTCTTTTATTAAATCCCATGAGGGAAATTACGACATACTTTCACACAGTAAAGAATTACTCGAAAGTGGTTATATCAATTCTCTTGAGAATGTATATGCATTCCTTTCATCCTCCTTGGACAAACACCTTGTCGGTGGCTCTAAAGAAGTTCTCGCTGAATTGCGTAAAAAAGGGCATCACCTTATTTTGATTACAAAAGGAATCGAACAATTTCAGTATTTTAAAATACGCAATTCAGGCATCGAATCTTTTTTCGATGAGATTCACATTGTTCAAAACTTTAAGGAAGATATTTTAAAAAATTTAGATCCTCCTGAAGGAAGTTTTTTTATTAATGACCACGCAATAGAAACTGAACGCATTATGCACGCACATCCTTTATTGCGTTATATTATTTTTAGCAATCCAAAAGATTCCCCTTATGCTCCCTCTTCTTCTTATAAATCAATCCCGGTCATCAACAACCTCCGAAATATTCTTGATATCATTTAAAATACAAAGAGGCGCGAAGATTATGCGCGCCTCTTTTCGTTTTGATATTCTCGCGAGCTAGATCTCGGACCGCGAAGGCCCTCGACTGCTCCCCGGAATAGTGACTTTTTTCCCCGCAACCTTTGCGGCGAATAAAAGACATTCTTGGAGTGCTCCTTCGGTTAACTCGGAAACTTCCCGAATGTTTTTTGCGATTAATTCAGAGAGAAGACCGCCCAAGAACCAATCTCCCGCGCCTGTCGGATATGCGCGCTCGCATGGATAATGAATTGCCTCAAATCGCCGGATACTGCCATTCATGGAGTAAAACCCTCCTTGGGCGTCCTCGGTTACTATTAAAACCGCCGGCCCCATTCTGTGAATTTCAGCCGGAGTACTTACCGCACATCCGGCATATTCATAGCGATTCATGATGAGTAAATCCACTTTCTTTATCAACTCGAAAAGCCCTTCCCTCTCTTTGAGGTCGCAAAATGCTCGATTAGGGCTGAATACCCTATTTCCGATACACCCCTCCTCACTGAACAGCGATTGTGCGAATTCTTTTTCAGAACATCGCAGTCCAGTGGCAACACGCCATGCACCGATCGATTTTGACAACGTATTCTTCATGCGTGCAAGTCCTGATTTTATTTTTTCAGGACATACATCTCCTTTCCGTCCCACTACATGTAAAGGATGCGCCTCATCTACAGGGAGTACCGCGATACTTGTGCTATTTAACACTTCAAGTGGCACAAAGTCCACTCCCGCCTTATGCACCGCAGACTTAAGAAGTGCTCCTGCATCTCCGTTCTCCGGACCTTTGAATCCGAAAAGGAGAGATCGTTGTCCTAATTTATTCACCGCAATCGCGACATCTGCGGCTGACCCACTCAGGTCAACCCTTATTTCTTTTAAGGGCAGTTTTTCTCCTCCTCCGCTTGAGTCGTACACTGCTACGACTTCGGGGTTTACCGAAAACCCCACCACAACTCCGTAGTCTTTTACTTTCACTATTTCCTCCTCCTTATTCAATTTTTAAGTTTCTACAATTAATGTATTGAATAGAAATGCGAACGCTTTGTCAATATCAATCTACCCCACCCCAATCCCTTTAGAGCATCACGGGGCGAGAGTATTGTCACCATGAGACAGGTCTGCAATTTACATCTCTAAAATACTGCTAACCATGCATAAGCTCAACAAGATTAATAAAAATAGTTATTTCTCTTCGGAAAGTTTTCTCACAATTTCCAACTGCTCCGCGGTATTCACTCCAATGGCCTCTTTTGGACTTACAGGGATCGTCTCAAACTTTGATCCTTCCGCTATTGCCATCTGCACAAGATCGGTAAGATAACACTCGTGTTGCGCATTGTGCTGTTCTATCTTAGGTAAATGATCGCGAAGCCACACGGCGTTAAAACAATAAAATGAAGGATTAAGTTCCTTGATATCAAGCTCTTCGGGAGACGCATCCTTCTTTTCTACGCTCCTCTCTATTTTCCCTTGAGCATCCCGCACAATACGCCCAAAATCATAAAATGGCTTTCTCCAATCCTCAAAATCGGGAATAGCAGTGGTAAGCATGGTAATCGCGGAAACGCTTTGTACATGAGCCTCAACAAGTCGCCGAATTGTACCCGATGCAACAAGCGGATTATCTCCATAAAGCACGGCTACCGCATTAACGGTATCTCGAAGGGTATTCACCGCACATTGCACTGCATGCCCCGTGCCAAGTTGCTGTTCTTGTATCACATACTCGCACCGATCTCCCAACATAGCACGTATCATTTTCTCATTTTTTCCCACTACCACCACCGGCTTTACATCAACACCCGAGGTAACCGCCGCATCCACTACGCATTGCAACATCGGCTTGCCTCTTATCTCAAGAAGCATTTTCGGAACGCCATTCATGCGGGTACTGTTCCCCGCGGCAAGAATAATAATCCTTGTAGCCATATGCGAAGAAGAATACGGCATAGTTCAATAGAGTCAACGATAAATACTCCACATCCCTTGCTAACTGTGGAAATATCGGTATAATTCCCTTATTATGGCGAAAAAAGATACTCATCCTGAATATTACCGCACCGCAAAGATTAAATGCGCGTGCAATAATACACTCACTATTGGCTCCACGCGAGAGAAAATTGAAGTGGAAATCTGTGCAAAATGTCACCCATTTTTCACCGGAGAAGAAAAGCTTATCGACACTGCAGGAAGAGTAGAAAAGTTTAAAAACCGTCGTGCGAAAGTTCAGCCGGTAAAACCGAAAAAAGTAAGAGCAAAGAAGAAATAAGTGCGATGCCAAAAAAACACCCGGAATCCTTTAGAAAATCCCGGGGGGGTTATTTCGTTTTTGGTAATCGAACTACAAATAAACTTCCTCTCCCTTCTCCCTCTGAATGCGCTTCGAGTACCCCATGATGCGCTTCGACAATTTTCTTTGCAATATAAAGCCCAAGTCCCGTTCCTTTTATCTGCGCCTTTATGCGTTCATCGCGCATAAATTCATCGAATACATGGGGCGTAAATTCCGGACTCATTCCAAGTCCCGAATCGGAAACTTCACATACTGCCATATTGTTTTCACCGCGCACTGTTAACTTTACAAAACCGAAAGGAGTATATTTAATCGCATTATCGGTAATATTTTGAATAACTTGCGCAAGCTTCTGGATATCTGCTTCCACAAAAATCGGCGACGAAGAAGGGGCAAGTGTAAATTCAATTTTCTTCTGTGTCGCAAGCGGCATAAGTCCCTCATATACATTTTTTACCATTGCGCCAAAATCCACAATCGCAAACTGGTAATCCATCTTCCCCTCTTCTGCCTTTCGCAAATCAAGCAAGGTATTAATAAGACATACAAGAGCGTCCGCAGATTTTTTCACTTTTTCGAGCGTGTCTTTCACTTCTTTACTCACCGGGCCGTAGAGTCCCTCAAGGAGAAGGGAAATAAATCCTTTAATTGCAGCAAGCGGAGACTTAATCTGGTGAGATGCAAGCGAGAGAAGTTGTGTTTTGAAGCGATTTAATTCGGAGAGCTTTGTATTCGCCTCCTCAAGTTCTTTAGTAAGTCGTTCAAGCTCTTCGCGTTGTTGGACTTCCTGTCTCACACTTTTCACAAGAATTATTCCAAAAAGGAATGCAAGTACAAAGATGAATCCGTCCGTAATCCTTTCATTGAGAGTTTCTGCAACCACTATTCGCGAGAGCAGCACAATCCATAGCACTGCAGTGACAGCTTCCGTTGCAATAACTTTAAGATTAAACAAGTGATATCTCACGATTGCATATGCAGTCATTCCCAGAAAAATAAGCGAATAGAGGGGAATAAGTCCTGCAAAGAAATCCATCTGCCACACAAGAACCGGAATAAGCACGGTAAGAATAAGAAGCCCAAGCATAACCGTGGCCCCCCAAAATACATACCGCACCTGTTCTTTTTCCACTCCTTCCGCATTTTTAAATTTTTTCCACAAAACGTACATACTCAACGCACTAAAAAACGTAGCAAGAGCACCGAAGATACCCATGCCAAATCCCACTATCAGTTGCGGTGTCGCGCTTGATGTGTCGATCCCACTGAACGCATAAGGAGAAAGAGTAATACCCATGACTAGGAGCGTGCTTATTACCACTACGCCCATCTTCCCTTTTCCGAGTCCTACTGTTTCCTTCGGTAACGTATGGCTGAAAAGAAAAAGAAGCGCAGTCATAAGAGTCGCGAAAAATATCGTAAAACGTGCCCATAAAAGGTCTGTCTGGGGTGTGGTAGAAAGGTACGATGCAATAAGCCAGAACGTGACTATTAAATTCAATGCTGCAAACAACCTATGTGTCGCACTCCGAGGATTCTGGCGATAGATCACCGCGAGCAATACGAGATTGACTAGCGTAGCAATCACTAATATCAATAATTTTGGAGTAAGAATCAACATTTATTCAAAAATTCAATAACGCTATTATTAAATTCCTCCGACTGTTCGATCTGAGGCACATGTCCCGATTGCGGAAATAACTCTATCCTTGCATTATATATCTTTTTGAGCGAATCTTGGCTGTGTGCAATAGGAGTTATTGGATCATGTACTCCCCAGAGAATCCGCGTAGGACATGAAAATACAATCTTGTCATCGTTAAAAAAAAGTTTTTTTCTCTGCGCAACAAGCCTACTTATAAAAAGAAGGTTGTGATGACGCTTCATAGTGTCATTAAAATATTTTAAGAATGCATCTGGCAATACAGTTTCCCGATTTCGAAATGCACTTCTCAAGAGACCTTCAAGACCGATATCGTTATTATTAGTCCGCAACGCAGTTTTTGATATGATTTTTGCAATTGAATACTGTGCAATCATCAAATCGGAGAATGTAGCATGCGTGCTGAATCCGACTGGATCAACAAGTACCATGCTGCGCACTGGGATTTTTCGAGCAACATGCACGGCAATCCATGCACCGAATGAATGCCCCACAACACTACATTCACACTCAAGTGCACGAAGAAATGCAGTTACTACATTTACAAAATCATTCTGAAAATCCATGGTTTTATAATCAAGAGAAGAGGAATTTCCCGCACCTGGAAGGTCGAGTGCATAGACTGTGTGATGTATTCCCAATTCCTTGATATTTGCATACCACGCACCCCATCCGAATGTCCCACCGTGAAGCAAAATTATAGGAGTACCAGACCCATATTTTGCATATCGAAGGCGATGTCCCAGTACATCCACCGTATGCAATGTAATTTCAGAATCAATGAATGCTACGA
Source organism: Patescibacteria group bacterium (assembly GCA_024654525.1). GTDB lineage: Bacteria > Patescibacteriota > Minisyncoccia > UBA6257 > 2-01-FULL-56-20 > VGJV01. The sequence continues at coordinate 12,238 of JANLHI010000002.1, read as the reverse complement.
GTCTCTTTTCGCTATCCATCGGAGAAGGTTTCGAAATACTGAATTTGCTTTCTACATTAAAGACCTCATCAAAATCAACAAGCCACGACCCTCCGGATAATTCTTCATGAAGTGCTATTTTTCTCGTAAAATACGCGCCAATTCCTCCTGAAACGGTAACCGTACTTCCCAATTGAGGACGCCCCACAAGACGCGTACCGATGGTCCTTACGGATGCAAGTACCCGCTCGGGCACATTCTTCTCTCCACCCGCAAGCAACACTGCATAGCGGTGTTTGTCATGAATCGTAATATCTGGATTTTTCAGTAAATCTGCAGGAATACTCCCCGCCCTTCCATTGAAAAATTCTGTGTCCGGATTAAGATCGTATCGCTCTATATCCATCAAAAGACGATCTCCAAGATTAGTCACCATGATAACAGGGATTCTTTCCTTTTTTGCGAGTATACGAAGATGTATCTTCATCTCAAAACTATCCATTATTTCAAATATAAGCTGCGGCTTCGGATCTCCCCGCATAAATCGCGATATACTTTCTTTTGTGAGTCCTTCGGTAAAACACTCTATCTGCATATATGGATTTGCCTCATAAAGCTGCTGTGCAACAACCGCCGCTTTCGACACTCCTACCTGATCGATACGTGCACGGATTCTGTTTAGATTTGTGGTCTCCAGCGAATCAAATTCCGCAAGTCTCATCGTTGACGCAATACCCCCGTACGCAAGTGCACTCGCAATATTACTTCCCACAGAAAGCCCCACTATCCCTACGCGAAAATTCCGAAGCTGTGCTTGCTCTTCTTTGGTAATAATGTCTCGGTTTCTGTTTGTGATGAGTGTAAAATGTTCTTCTTCGGATACCGTATGGAGCAATACGCCGCTCCATGGGTAATATACCCAATTACCACGCAGTACTTCTTCTTGTCTCCGGCATCGCTCCTCAATAAACTTTTCCTTGAGTATGGCAAATTCGGGCGCGTAGAGTATGTGGGGATGAATAACCTCAAACAACTCTCCAAGCTGTAACACATAGATATCACGCTCCTTCCAGATATGATGCGCGGTACGTAATGTCGCGAGATCTATGAGGGAATTATGTCCCTCCCGGAGAATAATTGGTTTTTGAACGTGAGTCATGATACGGAATGCTTTTCCTTTTTTACCCATTTTTGTTTCCCGCCAGGTTTAAAATATTTCGGGTCTTGATATTCCCAAAACGTAATTCTTGGAATCATCTTCTCGCGTATATCATCTCTTTCATAAAAATCTTTCCATTCTGAATTCTCTTTGGAAAGCCATTCGATGATTGAAGCGTGTATCTCTTCCAAAAGAGAATTACTCGACGCAACATCCTGACGCAACTCGACATGAATCTCAAGGAATTGATTGTGATGTTCATCGAAATTAACCTCCATAGTGAACTTTCCGGTGAGTGCGTCGCGAAGCTTGGGACTCTCGAATGCTTTGCGTATACTCTCCGGATAAATATTCACACTATAAATACTCACTGTAAAATCATTGCGCTCGAATACCGACACGAACGGGAGTTTCCAGATATTATGCATAATCCCCGCGCGTCTCATATCTTTCTCCGCGATAATCCCATGACCATTTAAAATCTTTATTACTTCTCCATACTTGTGCACTTGCCCCACATCCTTAAGGTCATACCGCACCAAAGGAATTCCACCAGGGGATGAGCACACAAGACGCCCTTCTATCTCCTCAAAGTAGTAGAGCTCCGGAATATATTGGCAGAATGTGGGGATTCTCTGATACTGAAACAACTTCGAGTACAGTGATGAGTCGTTCACCGCAGAACGCCTGGCAAAGATACTAAGTGGTGTCTCGTGCGCCATAGCACCAAGATCAGCAGTTCCATAGATGTTAATGGTTCCTCCATAAATCTCCGTTGCTCCTCCCTGTGTTTGCATATATGTACGAAATCCTTCGGTAAACCCTTCTGCGGCAAAAAGATATTTCATATCATATTTCCCCCAGTGAATTCCCTGCGCTATACCTTCATCAATGAGGTCTTTAATAAGCGGACCGTAACCGCCGATGATAATTTGATCAACTTTTCCCGCAAGATTTTTTACCGCTTTGAGCGTTTCTGTTTTATCTGCTCCTGGAGTAATTATCGAAAAACCATACTGTCCCCGCTCCGCAATATGTTTTGTTGCCTGATACACAAACATACCACCAATCCAGACTCCCAACGCAAAACAGTTTATAAAGAGAGTGGTTTTTTTATCGATGCCAAAATATGCACGGAGACACAACTCTGCGGTAAGCCCAAATTGTTCATCCTGCGCTGAAGAGCGAGGAAAATAAAACGGTTGCCCTGTAGAACCTGATGTCGAGGAAATTATAAACTGCCGCGATTTGAAATTTCCGTCCCAACACAACTGTTCCAAAGGATATTTTAAAAGATAGTTGTCTTTACTGATAATAGGAATTTCTTTCATATCATCTACCGAACGAATGAACCCCATATTTTTCACACCATATTCGCGCAAAAAAAGCCGGTATGCAGGAACACGGCGTACCATTTCATGGAAAAGCCGTAGTGCTTCTGCTTCTCCTCTCCTTATCCAATATTCTTCATCTCTCTCGGAAAGAAGATCAAGAAGCTTTGGCGCAGACCCCCGAAATTGTTGTATAAGTGGAATGGGATACATTGACATATTAGAAAGGAAATACCGTGCTCACACGTTCTGCAGGAAGACGTGGAGAATGTCCCGATGTATGGGATGTATGCCCCACACGGAAAAAAAGCTGTGGGTATACCGAAGAAGGAAAAAGATCTCTGAATACTCCCGATTCATGAGGCATTGCACTCCCCGCTACTGCAATGCCAGAACGTTCTGCTTCAAGCATCATACGTTCTGCGGCTTTTCCGCTTTGTAACCAGTGAAACTCATCTTCTTGATGCGTGGCAACAACTATAAACACCGGAGTGTGCATCGTAAGCATCTTTCTATCCGTGTTTTGAATAAACCGCATTACATTCATACGCCGAATGAGCGACGGAGCAATAAGAGAAAATGGCGTGTTAAATCCCATGGTAAATCCCGGCATACCAAGAAATTTACGGGTAAGATTGGTGCGTTTATACGAAGAAAGCTCTTCGCGAAATTCTCCATCATCAAATGCACGGTAGCGAAATGAAAGAAGAATCTCTGTAAGTGTTCTTTTCTGTATATCATTGGTAATGATACAAAATTCAAGCGGAGGCACGGAAAGTTTCCGAACAATTTCAAAAAAAGAAGAATTCGGCATACGTCTGTCATAAGGCGCGCGATTCATCATCCGGCGTGGGATAGAAAAAATAAGATGATCTCGAATGTATTCCGAAGGAATTCTCTGCTCTCCCGAAAAAGATACCATGGCGGCAGTATCGGTATCTGGAAAATACGAAACATGCGCCTTAAATCCATAATAGTCAGCGGCAATAAGGAGATTCTCAAGCGCACATCCAAGCGCAAAATACAGATGTCGGTTATGTATATCGCTCACGGGAAGAGCCCTCGAAAAATCGGGCTTCAGTAATATTTTTTTCTCTTTCACTACAAAATACCATGGCTGGCAGTTGTGGCTTGATGGCGCAAGAATTGCAAAGCGAACAAGAAAAAGAAGTTTCTCGCTCCACGAAGCATCACAAGGAAAATCCTTCGGGTGTACCTGCCATGCTCTGTAGTTTTCTTTTGTACAAATATAATCTTCACTCACTGTATTGACGAAGTACTCAGAAAACGCAGCCTCGGCAATCGCATCGGCAATCTCGCCCGGGGGGTTTCCATCTTCACGAGACGCACGGAGAATCTTCCGTACAATTCTTGAAACCTCTTTTACATGAACACGCACACGATCTTCTTGATATCCTTTGGGATGCAACTCTGCGGCAACATTTATAAGTCCTCCTGCGTTTGCAACGTAATCCGGGACATACCATATTCCTCGCTTCGCCAGAAGACGTCCCACTTCCGGAGATGCAAGCTGATTATTCGCACCTCCGCATACAATGCGGCATGCAAGCTTTTCTACTTTCGCCACGTCGAATTCCCCTCCTAATGCGCAAGGAATATATACGTCGACTGGAATCGTATGAATTTCCTCGGGAGAAACAATGTGTACTTCAGGAATATTTTTCCTTATTCTTCGTATCGTTACTTCGTCAATATCCGCGCCAAATATAATTCCCCCATCACGAAGGAGAAGCTTCGCTATCTTACTTCCCACATTTCCCAAACCCTTCACTGCAAATTTTTTCCCCCTCACATTCTTCTCTCCATATACCTCCTCAAGTGCTGTAAGAATCGCGTAATACACGCTTAATGCAGCCCATGGGCCCGGATCCCCGCCCATACCGGGTTTCCCTACAATATAAGGCGAATGCGCCGCCATTGTAGCAGCGTCGTCCTGCGTCATTCCCACATCTTCTCCTGTATAAAAGTCTTTTAATTCGTTTAAAGCTTCCGTATAGGCATGCAATAATGCACTGCGATCAAAAGAATAGCGTGGCTTCATCAATACCCCCTTTCCTCCTCCCAACGCAATCCCCGCCATAGCACACTTATACGTCATTGCCTTGGAAAGACGCAATGCATCCCGCAACGCATCATGAGGAGATAGATATTCAAAAAAGCGGGTTCCCCCGATAGAACATCCTTGGCACTCTCGATGGATTGCAATAAATCCATCGAGTCCCACATCCCTACGCATAACATGGACAACTTTTGTATGATTGTCGAATTCGGAGAAGTTCTTAAGAATCCTTAATGAAACTTCTTCCATGGTCACTATCCGCTATAAGCAAGCGCTCCGCGGATTTTTTCCGTAACCAGGGAAATGTTTTCTGTCTTATCTAAAATATCGTTTCTATCCCCTTTCCATTCAGATGAAAAAGAACCGTATGATACCTCTCTTCCTGCCGCGCTCCAAAATAGAATTTTTATTTCAGATGTTGCAGGATTTTCCTTGAGTGCATGTGCGATTTTAAAACCATGTGGACTTTCCGAAAAATATATGTCGAGCAATACAAGATCGGGAGTATTTTTCTTACAATAAGCAATCACTTCTCCGGGAACCCCGGAATGCAGAGAAGCGGACTTAAAACCGGATGATTTAAGCTGTAGTTTCATAATTTCCAAGAACGAATCTTCATCATCCACCACTAGCACTTTTGGCTTCCTCCTTCGTAGAGTGGTCATGAATGCGCCTTGAGTATCTCCTTCACCTGCATCACAATTTCGTCGAGATTATTCGTTTTTTGAATATACCCCACTGCGCCGATTCCCTTTGCCGCTTGGCGATCTCCTTCATATCCAGCTTCTTCGGTTCGTTCTCCCGCACTGGTAAGAAAAGCAACCTTCATATCTTTCATATCGGGATCTTCTTTAATTTTCATCATTGCCTGCACTCCATCCATACCCAACATTTTTACATCCATCAACACAAGATCAGGACGCATCTCTTTTGCTTTGATTACTCCTTCTTCTCCACTTCCCGCAGTTTCTACATGAAAACCGGAAGCAGTAAGTTTTTTTGAAAAAATTTCCCGAAAATAGGGCTCATCATCCACTATAAGTAATAACTTCTCTAGAATAACCATTGGATTTAGTATACCATATATGATAATAATATTTTATTAGATATGTAACAACATGAATCCTCGAAAGATAATTCTCGAAATAAGAGCTGGCGCGGGAGGAGATGAAGCTTCTATATTTGCGGGTGATTTGGCGCGAATGTACCAACGCTATGCCACACAGCAAAATTGGACGTTTTCCGTTCTTGATAAAAACGAGAATTCTTTGAGTGGTTTTAAGTCTTTAGTTGCTGAAATTAAAGGCGATGGAGCATATGAAGCACTGCAACATGAATCGGGTGTGCACCGTGTGCAACGTATTCCAAAAACGGAAAAAGCGGGACGCGTACACACATCGACTGCATCTGTTGCCGTACTGCCGATTGTCGAGGCAAAAGAAGTAAATATAAACCAAGGAGACTTGGAAGTAAGCTTTTCACGCGCGGGAGGGCCGGGAGGACAAAACGTAAATAAAGTGGAAACTGCGGTGAGGATTCTTCACAAACCCACTGGCATTGTGATTTCTTGCCGTGAAGAACGTTCACAGCATGCGAACCGTGAGAAAGCGCTTGAAATTCTCCGTGCGAAATTGTACGAGATGGAGCAACATAAAGCCACCGGATCAGTTACCGACATGCGACGCGAACAAGTGGGATCCGCCGACCGTTCGGAAAAAATCCGCACGTATAATTTCCCCGACGATCGCATTACCGACCATCGATTTGGCGCAAAAGTGCACAATATAGAAAAAGTGCTTGATGGCGACTTGGATATGTTGCTTAAAAAAATACAGAAGAAAAAATGATAAACTTTCCCTAAACTAATACTAAAAGATGATGCATTTAAGAAAGCCTAAAGATCCAATACTTCCACAATCTGTTTGATAAGAGACACCACAATTGCAGGTGGGAGCAAGCTGTATGACTTCACATCTTCATCATCCTTTACTGTCCAAAGTTTTTGTGTGGTAATCACTTTTCCCGATTTTCGGTCTCGACGATAGTCATAGGAAGGAGTAATCTCATAGTCATCAACATACTTTTTCGCTTGCGAAACCGGAATCGAATTTCGAAGATGGATTTTTGGAATTCCCCGAAGCGATATGAGGCGACGGAAAATCTGGTCGTCGAGCTCGAGCCGTTTTCGGATTGGTTCAATGCCAAGCTCATCCCCCTCCTTCGCCATCATACGCGCGCCCGCACAACTTGAAGTGTCACACGTAAGATAAAACTGCTTCATATCTTCGTCATATCCCACGTTCTTTGTAGTGAGAAGTTTTAAGCCACGAGGTGTCTTGCAAATTGGACACACCACGCGAGACTTCATGCGTTCGTCGATAACCGCTTCCGGAACCTCAATAAAAATGAAAAAATCAGGATCATCGCGATATCCGATAATTTCTTTCAAAAACAGCGAATGAGTGATTTGATCGATTGCCCTCGGGAACCCATCAATAAAGAGCGCCTTCTTGGGACGCTTTGAAATTTCGTACTTGATAAGCGCAAGAATAAGTTCGGAGGGAATAAGTGTCGCTTGGCTTTTCCCGGCAATCAACTCAACCGTCTCTTCAATCGAATGGAATCCCCTATAGTTATGCTCCAAGAAATGCACTAATTCTTTTTTCCGTTTCTTCGAAGAAATTGCCATAAACACATCACGCACCACGTCTCCCACGGAAATATGTTGCACATGCTCCGCACCCACCGCTTCCATAAAAAGTTTTGAATATGTTCCTTTCCCTGAATTTTTTTTGCCGAGGAGATATCCCACAAATGTGTTTTTCTTGAGATATTTCCGAAGCTTCACAATTTCTTTTCCCGCCTTCGCGTGAAAATACTTCTTCCGCTCTTTCGGGTCGCTCAAATCAAACTTCTGCCGAAGCTTGTCGATTTTCGTTTTGAATAATGGGAAGTGGATGCCTTTCATGGAGTAATCGCTAATATCGCGAATTGGGTTCTAAATAATGCGAATTAGTAATGTAGAAACTAGCCATATCTTAGCTTTAAAACAATCATTGAGACATTCATTAATAGCGTGACGCCGCTCATAATAACCAGTGAATAACTTGAAATAAGAAACCCATAGACAACCCATAATACTTGACCTGCAAGATTTATGAGGCTCCACGATATCGCAATATCCCTTGTGGATTTCGTTTTCCAGGATTTATAAACCTGGGGGAAAACCGAAATAGCGACTAAGCTGCCAGCTGCAAAACCTAAAATTTCGTTCATCATTGTTTGTTTCCTTTCTTAATCTCAATTCCAAGCTCGTCTAATTGTCCCTTTTTTACCTCCGAAGGCGCCGTCATTACCGATGTAGTCCCGCCCGCGCTCGCGGGAAACGGTATTACCTCGCGGACGCTTTTCTCTCCCAGTGCCGCATAAATAAACCGGTCAAACCCCGGTGCAATACCGCCGTGTGGCGGCGTCCCGTAGACAAATGCATTCAGGAAGTAAGAGAACTGTTCCTTTTGCTCTTTACTAAATCCAATGAGGTCAAATACTTTCTCTTGAATTTTCGGGTCATGAATACGAATACTCCCGCCGCCCACCTCGAAGCCGTTCAACACCATGTCATGCTGAAGCCCGCGGACTTTCATAGGGTCGGCGTCGAGGAGAGGAATATCATCAGGATGAGGCGCCGTGAACATGTGATGCGACGGCGCAAACTTCGCCACGCCCGAACCATGGAAAAAATCCTCCTTGGTCTGCTCGGTAAAAAGCGGAAAGTCAACTGTCCATGAAAACGCAAGCTCATTCGGATCATTCTTATCCTTGCGCAAGTCGGGCTTGTCAGTGCCATACTTTTCTTTTGTTTCCTTGTGTGTAAGACGAGGCCACGGCGTCTGCATGATGTGTTTCTCCGGAAATATTTCTGCGCATAGTTTTGTAAAAAGATCTTCGGTAAGTTGCAAAATGTCTTCCTGTGTTACAAATGACATTTCTATATCGAGTTGTGTAAACTCTCCGTACGCACGGTCTGCACGAGGATCTTCATCGCGAAAACAACGCGCAATTTGGAAATATTTTTCCACGCCCGCAATCATCAACATCTGTTTATATTGTTGAGGTGACTGAGGTAGTGCATAGAACTTTCCTTGTTGAAGGCGGGACGGCACAAGAAAATCGCGAGCACCTTCGGGTGTCGATTTGGTAAGTATGGGGGTGTCTATTTCCCAAAAACCTTTCTCAACAAGATAGACTCTGATGAAATGTGCGACATCGTGCCTTACTTTAAGATTGCGCTTCATTCGCTCTCTTCGAAGATCGAGATAGCGATATTTCATTCGCACTTCTTCATCTACCTCATATCCATCGGAGTCCACCGGAATAGGCAACGCCTCAGAAGCGCTAATAATCTCAAGTTTTTTTGCGCTTACCTCGTACTGCCCCGTTGGGGTCTTTTCATTCACCATCGCCTGAGGGCGCTTCTTTACCTCACCTGTAATTTTTATAAGATATTCAAGCCTTAATTCGCCGGCATTTTTAATGCTCGGACCGAATACCACCTGAACCACACCACTCCTGTCACGGAGGTCTATAAATACAAGCTTTCCATGATCGCGACGGGCATGAACCCAACCTGTAAAGGTAATCTCTTCTCCTATATGACTTATAATATCTCCTGCGAAAACCCTTTTTTTCATAGTTGAATGTCTTGAATTATATGATAATCTTTGATTTTCCTCAAATTGCACAATACAAAACCCTCCGCCAGTGGCGGAGGGTTTTGGTAATTCGATAAGCCGGATTCTGTGCCTCCGATTTACACCGGAGCGACAGTCATTTGTCTGGGTCTTTGATTACTCTCAGACTCAAGCCCTTCAATAAACTCAGGGCTATGCGACTCAAATCCCACAACGATGCGGGAAATACGGTCTTGCACCCGGTAAGGATTTAGCCGTTTCACCTTCGCTTTTTTATCCCTATAGCGAAGTTAGACCTTCGAGCTTGGGATTGGGTCCCTTTGACCTTTTCAGGTCGAAGCGTCACTGCTCGCACCTCTATGCTTTCGCATGACGGCTGTTAGCCGCTACGTATTACCGGTAACTAATAATTAATTACCAGCGTGGTGTCCGGACTTTCCTCTCTTTGAGTTTTCACCAAAGAGCGACTGTCTGAATTACATTTTTATTATACCATTTTCGAAAAAACAATCAACTTAATGAAACCCTAAATCGGCCGGGTTATTATCTCCGGAGATTCGGAGTACCTCTCCTCCTTTCATTTCGAATTCTTTCCGAAGCCCTGCAACCTCGCGTGCAAGTGCGAATGTTTCTTCCGATACATCTTTTTTTATTCTCCACTTTGTCCAAAATTCAATTACAAGCTTACTGTCTCCAAAAACTTTTTTTTCTTTCCCTTTCATCGCAATCTCAATCGCGTACCTACACGCCAAAAGCTCACCATAATTGTTCGTTACTTCTTTTCCCAGTGAATATTTTTTAAAGCTGTTCAACTCTTCTTTCGAAAGTGCTCTGTGTAAAAGATTTTTTCCTTTTTCATTCGTTACGCTTATTTCTACCCCTTCCCCACGCCCTGTCCCCGCATCGAAATAAATTCCCTTTTCAAGTTTTTGTACACTTTTCATATCATATCTTGCACCACTCTTGAGCCATTCTTTCGCCTCTTCTTCGGTTTTAAAGCCCTTAAAACGGGCATCTTTCTTGCCCCGTACCAACTTCTCACATTCATCCCATCCCACCATAATCCCCTGCTTCTTCCCTTCGGGAATGAAATATGCGTAAAACTTTTTTTTCTTTGTTCCTGAGAATAAATTTGGAGTCCCCATATATGACGATAATAACATGCCGGCATATGCACCCTTCAATCACCACTCATTTGCACTAAACATTATATCCCTAATTCGTGCGAATCAGGGATATAATGCATTTATACAATTTCATTGTTGTAGCACTGCGCACAGTATACGATTTCAGGACGGTTAGAATCATACGGAGTCTCAAATTTATTCGGACACCGTTTATCCCCGTGAGAGTGCGAAATAGTATTGTGATATACCCCGTTTATTGATGCCACACCCACGCAATCGCATTGCCTGCGCCATACCCGGAGAGGATTTCTTTGCGCGAGACGCTCATAATGTCTGCAATTCGGACAAAGCTGTGGTAAGGGCAAGTTCATCCTCCTGTAGTATTGGAGCTCCGGAGTAATGATTTTGAACGCAGTCGTGCACTGGTGATTACACCCTCCCTCATGCGCGCATCCAACAACCTCGTCTACAATGGAATCCGGAATGTCTTCAATGTGTTCCGGCACTGCATCCGGCGTTATAGTAACCGAATAATGACGTTCCTCCGGCTCCTTCCATATAAACCCCTTGGAAACAACTTCTTCTCGAGATAGCGGGAAAAAATCCTGCGCCACCGATTCGTTATACGCAAGAAGTGAAATTTCTGCAGGAAAAAATTCCCCATATCGGTATACACGCCCGTTTTTCCCTTCGTACGGCATTTCATTCATATGCACAATAATCTTTGCCTTTATTTTTTCGTATTCATCTTTGGGATAACGTTTATTTAAAATACAATAATCCTTTTTTCGGACTCCCACACATCCAAACAGAAACGAAGATCCCGAACAAAAATCAGAATATTCGATATCCGATCCCTCACCGCATGTATTCGAAAACCTGCTTCGCGCCATTTTCCAAAATCCCAAATAGTCATAGCAAAGCTCAAGATACTCACAATAGTTTGTGTCATATGTATCTTTTGCATCAATCATACGCACGCAATATGCACAATCCTCCGTACGTTTTACATCAAAACACTGGCGCGCATTCTTCGACTGCACGATATGATCACCACTCACCCCCACGCACTGCAACGTAGTTGCAAAACGGTGCGGAATCCGATTCTTAAGTTTTTCATGTTTTTTTCGAACCTCATTGTGCATCGTGCGACCGTTGCCCAAAAGCCGAGATTTTTCCTTTTCATAATCCTCTTTCGAAAGCTGCTCATTAAACACGCAATAGTTTTTATTGCGTAATCCCACACATCCAATACAGTCCTGACAATTTTTACAATCAAAACAATAAGAAAGATTTATCGAAGACGAACAATCCTGACAAAATATGCAATGCGAAAGATTCTCGCAATCCGTACATTCGTAACAAAATTCGGATTCTCGGGCGAGGTATGTATCTATGCAATATTTTGACCCGTACGGCGACCCATACAAACAATTCTCTACTTCAATAGAACCGAAACATAGATAGCATTCCTTTCCGTCAGCGACATAATTGCAAAAATTGCTATTCTTAAGATTTGTACAACGCAAGTGAGGACGAGGAACTTTTTCTTGTAATTCCCTTATTTGCACGAAAAAAGGCTTCGAAAAGTCGTATTCCGCGCCATACTGCATCGGATCCCATCCATCGCCCCACCAACACTCCGAGCAATACACCGGAAACGGCTTTTCTGCAGAATACATAGAAACAATGCTGTTTTTGCACAAATCACATTCCCTCTTGTAAAAATTCCTTTCATTGCGCACCATAAGCCTCCGTTGATATCGGCATTCCGGGCAAAACGTCGGCGGAGGAACGTCTATTTTTTTGTAGAAATCAAAATCTTCCGGCTCAATCGTAAATTGTGTTTTGCAATTCTGACAAGCCTGCAC
>JANLHI010000033.1 GCA_024654525.1 Patescibacteria group bacterium | reverse complement strand
ATACTGTAACAAAAGTAGTATTTCACAACATACCTTAAAAGAGCCTTCAAGGGCAAAGTGAGAAATAGAGAAAGGGGTACTCAATCGGGGAAAGAGATCGTGCAAAGCACAATCTTGATTGAGTACCCTTTTCTGTATTTTCCAATTACTCTTCAGACAACCTGTCCAAGTAATTTTCAAAGGACACTCGCTCATTTTCGTTCCACCCGATCAAAGCTTGATTACGTCCGAATATTATGTCCTTTATACACCAGTGTCAAGTGTCTTTAATAGGCTTGTTGTTTTTATATAAAGGTCAATTGGTAATGTCCATTAAAATAAAATGCCACCCAATTAGGGGGCATTTTATTTTGTGGGGCTATTTAAAGTGTCCTGCTTAAGCAGTATGATAACGTTCAGTGAGTGCGCGTATAGTAAGCAAGTCAGCTTTGTTGTCCTCGCTCTCCAACTCCTCGGAAGAAACATCTTTCATTTCATCACTCACCCAAAGATAGGTAATGTACTCAGAGACATACCCTAATTGCGCTTGATGCACCAGAGTTGCCAATACCTGTATTTTTGATTGTTTTGTCTTATATGATCGTATTTGTTCAAGTGCCTGCTGTACATCCGCAAGATGCATCACATCGGCCAAACTCACACTGATACAGAGCGAGCTGGTGGCAATGGGAATTTCCATTTCATCTATCTTTTTCCCTTTATAGTTATGATGCTGTCCCACTAGTTTTCCTTCAATATGGAGCTGTGCCTCAAGTAAGATACGCTCCGAAGCTTCCTCGTGCGCCTCAAGTATCTTTCCAAGCGACATGTCGGGAGAAAATCCGCGCACTTTTAGTTCTTCAATCTCTTCGCCGGTAAGCGCTTCTTTGACCGGTACCAATTTTACGGCCCGAATATGCTTCTCTGCCAATACCGCCCGTAAATGCTCTTCGTCGGAGAGAGCGCCCGACGAAAGACCTGTTTTCTTCATCACCGCGCGTGATAATTCTTCGTTATGCTCATCGCAGACCATTCGGCAAAGAATATCCACCCAATCCCGATCGGTAAGTTTGTTGTTTATAAGAAAATTTGGAATCTCTACTTTTCCGATATCATGGAAGAGGCACGCTCGATAAAACTGTTCAAGGGTCACCCCTTCCTGTTCTATTAATTTGGCAATAATTACCTGGCCGTCAAGCACTTTCTCTATCTTGTTGCGGGCAATATGATACGTATCCACAGAATGCTCAAAAGTGCTTTTATCAAATAACTCAAGCGTCGTAAGCATTTTCCAATTTTCAGGAGTCAAAAAACCAACAAACACCTGTTCTTTGACGCGCTTTATTTGTTCGCCAAACAACCCGTTTTTTTCCAATTCGTTAGTAATAGTTTTATAGTTCCCTTCTTGAGCGATCAACCGGGCAGAGCGCTCTTGCTCTGCCCGGTTGATTTTATTGCTATATTCAAAACCCGCAATTTGATTGTGTTCTTGGGAGGATCGTGTTTTTAATGAGGATAATCCTTCTACCATAGTGTGTATCCTGTAATTGTCATTACAAAGACGAAGTGACTTTAATAAATTCCATTATACCTTATATTTGTCCATTGTAAAGGGACACCTGTGCAAAACTGGCCTTTATATAAAGGCCAGTTTTGCATATTTTTATTGCTTTTCAACGCTTTTCATTGTCCGAAAAGGGTGTCTGCCCATGTCCATATCTTGTCATTGATGCCGATGCCAGTCCTTTGCCCAACTCCTGAGGCGCACTGGTTGTAATGCGGACTTGCGGTGGTTGTTTTCGCATTCGGAATACAAACACGTTCGGGGGAAGTTAAGAGTTTGCGGTAGAAACAATACTCCTGATTGTTTGACTCTGATGCTGATGAACGAGTGATATCTTGGCTCGGAGAAGCTGTAGTAAGCGCGGGAGTGTTATAAAAGGCATTTTTGGCAATAATCACACCACTTCGCAGATCACCATCAACCACTCCTTCGGTATTGATGAATTGATTGCATTGTGTGTCATGAGTATTGCCCCACCCAAATCGATGCAATACGCCCGAATCTAAGAATATATTGAAATAAGTTTCCGCGAGATCGGTGGCACCAAAATCCAGCGTCACCGTATCAAAACTCCAATCCCAATTTTTACCTTTTATCTTCCAGAAAATGTTTCCGATAACTGAAATGTGGTCCGCAACAGGAAACGATGGAGACACACCCTCACCGCTATCAAATATTATATTTTTATCTATGCGCACATAATCACCTCCGTAATAACCTTGTTGTACCTGTAATCCATCCGAGACTCCGGTATTACTAAGTCCAATGGAAGAACCACTTCCATTAAGCGTCAATCCTAGGTTATCATCTCCATTCCGTGAACCCCAAAGGCGATTATGGAAAATACGCGCCGGGTTCTGAATCGTACCGCCCGCCTTGAGCGAAATGAGGTCTTCGGTAATAGCGCAAGGTCCAACGCCGTTATAATTCCCCTTACAGTCGGTATACGCCGCAGTGGTGGCATACACGTCGTTATTTTCAATAATAAGTCCTTCGTGTGTCCATACTCCATCCCCAATCGCAATCCCTTTCTGGCAGTTATATATTTCGTTATTAACAATATGAAGCCGCGGACCTCCTGACGCGTTAATACACTGCGCTTCAAATTGTCGGCTGATGACCGGATTGCGGAAAACGCTATTTTGAATGGTGTTATCGGGATTCCCGGTACCATATTTCACTTGACCACCCATCTGGAAGAAATGCGCTTCATCGTTTTGAAAAAGTAGTCTGTCAAAAACATTAAAGCTACTGCCCTTGTTTCCATCTCCCCACGAAAAACGGACGGATGCATTTACATCTCTGCCGCCGGCATCAAAGGTGAGCCGATGAACCAACCAGTAGCTCGCACTATTTTTAAGTTGCACCGCAAAAAGACGTGCGCGCTTACTTGAAGATTGTGCTACCGGATGCTTGCCATCATCTGCCGAATCGTAATAGCGGAGCACCTTGCGATTATTAGAGGTTCCGGAGAACAAAAGATAGAGAACGTTTTTGTCCGTGTGATCTCCCGCCGCAATACAGTACGTGGTGTATTCGGGATGATCTTCTATCTTTGACCAGTCTGGGTCGGAAGGATAGACGATGGTGTCACAACTTTGTTTCGTAAGCGCCTCCACATCCACATCACAATTCGGATTTCCCTTGCGGCATTCGTACTCTGCGACATAGCCATTCAAGTCAGCGCCTGCGATCGGCTGCGGCTCAGGCGCCGGCGCCGTCCCTGTCCCCGTCACCGTGACCGTCACCGACTTTAATACCTGGTCTCCCGCACCCCCCTTACAGAGGAGAGTGTAGGTCGTCGTGGTCTGGGGAGTGAAGGTGGCGGAACCACTGGAAGTCTTTGAACCGCTCCAGCCTTGAGAGGCGGTACACGAGATCGCATTGGCAGAGCTCCACGTAAGGGTGGTGGCAGTGCCT